>CAJUPK010000032.1 GCA_910588415.1 uncultured Oscillospiraceae bacterium | reverse complement strand
CGCCCAGGAAAGGGGCAGGACCTCCCCGCCCAGAGCCCTGGTTTTCCGCGTCCGCTGTGTGTATGCCTGCGGGACGGAAATCAGTAGATCTCCGCCTTTTTCTCAATGGTCATGGCGCCCCGCTCCAGAGAGATGACGCCTGTGCGGCAGATCTCCAAAACAGAGTAATCCTGCATGACCTCAATAAACGCGTCGATGTTCCGGGCAGTGCCCACCATCTGCAGCACCACCGAATCCCGGGTGTAGTCCACAATCTTCGCCCCAAAGGCCTCGGCCGCGGCGTGGATGTCGCTTCTCAGCTCCGGCTTGTTCTGGACCTTTAAAAGCAGCAGCTCGCAGGTGACGCACTCCTCCACCTTGATCTCCGCAATGGACACCACCACCGGGAGTTTATAGAGCTGGTCGATCAGCTGCTCCTTGTCCCGGCCCCCGCCGTCCGCGGTGATGGTGATCCGCGACCGGGTGTCCGACTCTGTCACGCTGACGCTCAGGCTGGTGATATTAAACCTGCGCCGCCGGAACATACTGGTCACCCGGTTCAGCACGCCGAACTGGTTCTGCACCAGCACAGCCAGGGTAAAGCTCTCCATATCAGTCACCCACCTTTGTAATGATATCGTCCATACTGCCGCCAGGGGGCAGCATGGGCAGCACAAACTCGTCCTTGTCAATCAGGCACTCAATCAGATAGGGCCCGCTGCTTTGAAAAGCGGCCTGCAGGGCCTTTTCCAGCTGGTCCAGGTCAGCGGCCCGGACCGCCTGGGCCCCAAAGGCCCTGCACAGGGCCACAAAGTCCGTCTGCCTGTCCAGGATGGTATTGGAGTAATGCTTGTCAAAAAACAGGGTCTGCCACTGGCGCACCATGCCCAGCACCCCGTTGTTCAGCAGCAGAATCACAATGGGCAGCTTTTCGTGAACCGCTGTGGCCAGCTCGTTTAAGCACATGCCAAAGCTGCCGTCCCCGGTGACCAGCACCGTGGTCTGGCCCGTGGCCAGCTGGGCCCCTATGGCCGCCCCCAGGCCAAAGCCCATGGTGCCCAGGCCGCCGCTGGAGATGAACCGCCGCTTCTGCCGGAACTCCAGGGTCTGGGCAGACCACATCTGGTGCTGACCCACATCCGTGGCCACAGGAAGCTGGCCCTTGGTATAGCGGTTCAGGGCCAGCAAGGCGCTGCGGGGGGTCAGGCCCTCCCGGTGGTCCAGGGACCACTGCTCGTCATTTTTCAGCTGGCTGACCGCCTGCTGCCACCGGGGCAGCTGCTTCTGCTCAATCAGGGGCAGCAGCTTCTGCAGCGTGAGCTTCAAATCTCCCCGCAGGGCGTGGGCAGGGGAGATGTTTTTAGAGAGCTCCGCGCCGTCCACATCAATGTGGACGATCTGGGCCTTGGTGGCAAATTTCTCCCGGTTGCCGGTCACCCGGTCGTTAAAGCGCACGCCCAGGGCAATGATGCAGTCCGCGTGGTGCATGGCCATGGAGGAGGCGTAGTGCCCGTGCATACCCTGCATCCCCAAAAAGCGCGGATGGCTGGTGGGAATTCCGGAAATGCCCATAAAAGAGCAGCCAATGGGTGCGTCGATCCGGTCCGCCAGAAGGAGAAGCTCCTCCTCCGCGTCAGAGTTGATCAGTCCCCCGCCAAAATAGACGTAGGGCTGCTGGGCCTTGTTGATGCACTCCGCCGCTGCCTGGATGCGCACATCCTTGGCAGAGAACTTCTCCGCTGCCGCCGCAGGGGGCTTGGGCTCATATTCGCATTGGGCGATCTGAATGTCTTTGGGAACATCCACCAGCACAGGCCCGGGCCTGTCAGACATGGCCAGCTTAAAGGCCTCCCGGATGGTGTCCGCCAGCTCTTCCACCCGGCCCACCACGTAGTTGTGCTTGGTGATGGGCAGGGTAATGCCCGTAATGTCAATCTCCTGAAAGCTGTCTGTGCCAAGCTGGTAGCTGGGCACATTGCCCGTGATGGCCACCAGGGGCACAGAGTCCAGGTAGGCCGTGGCAATGCCCGTGACCAGGTTGGTGGCCCCAGGCCCAGAGGTGGCAATCACCACCCCGGGCCTGCCGCTGGCCCGGGCATAGCCGTCGGCGGCATGGGCAGCGCCCTGCTCGTGGGCGGCCAGCACGTGCCGCAGCTCGCTCTGGTACTTATACAGGGAGTCGTACACATGGATGATCTGCCCGCCGGGATAGCCAAACACCGTGTCGCAGCCCTGCTCGATGAGCGTTCTCACAATAATATCCGCGCCGCTAAGAGTCATGGGCGTTACCTTCCTTTCTGGTATTCGCTGGCCAAAATGGAGTAGAAGCAGGCGTCGCAGTAGCCCTGGTTGTTCCAGTCATAGCTGCGCAGGGTTCCCTCGTACTTCAGGCCGCATTTCTCCATAACATGGCCCGAGTGGGGGTTGCGGGGGTCGTGGCGGCTGTCTATGCGCTGGTAGCCCTCGCTGAACAGATAGCGGATCACCGCGGAGAAGGCCTCGCTCATAATCCCCTGGTGCCACCAGGACTTGCCAATGCAGTAGCCCACATGGGCTTTCTTCAGGTCGTCGTTTTGTTCTACCACGCTGATAGAGCCAATGGGCTCGCCCAGCTTTTTGAGGACAATGGCCCAGTTGTAGTAAGAGCCGTTCTCATAGCGGCCCTCCCAGTCCTCCAGCACCTCGGCGGTGGCCTCGGGGCTTACATGGGGCTCCCAGGTCAGATATTTGGTCACATCCGGGTCATGGGCCCAGTTGTTGTACACGGCCGGGGCGTCCTCTGTCTTAAAGCGGCGCAGGATCAGCCGCTCTGTCTCAATGGTGCGGGTGCCGCTGTGCAGCAGGCTGGGACTGGAGGCCTCCTGGGGCCGCTTTTTTTTGGTCAGGTGGTAGCAGGCGGCTCCTGCAGCCGCCCCCACGGCTATCCATGCAAGTCTTCTGGCTAATTTATTCATGATATAGTCCTCCTGATATATTCTTATTTCTATATGTATATGCCTATGCCGCGGCCTGGAAACAGGGCGCTGATCCGTTCATCTATCCGCCTGGCTTCCGGCCTGGCCTCCAGCTTGGCTGGCGCCATATCCAGGCACGGGGCCCGCCTCCCCCCATTTCTACTGGGGGCTGCAGCCATGCCCTTTTTCCACCAGCTTGAAACCGTTTGCTGTCAGGGCCTGGGCAATCTGCTGCACATGGCTGTAGTTTTTGGTCTCCATGCCAATCTTGAGATAGCAGCCGTTGACGCTCTCGATCTCTCCTGTCCGCTCATACTGCACGCTGGTCACATTGCCGCCCTGCTCGGCAATAATCCGGGAGACATTCTGCAGCTGGCCGGGCTTGTCGATCAGCTCGATGACCAAGGTGCTGGACCGGCCGGACTTCATCAGGCCCCGCTCGATCACCCGGGAGAGGATGGTCACATCAATGTTGCCGCCGGAGACCAGGCTGACCACCCGCTTGCCCTCTAGGGGGAACTTGCGGAACATGGCCGCTGCCACAGAGGCTGCCCCGGCCCCCTCGGCAATCATCTTCTGCTTTTCAATCAGGGCCAGAATGGCCGAGGAGATCTCATCCTCTGTGACCAGGGCAATGTCGTCCACGTACTTCTGCACCAGCTGAAAGGTGTGTTCTCCCGGCTGCTTCACCGCAATGCCGTCCGCAATGGTGGAGACGCTGTCCAAGCAGCCGATGGCCCCGTTCTTCACGGACTGGAACATGCTGGGCGCACCAGCGGCCTGAACGCCGTACACCTTGATGGAGGGGTTCATGGCCTTGATGGCGCAGGCCACGCCGGAGATCAGCCCGCCCCCGCCCACAGGGACAATCACCGCGTCAATGTCATTGATCTCCTGGACAATCTCCAGGCCAATGGTGCCCTGGCCGGCAATCACGTCCTCGTCGTCAAAGGGGTGGACAAAGGTGTAGCCCTTTTCCTCCCGCAGCTCCAGGGCCTTTTGGTAGGCGTCGTCATAGACCCCTTCCACCAGGCAGACCTGGGCGCCGTACTTTTTGGTGGCCTCTATTTTGGAGATGGGCGCGCTGTCCGGCAGGCAGATGAGGGAGGGAACCCCCGCCTTGGTGGCAGCCAGGGCCACCCCCTGGGCGTGGTTGCCGGCCGAGCAGGCAATTACCCCCCGGGCCTTTTCCTCCTGGGAGAGCATGGAGATTTTGTAGCCAGAGCCCCGCAGCTTAAAAGAGCCGGTTTTCTGCAGGTTTTCTGGCTTTAGGTATAAAGAGCAGTCCGCTGTAATGCCCTCGGTATGTACAATTTCCGTATGGCGCACAATGTGTTTCAGCACCACAGAGGCCTGAAAGATTTTGTCGATAGTAAGCATACGAAATTCCCCAATCTTAAAAACTCCCGGCGCATATGTACAAAAAAGAAGGGAGCACCCGATCAAATGGCTTTGAAAGGGTGCGGTTTTACGCAGGGAAATTTCAAATTCTGTATGGCCTTGCCAAGCAGCCGTCTGTCTGGCTTTCAAAGCCGTGTTTTTTGAGAGCGGAGGGAAAAGTTTCGCCAGCCTTTTCAAAGGCTGCGTGGTGTGGAGCAGCGCTCCACGGCCTTGCGCTTTAGCGCCAGAAACGTCGTCAGACAAGCGGCGAAAGCCGCTACTTAGCCATTTTCTTTGAAAATGGCTAAAAGATTGAAGCACACATACAGCCTCCGTGCGCACAGTTCGCGCACTCCGGCAAGGCCGCGAGACTCTGCTAAGGCGCGCTCTGCCACTTTTGAAAAAATGGACAAAACTTTTTCCTTCGCTCTCAAATCCCATAGCTTTAGCGTGTTACTTACACATACTATACCACCTGTAGGAGAGTTTGTCAAGCTGTACACAGCTGGAAAAGCCCAGGAACCCCGGGGGGAAGACCTAAGCCGCCCGCCGCTTGGCCTGAGAAAATCCCCCTGTCAGCCAAAGGGCTTCTCCTGGGTAACGGCGGCAAAGTCCACGGTGTCCAGCTCCCGGCTCAGGCGCAGGGCCAGGTCCAGGGCCTGTTCATACAGCTGGAAAAAGTCCTGGCGGCTCTCCTGCCCCTGCCAGGTCCAGGGATTTTGCTGCAGATTGGCATAGTCCATGTCCGGGTCCTCGGTCAAGGGGACCAGGTGGGAGGTCACATAGCGGGGACGGCCCTTTTCCAAAGCGCTGAACAGCAGGCGCTTCAGTCCTGTGCGGTCTGTGGAGCAGGCAAACACAAAATGAGCGTCCCGGGTGGCTTGGTACAGGTCCTCCTGGGCTGCCTCCCCGCCGTAGACCTGAAAGAGCAGCTCCCGGTAGAGGCAGGCAATCTTCCGCTGCACCCCCTCGTTTTTGGGGAACATGTCTCCCAGCTTCACCTCGGAGGGCAGGGCCCCGGTCTTCCAGCGAAGCACAATGGCGTCCAGGGCGGCTTCTATCTCCCCGTGCATGGTGGAGGGGTTCTCCGGGGGCCGCTGGGCCGCCAGCTCCTCTGCCCGGGCGTTTATATAGGGATGGGCGGTGGAGTCCAGGGCATAGTGGCAGAGAAAGCCTCGCATATACCAGCGGTAGCTGGGGTCCGGGTGCTGGGCCAGAAAATCCCGCATGGCGGAGAGGGTTCGGGAGGGCGGGGTCTTGTGCAGGGCAGAGCCATATTCCCGCAGGGAGCCCAGGCCCTTTTGCAGGGCGGCCTGGAAATACCGGTGGCAGAAGAGAAAATCCGGCCCCTGGGCGCCCCAGGCATAGGCGCAGGGGTCAAGAGCAGGCTCCTCCAAGCGCTTTAAAACCTCGTTGGCAAAGGTAAAGTGGGTCAAACAGGCGGGCATAAGAAAGCCTCCTTTCAGAATGGCAGATACCAGAAAACAGCGGTCTCGCCGCAGACGGGCGGGGAAAAATTTCTGTAAAACAGAGTGTTGATTCCCCCAATTTGAAACCCCTGCCGCAGATAAAAACGGCAGGCCAGCAGATTGGTGTCCTGGGTTTCCAGGGCCAGGCCGGAAAGCCCCTGTTCCTTGGCCCATTCCGCTGCTTTTTGTACCAGGGCAGTGCCCACGCCCTGGCCCCGGGCCTTTTGGGCCACGCAGATATCCTCTATAAAGGCGTAGCCGTTCCAGTCCTTCCGCAATACCAGCTGGCCCACGCACAGGCTGCCGCGGTAGGCCAGATAGGCAGCCTTGTGGGGGTTGTCCATGTGCTGGGCAAAAAAGTCCTCGCTGTCGTTTTCATAGGCTTTGGTGCCGGGCTGGGAAAACAGCTCCTCGGTAAAGCTCCACTGGCCGTCCTGAAAGGCTGGCTTCAGTCTTCCAATCAGGGGGAAGGGCTGGTTGGCCCGGTTGATGTCCCCCCAGTTTTCCCGACTCAGCGGCAGGATTTTCAGCGTATCTTCAGGCATATTGGTCCGCGTCTCCCTTCCGTGCATTGTCCAGAATCTCCCGCGCCCAGGGAAAAGCGTGAAGCAGGTCCTGGGGCGGCTTTGCCGCAAAGGTATGGCAAAAGTCCAGGGTCCGGCAGGCCATGCGCAGCCAGGCGCAGTGCAGGGCCTGCCGGGAGAGACGGCGCAGACTGCCGCCGTACAGGTCGTCCCCGGCCAAAGGGTGGCCCATATGGGCCAGGTGGACCCGGATCTGGTGGGTGCGTCCGGTTTCCAGCTTTAGGACCAGCAGGGTGTGGCCCTCCTGGCAGCCCAGGGCCTGCCAGTGAGTGCAGGCTGGCTGAAAACCAGGGCCATGGCCGCAGGCCCGCTGGATCTTACTGCCCTCCCGCAGGCCAATGGGCAGCCGGATGGCGCCCCGGCCAGAGAGTTCCCCCTGGCACACAGCCAGATACAGCTTTTGCAGGTCCGCGCCTGCCGCCATCCGGTGCTTGGCCAGGGGCAGCACGCCGCTGGTGTCCTTGTCCAGCCGGTACAGGGGGCGCACCCGGTGGCTCTGCCCGGTCTGCCTGTAGTGCCAGGCAGCCGCGTTCAGCAGGCTGTCCTGGTCGTGTCCAGGGGATGGGTGGACAGGCATACCCGGGGGTTTGTCGATGAGCAGGAAGTCCCGGTCTTCATAGAGGACCGCCACAGGCAGGGGAACCGCAGGGTAGTTCATCTCCTCTGGCAGCAGGGGAAAGGCCAGGCAGTCCCCTGGTTGCAGCACTGTATTGGCCCGGGCGGGCTGGCCGTTGACCAAAATGCCGCCGTCGGTTTTCTGGCCAGCCAGGGCCTTGGCAGAGAGCCCCAGGTATTCCCGGGCGAATCTCTTTACCGTGGCCCCCTGCCAGTCCTCCGGCACCCGGCGGGAGACCGCTTCCGCTGCCTGCGCTGGCTCCATCAGGCCTCCCGCCCGGCCAGGGACAGGGCGAACTCCCGCAGAAAGCGGCTGTCCCCCTCAAAAGCCTCCAGGGCCTCCACCGCCTGTTGGGTGTAGGCGTCCACCTGCTGCTGGGCAGCCTCCAGGCCTAAAAGGCTCACATAGTTGGTCTTGTCCCGGGCCGCGTCCATGCCTGTGTTTTTCCCCAGCTTATGGGCGTCCCCCAGCACATCCAGCAGGTCGTCCCGAATCTGGAAGGCCATGCCCACCCCCTGGGCATACCGGCTGGCAGCGGAGAGGGCCTCCCGGTCCGCGCTGGCGGCCATGCAGCCCATCCGGCAGGCAGCCTCTATCAGGGCCACGGTCTTGCCCTGGTCCATGGTTTGCAGCAGGGAGAGATCCGCGGCCTTTCCCTGGGTGGAAAGGTCCACGCACTGGCCGCCCACCATGCCCCGGTATCCTGCCAGCCGGGCAAGGGTCCGGGCAGCTCCAGCGCCCCGGGCCGGGTCATAGAAGCACAGGGCAGTGTCAAAGGCCAAAGTCAGCAGGCCGTCCCCAGCCAGCAGGGCCATGGCCTCTCCATAGACCTTGTGGCAGGTGGGACGGCCCCGGCGCAGGTCGTCGTCGTCCATACAGGGCAGGTCGTCGTGGATGAGGGAGTAGGTGTGAACCATCTCTACAGCGCAGGCCAGGGGCATGGCGTCCCGCCAGCTGCCCCCGCACAGCTGGCAGAAGGCCAGGGTCAGCACAGGCCGCACCCGTTTTCCCCCTGCCAGCAGGCTGTACCGCATGGCCTCTGCCACAACAGCGGCAGGGTCTCCTTTTGGGGGAGGCGGCAAAAGCTTTTCCAGGGCTGCCTCCACAGCCCGGCGGTAGTTATCCATCATCGCGGCTCTCCTCCGGCTGCAGGGCCGTCAGTTCCCGCACCTTCAGCTCAGCGCGGTCCAGGGTGTTGTAGCATAGGGCAGAGAGCTTTGCCCCCTCTTCAAACAGCTGCAGGGCCTCTTCCAAAGGCGCGTCTCCCGCCTCCAGCCGGGTCACAATCTCCTGCAGACGGGCCATGGCGTCCTCAAATTTCAGTTTCTTTGCGGGCATTCTCAAAATCCTTTCTATGGTGGCTGTGTTTCCTGTATCCTAAAAATCCAAAACAAGCGCGGGATGTGCCTGGGTTCCATGGAACCATCCCTTTATAAGAGCTTTGCCGGCCGCTTTCCCTTTTCGGCCTGTATCAGCACTTCCTCCCCAGGGGGCAGAGCCTCCAGGTCCCGCAGGACCCGGCCCTGGTGGTATACCACCGAATAGCCCCGGGCCAGCACCTTCAAGGGACTCATGGCGTCCAGCTTGCCGGAGAGTACCGCCAGCTCCCGGCGGTCTTGGTGAAACCGCTCCTGGCAGCAGGTTTTCAGCCTGGCGGAGAGAGTGTCCAGAACATTCCGGCGCAGGGGCACATAGCTGCCTGGCCGGCTTAGGGGAGAGGCCTGTACCAGCAGGTCCACCCTTTGCCGCATATGGGCCAAAATCCCCAGGGCCTTGTCCTGGAAATACTGGTGATAGGCCAGAACAGCGTCCAGCTCGTCCTGCAGCACAGGGGTACACAGCTCTGCGGCGGCGCTGGGGGTGGGGGCCCGCAGGTCAGCGGCAAAATCGCAGATGGTAAAATCCGTCTCATGGCCCACCGCCGACACCACCGGAATGTGGGACCAGGCCACTGTGCGGGCCAGGCTCTCGTTGTTGAAGGCCCACAGGTCCTCCATAGAGCCGCCCCCCCGGCCTAGGATGATCACATCGCAGGCGTCCCGGTGGTTCAGCTCCTCCAGGGCCAAAATCAGCTGGGGCACAGCAGCGTCGCCCTGCACCTGCACCGGGCAGAAAACCACCTCGGCCACAGGCCAGCGGCGGCCCAGAATCTGCAGAATGTCCTGCACAGCCGCCCCGGTAGGGGAGGTAATCACCCCAATCCGCTGGGGATAGGGGGGCAGGGGCCGCTTCCGGGCCCGGTCGAACAGTCCCTCCTCCGCCAGCCGCTCCTTCAGCTGGTCAAAGGCCAGGGCCAGGGCGCCCACGCCATCGGGCTGCATGGTCTCCCCGTACAGCTGGTACTGCCCGCTGGGCTCGTAGACCGCCACCCGGCCCCGCAGAATCACCCGCATCCCGTCCGCCGGGGCAAAGGCCAGCCGCCGGGCAGCGCTGGCGAACATCACTGCCTTGAGCACAGAGCTCTCGTCCTTTAGGGAGAAATACATGTGGCCGGACCGCTGGTTCACCGTGAGATTGGAGATTTCCCCGGCAATCAGAATATCAGAAAGCCGGCCGTCCCCTTCAATCAGGGACTTCAGAAAGCGGTTGACCTGTGAGACTGTCAGTATCGTTGCACTCATAACCCAAACCTCGTCCTATATGCTAGAATAGCCGCCCCGGCGGCGTTGTCGCTGGAAAACTCCGGCGCGGCAAACAGGGCCCCAAAGCGGCGGGAGAGCCTCTCCCGCAAAATGGAACAGCTGCACACCCCGCCGGAAAACACCAGGGGCAGGGGGCCGTGCTCCTCCAGCAGGGCGGCGCACATGGCCTCTAAAGCGGCGGCAATGGACTCCAGGCAGAACCGGGCGGTCTCCTCCGGGGGACGGCCTCGGCGCAGCATGGCCATGCACTGGTTCTCAATGCCGGAGAGGGAGCAGTCCGCTCCCCGCAGAACGGGCTTTACCCGCACTTTTTCCGGCCACCGCAGAGCCAGCTGTTCCAGCTCCGGCCCGCAGGGAAAGGCCAGCCCCAGGGCCACCCCCACCCGGTCCACAGCCTGGCCTGCCTTCAGGTCCAGGGAGCGGGCGGCAAGCTCTGCGTCCGGCCCATGGGGGCCAGGGGAGGCAATCAGGGCCTCTGTGGTGCCGCCGGATACGTGAAAGGCCAGAAAAGTCCGGTCCAACAGGTCCAGCCGCCCGGCCGAGTAGAGGGCGGCGGCAAGGTGCCCCTGCTGGTGGGAAAACAGCTCCGCCGGAATATCCAGGGCCGCGCCAATCACCTGGGCAAAGCCCTTGCCTGTGAGAAAGCAGGGCATATAGGAGCCTTCCGCCTGGCGGGGGGCCATAGAGGCCCCTATCACCCCCAGCCCCTCCTGGGGCAGCAGCCCCTTCAGCAGGCCGGGCAGCTGGCGGGTGTGGTGAAACACAGCGTCGCTCTGCCGCAGCCCCCGGGCCCCTGGGGGCACAGGCAGGGGGAGCCTCCGGTTTTCCAGAACAGCCTGTCCGTCGAACAGCGCGGCGGAGGTGGTGTAGTTGCTGGTGTCCAGGCCCAGGCTCTTCATAGGCTCCCGGCCTCCGGGCTGTCCTGGGCGGGTTCCTCCGGCGAGGAGGCGGACCCATCGGTCTGTTGGCCTCCCCTGGCCAGGGACCCCAGCACCCCGTTGATATAGGCGGAGTCCCCCTGGCCGCCGTAGCGCTTGGCCAGCTCAACCGCCTCGTTGATGGCCACCTTGCCGGGCACGTCCTTGGAGTACAGCAGCTCGTAGGCGGCCATGCGCAAAAGGGTCAGCGCCACCTTAGAGAGCCGCCGCAGGGACCAGCCCCGCAGGTTCTGGCTGATGGCCTGGTCCAGCTGCTCCTGGTGTTCCTCTACCCCAAAGGCCAGGGATTCCGCAAAAGAGTTTGGCGCCAGGTCCCTGGCCTGGTTGGCGGCCTGCAGAATTTCCTCCATAGAGCCGCCTGCCACTGTCTGCTCAAACAGCAGACAAAAGGCCTGCTCCCTGGCTTCCCGTCTGGTCATATAAAAGCCCTCCCTCATTTTCCCCGAATCGATTTGACTTGAAAGCTTGCCTGTATGTTTATGGGCGGTCTGTACGGGACAAACCGTATTTTGCCACAAAAAGCAGGGAGTTATCTCCTCCCCTGCCCGCCGGGAGAAATAAACTCCGGCGCCCGGACCCCATCCCGCCTGTATATACAAAGTCATGCATTATCCATTTTACCACAAAATTCCTGAAACTACAACCTCTCCTCCCAACTTGGCGGAAGTTTTCTTTCCGGAGGGCCAAAGCCCGCGTATGAAAAGCCCCGCAGGGGGGAATCCTTTTCTGTGAAGCCGAAAAGGAAAGGGATGAGTTGTATGGAAAACCAGAAGCAGGGCTTTGACATGCAGGCCCAAACCTATTTTGACTCGCTGCCCCAGGTGCTGAAGGCCCAGATCGTCCAGAGCGGGGTAAAGCTGCAGACCAAAGAGGAGCTGGAGCAATACTGCAAAAACGCGCTGGAAACGCCCCAGGCAAAGGGCTGACGGCGCCCCGGCCAGCGCAAAACGCTTCAGACCCCGGAAAAGGGAGCTGAAGCGTTTTGTCTTGCCCTGGGGGCCTTTATGCCGGGGAAAAGCGGCTCAGTCCTTTCCCGCGTTTTTCCGGTACAGGATGTAAAGCCCCTCCAGCATCAGATTCTCGTCATAATGCAGGGACCTGCGGCAGTATGGATGGATGAGGGCCATCAGGCCGCCGGTAGCCACCGCGGTTACAGGCTGGCCCAACTCCTCCTCTGTGCGGGCAATCAGCCCGTCAATCATCAAGGCGCTGCCGTACACAGCCCCGGCCTGCATACAGTCAATGGTGTTGCTGCCAATAAACCGCTGGGGCTTGCCCAGGTGGATGTAGGGCAGCTGGGCCGCCCGGGCGCTGAGAGCGTCTACAGAGAGCCGCAGCCCGGGAATGATCAGGCCGCCCCGGTAGATTCCCTCCGGGTCAATCACAGACATGGTGGTGGCAGTGCCCATGTCAAAAATCACCAGGGGAGGCTGGTATTTGGCCAAAGAGGCCACCGCGTCCACCACCAGGTCCGCGCCCAGCTGGGCCGGATTGTCCATGCGGATGTTCAGTCCGGTCTTCAGCCCGGCCCCCACACAGAGAAAGGTCTTCCCGGTCAGCTGCTCCATGGCCACTTTCATCACATTGCGCAGCTCTGGCACCACGCTGGAGAGGATCCCCCCGGTCAAGTCCCTGGGGTCCACGCCCCGGCTGGAGAGCAGGTTGCCAATCAGCAGGCAGTATTCGTCCGCGGTCTGGTCCCGGCTGGTGTGCAGGCGCAGGGTCAGGGCCAGGCGGCTGTCCCTCCAGCACCCCAGCACGGTGTTGGTATTGCCAATATCAATGGTCAGTATCATTTGCTGTGTCCCTCTTTTATTGGAATGATGGAAAGGGCTTTGCGCAGCCCCAGGCACACGGGCGGGGCAATCACCGCTGCCGCCAGGGCCTCTGGAATGCCGTTGGCAAACACAATGGCGAGAATTCCTCCCCACACCGCGTCTGCCGCAATGCCCTGGGCCGCCGCGAAGGAGCCTCCCAGGGTCAGGCCCATCAGGCCCATCACCAAAGCCGTGTTGACTGCCGAGCCAATCGCCCCCGCAAACACGCAGCCCACGGTCCGCAGAGCAGTGGGATTGCCCGGAAGCAGCCCGAAAAGCTTCACCACAAACCAGGGGACCACGCCCACCAGGATCCGGGGCACAAAGCAGATTACCAGGGCCCACCAAGAGCCGCCGGCCTCTCCGGGCAGGGGCACAAAGGGGGAGAAGGCAAAGCTCAGCAGGCTGGGGGCCATGGTGTTTTTCCACAGGCTGATGGCCCCAAACACGCCCCCTAAAAAGGCGCCCTTCTTGGGCCCCAGCAGGATAGAGGCGATGATTACCGGCACATGCAGAATGGTGGCTTTGATGATGGGCAGGTCGATGAGTCCCAGGGGCGTAAAGCCCATAAGAAGCAAAATGGCCGTAAACAGGGCGGTTAAAACCAGGCCCTGCAAATCGGCGCGGCGTGGAGCGGTGGATGAGTTTGTCATAAAAATTACCTCCTGTTGCCCGGCATAGGCCGGTGCAGCGAATTTGTAGTATGCCCGGTTTTTTCCCATTTCCGGTCCCATCCGCTGGGTATGGGCCGGGACGAAAGCCCCAAGCCAGTCTATTATACCCCCTTCTCGCGAAATTTGCAAGACTTTTGCAGGACTATCGTCTGCCTGAAAATAGGGAAAGGGCTGGATGTATGAAGCAAAGCAAGGAATTGCCCCCGGACCACCCCTGGAGCCTGCCTGAAAATCAAAGAAACGCGGGGCTTCTGGCTAGAGTCTGTTTGAAAACCGGAGAAATGCTGGATTATTGGCTAGAAATGAGGGATTTCAAGGAAAAAACCGCAAGAAAGGCTGCCGCCTTTCGAGGATTTTTGACACCGAAAGCTCCAGTTCTGGTCAAAACAGACAGTATTTCGGAGTTTTAAATCAGACTCTAGGGACTGGGGGACTCCAGAAAAAACCCGGGCTTTTGACGCGGAAGGCGCTGCTTCCAGCCACAGGGTTTCAAAGGTTTCAAACAGACTCTGAAACCGGAGATTTTCAAAAAGTCCGCCAAATATCTTGCGGCTGCCCTTTACATTGTCCCCATCTTTTGGTATACTGATAAAGTATGAATGTCAAATTTCGTCATAAAGAGGAGAAAACCATTGGAAAAGAAAACTGTTGTGCTGGGAGTTACAGGGGGCATTGCCTGCTACAAGTCGGCGGCGCTGGCCTCTAAGCTGACCCAGCGGGGATATAACGTGGAGGTGGTGCTTACCCCAAACGCCACCCAGTTCATTGGCCCCCACACCTTCGAGTCCCTTACCCACAACCGGGCCATGGTGGACACCTTCGACCGGAACTTTCAAAGCCATGTGGAGCATGTGGCCCTGGCTGACAAGGCGGACGGGCTGATCGTGGCCCCGGCCACGGCCAACATCATCGCCAAGGCTGCCCACGGCATAGCGGACGACATGCTCTCCACCACCATCCTGGCCTGCGACTGCCCCAAGCTCGTCGCCCCGGCCATGAACACCCGCATGTACCAGAACCCCGTCACCCAGGACAATCTCCGCATCCTGCGCCAGTACGGCTGGCAGGTGCTTGACCCCGCCAGCGGACGACTGGCCTGCGGGGCGGTGGGCCTGGGAAAAATGCCGGAGCCCGAGGATTTGCTGGAGGCAGTGGACCATGCCATCCGCTATAAAAAGGACCTGGCGGGGGTGCGGCTGCTGGTTACTGCTGGCCCCACCCAGGAGGCCCTGGACCCGGTGCGTTTTCTCACCAACCACTCCTCCGGAAAAATGGGGTACGAGATTGCCCGGGCAGCAGCGGCCCGGGGGGCAAAAGTCACGCTGGTCACAGGCCCCACAAACCTGAAAAAGCCCGCCTTTGTGGATGTGGTGGATGTGGTGACAGCCCAGGAGATGTTCCAGGCAGTGACAGCCCGGGCAGGGGAACAGGACGTGGTCGTCAAGGCGGCGGCAGTGGCGGACTACCGCCCGGCGGAGACAGCGGCCCACAAGATAAAGAAAACCCCGGGGGAGGGCATGACCCTCTCTTTAGAGCGCACCCAGGATATCCTTGCCTATCTGGGAGAGCATAAAAGACCAGGCCAGTTTCTGTGCGGGTTCAGTATGGAGACAGAGAACCTTATAGAGAACAGCCGGAAAAAGCTCTGGGGGAAAAACCTGGACCTGGTGGCCGCCAATTCCCTTACCCAAGAGGGGGCGGGCTTTGGAGGCTCTACCAATGTGCTGACCCTGATCACCCGGGAGGGGGAGGAGGCCCTGGACCTGCTCAGCAAAGAGGAGGCGGCCCACCGGCTGCTGGATAAAATAGCCGGGGAGCGGGGCAAGCTGCTGTGAAGAAGGAGGGCCTTTTGCGCACCATAGCGGGGGTGCTGCTCACCTGCGCGGTGGTTACGGTCCTCTTTGTGATGAAAAACGGCGTGCCTGTGTGGGGCGCGCCCCATCCAAAGGATGTGGCCAGCATTACCGTGACTTGGGCAGAGGGCGGGGAGCAGACCTGCACAGACCCGGAGAAGATTGGGCTGGCGGTAAAGCTTATAAACTCCCTCAGCTTTCAGCCCTTCACCCCGCCCCCGGAGAGCTCGGTGCAGGCGGGCCCGGACGTGACCATCACCTATACCCTGCAGGACGGCCAGGAGCTTTCCGCCGGGGCCAACTGGATTACCGGCTGGTGGAAGGGAGAGCCCCGGGCCTTGAAGGAGCCGGACCGGTTTGTCCGCCTGGCGGAGGGGATCTTTCCCCAAAAATAAGCAGGCTAAACTATATACTAAGATTATACCATTGAAATTTGGGAGGTACCTGTCATGTTCGATAACCTTATGGATACCATTGGCTTTGTATCAGAAACCGACCCCCAGGTGGGCCAGGCCATGGAAAAAGAGCTGCACCGCCAGCGCCGCAACCTGGAGCTGATTGCCTCGGAGAACATTGTCTCTCCGGCGGTAATGGCTGCCATGGGCACGGTGCTCACCAACAAGTACGCGGAGGGCTACCCGGCCCACCGGTACTACGGCGGCTGCCAGTGCGTGGATATTGCGGAGGACATTGCCCGGGACCGGGCCTGCAGGCTTTTTGGGGCGGACCACGCCAACGTGCAGCCCCACTCAGGGGCCCAGGCCAATCTGGCGGTTTACTTTGCCTTTCTGCAGCCTGGGGACACAGTGCTGGGCATGAACCTCTCCGAGGGCGGGCACCTGTCCCACGGCTCCCCGGTCAATATGTCCGGCGCCCTGTACAATTTTGTGGCCTATGGGGTAGAGCCGGACACGGGCCGCATCCATTACGACAAGGTGATGGACCTGGCCATGAAGGAGAAGCCCAAGCTGATTGTGGCCGGGGCCAGCGCCTACCCCCGGGCCATTGACTTCCAGAAGTTCCGGGAGATTGCCGATGCCTGCGGGGCCAAGCTGATGGTGGACATGGCCCATATCGCGGGCCTGGTTGCAGCGGGCTGCCACCAGAACCCCACGCCCTACGCGGATGTGGTGACCACCACCACCCACAAGACCCTGCGGGGCCCCCGGGGCGGGCTTATTCTCTGCAGGGAGGAGTATGCCAAGCAGATTGACAAAGCGATTTTCCCTGGCACCCAGGGGGGACCTTTGATGCATATTATTGCCGCCAAGGCCGTATGCTTGGGTGAGGCCCTGCAGCCGGAGTTCAAGGCGTATGGGGAGCAGGTGGTAAAAAATGCCGCCGCCTTGGCCCAGGGCCTGCTGAACCGGGGGGTAAAGCTGGTCTCCGGCGGCACGGATAACCATTTGATGCTGGTGGACCTGGCTGGCCTGGAGCTGACCGGCAAAGAGCTGGAGCGCAGGCTGGACGAGGTGTATATCACCGCCAACAAGAACACCATCCCCGGCGAACAGCGCAGCCCCTTTGTTACCAGCGGCCTGCGGCTGGGCAGCCCTGCCGTCACCACCCGGGGCCTTCGGGAGGAGGACATGGACCAGATTGCCGCCTGCATTGCCCTTGCCATGGAGGACGGCTTTGAGGACAACGTGGAGAAGCTGCGGGGCATGGTAGGGGAGATCATCCGGAAATACCCCCTGTACCAGTAAGCGCAGACAAGGCAGCCGCCCTTTCTGCGGCGGATGGGCCTTCCAAATATATTTTAAAAGGAGTGCGGAGATGAAACCGATCGTTTTGGGAAATATTACCTACGGCATGTATGCCATTGGGGTAAAGGACCGCCACGGGCCCAGCGCCTGCATTGCCAACACGGTCATGCAGGTGACAAAGACCTCTCCTTCGGCGCCGCCCCTGGTGGCTTTAAGCCTGAACGCGGAAAACCACAGCTGCCGCTGTATTGAAGAGAGCGGGGTGTTCAGCATTTCCGTGCTGTCAGAGGAGACCCCCGCCACGGTGATTGGAGCCCTGGGCTTCACCACAGGCAAGCATGGCGGCAAGCTGGAAAACATACGCCATAAGGTCCTGATGGAGGGTGTGCCGGTCATTAAAGAGAACACCTGCTGCTGGTTCCTGTGCCAGGTCAAGGCCAAGCTGCCCGCTGGGGGCCAGGTGCTCTTCCTGGCGGAGATTGTGGCTGGCAGCGACATGACCGGCGGCCGGGAGGTGGCAGGCAAGTTTGAGCCCTATAAGCCCATGACCTACCAATACTATGTAGAGCGGCTGGGCGGCGTCTCCCCCCGCCGTGCGCCCACCTACCTGCCCCAGCAGGGCAGCGAGCGCATCACCGGG
Organism: uncultured Oscillospiraceae bacterium; assembly: GCA_910588415.1. Classification (GTDB taxonomy): domain Bacteria; phylum Bacillota; class Clostridia; order Oscillospirales; family Acutalibacteraceae; genus Acutalibacter. Next base: position 1,561 of record CAJUPK010000032.1, on the reverse strand, counting down.
GAGCGGTTCATCTGCTCGGTGTGCGGCTATGAGTACAAGGACCCCAACTTCGGCTTTGAAGAGCTGCCCGGGGACTGGAGCTGTCCCATCTGCAAAATGCCCAAAAAGGCTTTTGTGCGCAAAAAGTAACAGGGAACCGCCATGGAAAGACGTATAAAGGGTCTGGGCCTGCTGCTGTTCAGCCTGCTGCTCTCCCGCTGCTTTGGGGCCATGGGCTGGCGGTCTTTTGACCTGCTGTTTCTGGAGGTTCCCTGGCCAGCGGTGTTCCTTCTGCTGGGAGCCGCTGGCCTGCTGCTGGTGTTTTGGCCAGAGCGTCCGGGGGAATAGGAGAGCTTGTATGGATGAGATGTTTGCAAGAGAAGAACGACTCCTGGGTCAAGAAGCCCTGGAGCGCCTGCAAAAGGCCCGGGTAGCGGTGTTCGGCCTGGGGGGCGTGGGGGGCCATGCCGCCGAGGCTTTGGTCCGCTGCGGGGTGGGGGCCGTGGATTTGATCGATGGGGATGTGTACAGCCCCACCAATCTCAACCGCCAGCTGTTCGCCACCAGCCAGACCATGGGCCAGCGGAAGGTCCAGGCGGCAGGGGAGAGGCTGCGGGCCATCCTCCCCACAATCCGGGTAACAGAGCACCCCTTTTTCTACACTCCGGACACAGCGGACCAGCTGGATTTTACCCAGTTCGACTACATTCTGGACTGCATTGACATGGTCACCGGCAAGCTGGCCATTATTGAGCGGGCCGTGGGAGAGGCTGTGCCTGTGATCAGTTCCATGGGGGCCGGGAATAAGCTGGACCCCGCCTCCTTCCGGGTGGCGGATATCTACGAGACCTCTGTGTGCCCCCTGGCCCGGGTTATGCGCCGGGAGCTGCGCAAAAGGGGGATCCGCCGGGTAAAGGTAGTCTACTCCCAAGAGCCGCCCAGGGTCCTGGCCGGGGACAGGGGCGAAAAGCCCGTGCCCGGCAGCGTGGCCTTTGTGCCGCCTGTGGCTGGCCTGATTATGGCCGGAGAGGTTGTGAAAGACTTGGCGGGAATAGGAGGATGAGGAAAACCATGGAGCGTTGGGAGCAGGCGGAGCAAAGCATCACAAAAAAATACCGCAAGCCCATCTGGGCCCCCTTTATTGCTGGCGTCAAGACCTACCAGCTGCTGCAGGAGGGAGACCGGGTGGCTGTGTGCATCTCTGGCGGCAAGGACTCCATGCTGCTGGCAAAGCTGATGCAGCTGCTGCAAAAATACTCAGACTTTCCCTTTCAGCTGAAATTTTTGTCCATGGACCCAGGCTACAGCCCGGAAAACCGGGCCCGGCTGGAGGCCAATGCCCAGCTGCTGGGGGTGCCCGTGGAGATTTTTGAGACAGACGTGTTTCATGTGGCCAATCGCACGGAGAAGAACCCCTGCTACCTGTGTGCCCGAATGCGCCGGGGCCACCTGTACCGCCATGCCATGGACGCGGGCTGCAACAAGATTGCCCTGGGCCATCATTTTAACGATGTGATTGAGACCACGGTGATGGCCATGTTCTATGGCGCCCAGCTGCAGTGTATGCCGCCCAAGCTGCACA
>CAJUPK010000031.1 GCA_910588415.1 uncultured Oscillospiraceae bacterium | reverse complement strand
CCCTGACCCTTACCAGCCTGCCCGCCAAATATATTGTGGTGCCGGAGACCGAGGAGGTGCCCATGCTGACCATTTACGAGGGGCGCTACAGCGCTGCTGTTACTGCCCAGCTGATGTCCGCCTGCCAGCAGGTGGCCGCTCATCCCCGTCATTCCAGCGATGGGAACGGAGGCATCCGGCTGGGCGCTCCCCGCAAGGAGGACTGAGCTTTTCCGGTCCACCTTCCTGGGTGAATTATTTTCACCCAACTTTCCTCCACAAAAAAGCACGGAGCCAGACCTTAGAGGCTGCTCCGTGCTTTTTCTTGTCTAGCGTCTGTTTTAAAACTCCGCGGCTTTCTTTTTAGAAAAGCATACACGCGCTTATTTTAACTGCACGACTACTTGTCACTGTCTTCTTGCCCTGGCTTCTCCTGGGCAAATAGGGAAAACGCTTCCATCAGCTCCTGGGGCAGGCTCTGCTCCTGGGCGGCCTCTTGGTTGGCCTTCATGGCATAAGCCAGCTCGGCCCGCAGCACAGGCACCTCTTTGGGGGCGTCTATGGCAATTTGCACCTCTTTGTCCTTGGTGGCTATCACGGTTACTTTGATATCGCTGCCCACCAGGAAGGACTCGCCTGCCTTGCGGCGAAGGATCAACATAGCGCTATCCCTCCTTCTCCTGAAAATCCGCCAGCAAATGGCGCATCCCATAGTCCTCTCCGTCCAAAATGACCTGTATGCACTGGCGGGTGTGGTCGTTAAGCGCCAAGGGGCATTTCATATTGACTGTGCTGCTGGACACAGGGTTCTTTACAACACACAGCACGTAAAAGCACAGCTCGGTGCTCTCCTTTACCCCCAGGTACTCCAGCTCCTCGGGCTGCAGCACAGGCGCGTAGGCGTGGTCCAGGGCAAAGGGGTTCATCACCACAAAGGCCAGCTGGGACGTAGCCACGCTTTGCAGGCAAAGCAGGGTCTCGTTGCTGCCGGAAAAGGGCAGCAATAGAAACTCCCTCTCCTCCTCAAAGGCAAAAAGGCCCTTGGGAAAGCGCAGCACGTCCTCCTGGCTGTATTCAATCTCTCCAAAATACTTTGTTGAAAGCTTCAATCCATGGCCCTCCCGGCAGTTAAGCCCGCACGTCCACCGGCGTATAATTGGGGTCTGCCGAAGGCGGAACATACATGGGGCTGCCCATATACTTGATGATGACTTCCGGGCGCTGGGTCATGGTAAACTCAATATCGCCCGGTACAAATTTGAAGCCCGTGCCATTGATTTTCCAATCAAAATTCAGTTTATCCATCTCATAGCGAATCTGCATCTGGCCAGGCTCCCAACTCAAGTCAACGCCGGTCTCCGGCAAGAAGCCCAGGCCAAAATCGGTCAGGTTCCGGCCCAAATGGGCGTCCTGGGTCTCCTGGGCAAACTGGGTGATCAGCTCCTCCCCCAGCTGGGCTTCCATCACCAGCTGGCCCCGCTGGGCATAGGTAGCCGTGGCCTGATAGGCAGCGCTCTCGCCCTTTTGGGCAGCCTGCTCAATGCTCTGCATGGTAGTGGGCCGTACAGAGCTTCTGGCCTGGAAGGAGTCTACATTCAGCTTGATGGGACGGCTTTTAATATTCAGGCCGCCTTTGTCCCGGCTGACCTCCATTTCTGCGGTACCCTTGGAATAGAGCAGCTGGGCATGGGTAGTTTTCATTTCAATTTCGATCGGTACCGTGGTAATTTCAATCAACGGACCCACAACAATCCCCTCTTTCGGTAAAGTGCAACCGGAGGCCTGCTTTTCAGCAGACCTTCACCGGTAGTCTCATCAATTCATATAATCAATCAGCGACTGGGACAGGATGCTGGTGCCAATCCGCAGGGCCGCGTTGTAGGAATACTGCGCCCACATCAGCGAGGTGATGGCATCGGCAGGATCAATGTCCTCTATGCCGGTAATCTGTTCATTCAGGCTGTCGTCCATGCTCTCCAACCGGTTTTGGTTGGTATTGATAAAGGTGGCCCGGGTGTCCAGGTCCACATAGCTGGCATGCAGGTCATCCAGCTTCTTTTCCAGCTGAATCTCCAGGGCCTCCGCCCGCTTGATGGCGCTGGGAACATACTTGGGGTCATCGGGATAAGAGCCGTCTTCCGCGCTGCAGGCGGAGAAGATCTCGCCCATCTCCTTCATGATGGAGATGATGTTGTTGGGAACATCATCCACTATCGTGCCGTCCTCCAGCTCCACAGAGCTGGTGCCATAGCCGATAAAGTCAATGCCGCTCAGGGCGCTGTCAAACGCACTGGAGTCGATCAGTTTGCCGTCCCGGTCCTCTTCCATGCCCATGCCCAGGTCCACATAGGTGTGCTCGTTCTCAACGGTATTGTAGAGCGCCGTAAACTCCGGGTATGCGTCTTTGTCCCAGGTGCCGTCCTTAATCTGGTCTTCCGGCGGGGTCTCCACATCCACGGGCATACCCCTGTACAGCACGGTGTCGTTGCCGTCGGCGTCTTTGCCCCAGGTGAAGGGCACTGTCTGGCCGTCCGCGCCGGAGAAGACAAAGTTTTCTCCAAAACGGGCGTTCATGGTCTCCATTACAGAGTCCGCTGCGCCCCGGATGACCTCGCCCAGGGCCTTACGGCCGCCCGCGTCCGCGTCGTTATCCGCACGCAGGGCAGAGTACCGGGCCAGCTTATGGCCCAAGTCCTGGTACGTTGCCTCCAGGCACTTCCAGCCCTGCTGGAACTTATACCGGACCTGCTTGCTGTTCGCGATCTGATTCTCTGTGTTCCAGCGGTACCGCCGCAGCTGAAAGGCCTGGCTGGCCTTAGAGGGGCTTTCGGCGTAGGAGTTAAAGTTCCGCTGGGTGGTCACCTTTTCGCTGACACTGGCCAGAGTGTTGTAAGAACGCATCAGGTTGGACTTGTAGCTTTGCATCATACCATTGGTGGTAATACGCCGAACCATTTTGCTCACTTCTTTCTGTATAAATTTCTATGTTTATGGGAAGGGTCTGCTATGGAAAGGCTGCCGGGCTAAAATCCAGCTGCTGTTTCGGGGGCCTTTACCGCAGGCCCGCCAGACCCGTGTTGTTGATCAGTTTATCCAAAATCTCATCCAGGGTGGTAAGCAGACGGCAGGCAGCTGTGTAGGACTTCTGATACTGCATCATATTCACCGCTTCATCGTTCAGGTCCACACCGGAGACCGAGTCCCTGCTCAAATCCAGGTCCAGCGCGGCCAGACTGAAGTTATCCATAATGTCCCCGCTGCTCTTTGTGTCCGACGCCAGCTCTCCGTTCACATAGGTGAGCATTCCCTGGAAGCTGCCTGTGAAGAACACGCTGTCGCTCTGCAGCTTATCCGCTTCATCATCGCTGAGAATATCGCTGGGCCTAAACTCGTGGTCCTTCTGCATAATGGTGATCAGGTGGGCAATGTTGGTATTGGCTGTGGAGACCGGGACCTTGCCCTTGGTCTCGTCATTGGGGTCCACCCACTTCATGTCGTTTTCGTCCTTGGTCTGCACAATGGAGATGGTCTCATGAGCCCATCCGGTGGAAATGGAAATATTTTTAGCCGTGATGATCTCCCCATTGGGACCCACCGCGTCGTTACTGTCGCCGCTGATGCTGAACAGGTTGCCCGATTTGGATGCATATTCCTTGTATTCGTCTTTAAAGACAGGCTTGCCGTCTTGATCTTTCACTACTGTAGTGCCGTCAGCCTCATACTGGAACATCCAGTTGCAGCCCTCGGTGGGGCCCTTGTTCTCATCGTAGGTGAAATTGTTGGCCTCGTTGAAGATGGAGGCAAACTTGTTGGCCAGGGCGTCCAAAGCCTTCTGGTAATAGGGGATGCCCCGCTTGGTGGCAGCCTTGGGGTCAGCCGTCACCTGGTCCTTGGTGGAATACTCGCCTGTCTTGGTCAGCATCTCCCGCACTGCCTGCAGGGAGCCGGAAACCAGGGTCTGGTCCTCCATCAGGAACTCGTCGTGGCCCCTGCGGCCGTTGGGGATCAGCTCGCCCCGTCTGTCCCGCAGCTCTGTAATCTTCAGCAGGAAGTTGGGGTCATCCACCTTTTCCATAACGGGGTCCCCGTTTCCATCCAGCTTAGGAGTGCCATCTTCATTGAGGACCGGTTGCTCGGTCTGCTGGACCTCCAGCCTGCCGCCGTAAATGCCGTCTATCAGCACCGCGTCGCTGTTGCCCGCCAGGGTGATGGTCAGCTTCTCCACGGTCATGCCAGAGCCAATGGGCTCATCGGAATATTTCACGTCAATGGGCAGATAGTTGGCCAGCTGGTCGATCAGCTTATTCCGCTCGTCCCGCAGCTCCAGGGCCTGCTGGCCCCGCTCGCCGATCATGCCCTCTTTGCGCTGGGCGTCTGCCAGGGCGCCGCTGCTGATCTCCGCCTTTTTAATGGACTCGTTCAGCTCCCGGATACTCTGCAGAATATTGTTCACCTCGCCGAGATCCTCTTTAAAGGCGTCAACTGTGTCGTTCTGCAGGATCTCCAGCTTGTCGGCATAGGAGTGGAACATGTTCACCAGGGCCAAAGCCGCGCCTCTCACTGCCCCGTCATAGGACTTGTCGCCAGCGTGCTCGGTGTTCAAGTTCTGCAGCTGCTCCAGCAGGGTATTCAGCTTTTCCTCCAGCACGCCCTCGCCGTCCACGCCCTTGCCCACCTCGTCAAAAATGGCGGAAATTTCCTGCAGGATGGAGAACTTGCCGGTATAGAAGCCCACGTTGGCAGCCTCGTTGCGGTAACGGATATCCAGATAGGGGTCCCGCAGCTGGGACACGCCTGTGGTCAGCGCACCCGAACCCACCCGCACATCAAACTGCGAGGAGTAGCGGTCCGCGCCGCCAATATACAGCGCCCGCTGGTCCAGGGCCTGCCGGGTGTAGCCGGGGGTGTTGATGTTGGAAATATTGTTGCCCGTGACCTCCAGGGCTTTTGAAGCGGCCATAATGCCCAGCCGCGCCATTGTAAAGCCGCTGAAAGTTGAAATGGTACTCATAGGTAAAACCTCCCTGTCTTCTGGGGTCCCGGCTGCAGGGCCGGGTTCTATTCTCAAGGGCGGGGAGACCCCAGCCCTGATTTGCCAATTTGCGTACTGCCGGAAAAAGCGCCTGCCTTTAGGCCCGGAAGTCCGTCTTCATCCGGGGGGGCGGGTCCTCTCTGGCCTCCGCCGGAGCGGGCTGGTCCTGGGGAAACATTCGGGCAATCTCCCGCAGGGCGATCTCCATAGAGGTCCTGGCCATGTTAGAGGCGCTCATATAGCTCTCAAACCGGGACATGGCCAGCTCCGCCGCCTTGGCAGCCCTGGCCTGCATGGGGGGCGGGTAGTGGTCTGCCAGCTGGGACAGAGCCGTGCCGGAGATTCCCATGGCCCGCAGCATTTTGTCCCTTCTCTGGTCCATACTGCGCAGCGTCATGCTGTAAACCTGCTCTTGTTTCATACAGCCGTCCACCTTTACAAGGTCGCCCTCTCTGGCGGCAGCGGCTTTGTTTTTTGCTGTTTCTGTCATCTGCACCAGCAGCTTGCTCAGCTCGTCCAGATATCCCAGATATTCCTCGTATACTGGCTCCAAGCCTATACCTCCCCCAGCAGCAGAAGCTTTTTGGCAATGCTGCCGGCGTCTATTTTATATTCCCCTGCCTGCACCTGCTGGCGCAGAGCGGCCAGCGTGCCTGTGGTCGTGGCGGTGCGCACCTCTTGAGAGAGCTTGCCCTGCAGTTCCAGGCGTTGGGGGTCTCCGCTTTCTTTGGCGCTTAAGGTCAGCTTGTCAAAGCTCTCCCCATTACGGGAAGCCTGCTCCACGGCTGCGGCGGTGTGCGGACGAAGCTGGTTTAGCCGCACCGCTCCTCCCACGGGACCGATCTTTTGGGGCATACCGATCATATTGCATCCCTCTTTTCCTGATGGGATTAAAGATTCCCATAGCTTTCTACATAAAGTATCGGATGACCCCCTGCAAAAATTAAGAGGTCATCCGATATTTCTTCGTTTTATTATAAATTTTCCCGCTGGCTTGCCCGCAGAATAGGCAGGCCGCTGGTTTTTGCCGTCTATTTTCCTGTCTGCAGGCTGCGAAGCAGCACGCTGGCCACCCGCTCGCAGCTGGCCTGCTCGCACACGGCCCCCTTCTCAAAGGCCACGCCGGGCATACCGTAGACCACGCAGGACTCTTTATCCTGGCCAATGGTGTATGCGCCCCGGCGGCGCATCCGCAGCAGGCCCTCGGCGCCGTCTGAACCCATGCCCGTCATAATAATACCGATCATCTTGCAGCGCACATTTTCCGCCATGGACATAAACAGGGCGTCCACAGAGGGCCTGTGCCCGCTGACCTTCTCTCCCGGCGTACAGGAGACGTAATATTCCCCGGCCGGCGTGCGGTTCACCCGGCACTGCAGGTCCGCAGGCGCCACCAGGGCCAGCCCCTGGTGGATTTTGTCCCCGTTGGCAGCTTCCCGCACCTCCATGCTGCAGAGCCGGTTCAGCCGTTCCGCATACATCTTGGTAAATCCAGGGGGCATGTGCTGCACAATCACCATTCCGGGAATGTCCGCCGGAAGGCGCTTCATCACCTCCAGCGTGGCCTCTGTGCCGCCTGTGGACGCGCCCAGGCCAATGATATAGGGCTGGGGCACCTTCAGGGGAGCCATGGTCAGGGAGGCGGACAGGTCCGGCTGCTCCCGCATAGGGGCCGGGCGGCGCACCTTGGCACTGGAGGCCTCGATCACCGCTTCCACCAGGGAGTTCACAAAAGCCTCCCGGCTCTGCACCCCGTCCGGCTTGCGCACAAAGCCCACCGCTCCGGCGTGGAGGGCGTCAAACACCTTCAGGTTAAGGGAAGAGACCAGCACCACTGGCAGCGGGTGCTGGGGCAAAAGCTTTTTCAAAAACTCAATGCCAGTCATGCCGGGCATCTGCACATCACAGGTCATCACGTCCGGATTGAGCTGCTTGACTTTATTTTCGGCATCCATGGCATTGATGGCATAGCCCACCACTTCAATGCGGGGGGATCTAGCCAGGCCTTCCATAATCGTCTTTCGGGCAATGATGGAGTCGTCCACCACCAGCACCCGTATATTTCTTAGCAAATTGACCCCTCCTACTTTTCTTTAAACTCCAAAAGAACCCTTTTCAAAGCCCAGGGCAAAGCTTTACCGCTTCTGGAAAATCGATGTGGACACCCGGGCATAGGGCAGGTCCGGGGGCAGGTTTTCTGCCTTGCTGATGATCAGGTAGCCCCCGGGCACCGTGGCGTCGTACATCCGCCTGGTCAGCGCCGACTTGGTGGGCTGGTCGAAATAGATCATCACATTGCGGCAGAAAATCACGTCAAACTTGCGTTTGAAGGTAATGGGATCCATCAGGTTGAACTGCTTGAAGATCACATTGTTTTTGATCTTAGGGGCCACCTCGTACATCCGTCCCCCGGCGGGCTTAAAGTAGTCCCGCTTCCAGTGGGGGGGAATGGAGTCCGGCAGTTCGTACACGCCCCGCTTGGCTTTATTCAGCACGTCCAGGGAGATGTCCGAGGCCAAAAGCCTGGTGTCCCAGGCAGAGGCCATGCTTCCCAGGTAGTCCATGATGTACATGGAGATATTGTAGGGCTCCTCGCCAGAGGAGCAGGCGGCGCTCCAAATAGACAGGCACTTGTCCCGCTCGTGCCTGCGCACCACATCAGGCAGAATGACGCGGGTGAAGTAGTCGAAGCTCTCCACCTCGCGCATAAAATAGGTGTAGTTGGTGGTCAGCTTGGCAAGCAGCTGGTTGATGTCGTCTCCCGAGCCCTTTTGCAGCAGGTAATCCACATACTCGGTAAAGCTGCTGTAGCCCAGGCCTTTCACCGTGCTGGAAAGCCGGCTGGTGACCAGCTGGCGTTTCTGGTGCAGGTCTATGCCGTATTTGCTCTGGACAAAATTGACCAGCCGGGTAAAATCCTTATCGCTTATGACCAGGGAGGGGGTAGTGCTGGAATTATTTGTGGCCATACAGCAGCTGGGTGCAGTCCAGCACCATCAAAGCGGTATTTCTGTCCGGCAGGCTGTACATCCCGGTCACCATTTTCTGTGACTCTACCCCGCTTTGATAGGGCACAGGCAGCACGCTTTTTTTGTCAATATCCACCGTCTGGTCCACTTCGTCCACCAAAATACCGATCTGGACCCCCTCCATGTCCAAAATCACGGTACAGAACTTATCCTCGGGCATCTGGCCCATCAGCAGCCGGAAATCCACAATGGGCACCACGCCGCCTCTCAGGTTGATGACCCCCCGGATGTGGGGCGGCAGCATGGGCAGCCAGGTGATGGAGGTCTCCCACTGGGTGAGCATCTCCTTCACATTTTTGGTGTCCACGCCATAGTAAACCCCGCCGGAAAGGAAGATCAGATATTTATCCGTTTCCAGCTCTACTGCCTCTTTCGTGTAGAACTCGGCATCCTCAGCCATAACGGCCGCCATAGTCTCTGGCATTGTACACAAATCCTTTCCCGCGGCCCCGCAGCTTCAGCGGGGCACCCTGCCCCGCCCAACCCGCGGCCGCTCTTAAAATGCTTCACTTAAAAAAACTTTTGAAAGCCTAGATGTATTCTATATACAGAGTAGTATATCACAAACCCTGGGGCCTTGCAAGGCCCGGCTCTGCTTTATCCTGCCTGGGATGCCGCAAAAATGCTTGCCACGTCCAGAATAATGCTGATATCGCCGTTGCCCAAAATGGTGCAGCCTGTCACGCCGTAGCTGCGGATTCCGTAATTATTCACATAGTCCGGCAGGGGCTTTACCACCACCTGCTGTTCGCCGATGAGCTCATCCACAAACAGGCAGAAGGAGTTGCCGCCCGCCTCTACCCACAGCATGATGCCGTCGTCGAAGCGGTCCTTGCCGTTCTCCATCTGATAGAACTCCTTGGCACGGACAATAGAGTAGAAATTGTCCATCACCCACAGCATTTCGCCCTTGGCCGCGTCCCGGATCACATCCTCGGAGGTGACGTTCAAAATCTGCCGGATGTTGTTGATGGGCACCGTAAACACAGATTCGCCCACCGCCACTTCCATGCCGTCCATAATGGCCATGGTCAGGGGGATCTTCAGGGTGGTGGTCATGCCCTTGCCCTTCTCGCTGGAGATGGTCACCGTGCCGCCCACGTTCTCCACATTGGACTTTACCACGTCCATGCCCACGCCACGGCCGGAATACTCCGTTACCTCTGTGTTGGTGGAGAAGCCAGGCATCAGCAGGAAGTTTAAAATCTCCTTGTGGGAATACTCCACGCCGGGAGCCGCCAGGCCCTGGCGCATGGCCTTGGCCAAAATGGCGTCATCGTCCGCGCCCTGGCCGTCGTCAATGACCTCTATAATGACCTCGCCGCCTGTGTGCCGGGCAGAAAGGGTGATGCGGCCCACTGGGTCTTTGCCAGCGTCTATCCGGTCCTGGGCGTTCTCTTCAATGCCATGATCCATGGAGTTGCGCACAATGTGCATCAGGGGGTCGCTGATGCTGTCCACAATGGTCTTGTCCACCTCGGTCTCCTCGCCCTCCAGCACCAGGTTGACCTCTTTCCCCAGCTTCTTGCTCATGTCGCGGACAATGCGGCGCATCTTCTGGAAGGTGGCGGACACGGACACCATGCGCAGGGACATGGACACGTCCTGAAGCTGGTCCGTCAGCGACCGCAGCTGCCGGGCCGCGGAGGTGAAGTTATCCAGCTTCAGCCCCTTCAGGTCCGGAGAGGCGGTGACCATGGACTCGGTAATAACGATCTCGCCCACCACAGCGTTAAGTTCGTCCAGCTTGGAGAGGTTCACGCTGATAAGGCTCTCTTTGTTATGGTTCTGCTGCTTGTTGGGAGAGCCGGAGGCGGCTGCCGGAGCAGGGGCGGGCGCCGCAGCGGCTGCCGGGGCAGGGGCCGCCTCTGGGGCGGGCGCCGCGGAGACCGCGGGGACCTCCGGCTCTGGGGCAGGGGCCGCGTAGTCAAACAGCTGATAGTCCGCCACAGAGCCAGCCTCTTTCACCACGCCCACAGCCCGGTCCCGCAGCTCCTCGGTGAGGAAGCGCAGGAAAAATCCCTCCTCCACCACAAAGGCGGCGGTTTCTGAGTTGGTGCCCACGTCCTCGGGGTAAAAGTCAAACTGCTCTTCTCCATCCACCACGTCCTTCACCGCTGTCGCCAGCATAAAGGAGCGCAGGTTTTCCATGCCGCTGCCCTCGTCAAAGGACACACGGATGCCGAAGGGGAACTGGCTGCTGCCAAAATCCGCCGCAGCGACCTGTTCTCCCCCCGCGGCCGCTGCCTGGGCAGCAGGCTCTTCTTCATCGGCCTTGCCCTGAATTTTATTTGAAAAGCTCTTAATATTCGCAAGGATGTTGTCGATATCATCTGTGAGGGTCTCGCCGTTTTCCAGCTTCTCCACTTCCGCTTTAAAGAAGTCGATGGCCTGGAAAATGAGATCGAAGAGCTGCGGGCGCAGGTCCTCGGCCACGGCGTCCATGCCCTGGTCCCGTATGATAAAGAACATATCCTCGATCCGGTGGGCAACCGTCATCAGGTTGTCAAATTCCATCATGGCCGAAGAGCCCTTTATCGTGTGCATTATGCGGAAAATCTCGTTCACGTCTTCTTGAGAGAACGTCTTTCTGTCCTCCGCGCCCAGCACCATCTCGTCCAGGGACTCCAGAAGCGTGTTCATCTCATAGAGATAGGCCTCCATCATGTCGTTGCCCATAGCTGTGTTCCACCTTTTCTGCTTAAAATTGCTGGACCGCTGGGCCTTGATGCAGCCCGGGTCTCTTTCATTATAACACAGGGCCTGCGGTTTCGCAATACAAATCCTTATAAAAACCCACATTCCCAGTTAGTAAGTCGGCAGCACAGGCAGAAAAAATAAGGGACCGCTTGGGTTTTTATGGTTCTTTTCTGGATATTTCATACCGTTTCCCCTTTCTAAAGCGGCGCGGAAAACCGCCCGCGGCTGCCGGGAGGTCCTTTTTCTGCAAATTGTAAATATTTTGTAAATTCCCCGTTTTGCAGGCTGCCGGAACAGAGCCTGGGGCCAAATTTGTGTCCGGCGGCCCCCAGGACTGTATTTTCTATTGCTTTCAGCTGAAATAGCGTATATAATAATATAATACCCTTTCTATGACACGACCCATGTACTTTTTCCGGCCCTGCGGCCGGTACAGATTTTCGTCCCGGCCTTTTCCAGATTTTTGGGATATATACGGCTGGGGCTGACAGGAGCAGAGTGCCTATGCCTGAAATCTTGCGCCCAACCAACCCGGTCCCGGGGTATGACAACGCCGGCAACCGGAACCAGCCCATCAATCCCCAAGACCCCAACACCAACATCCAGAACGTGGTGGACCCCAACCGGGTCATGCGGGGGGACCAGCGCTCCGACCAGCAGCACGCCGGGGACGCCTCGGTCTCCCATCGAATGCGGTACGAGTCGAACTTCCTGACCTTTCTCCAGCGCCTGGCCAACGCCCCCGATACGGCGTCGGCCTTTCTGCGCCTTTTGCAGGGCCAGGGCCTGCAGGTCTCCTCGGGCATCACCCCGGGGCTGGCCCAGGAGCTGCATGGCTTTCTGGAATTTCTTAATATGGACGAGGCCCAGCTGACCCAGTTTCTGCAGGGACAGCTGCAAAGCGGCCTGCGCTTTGGCGGGGCGCTGTTCTCCGCCCTTCGCAACGCCTACAACACCTCCAACTCCCAGGTTTTCCGCACAGAGATCCTGCAGTTTCTGCGGCAGTACAGCGACTACTCCTCTACCGGCCACCTGGAGACCCGGATGCTGCGCACCCTGCAGGACATGACCCGCTCTCTGCCCTCCCACTGGGCCAACCAGCTGACGGAGATGGCCGGGCGCATGGAAAACGGGGTTGCCGCCGGGGACCGGCAGGGCAATCTGGACATTCTGCGCAACCAGGTGTTCCCTCTGATCTCTGACTATGTGCGCCGCACCCATGACCATGGCATGGCCCGCAGCCTGCTGTCCCTGCTGACCCTGGATATGGTCCGCTATGAAAACGGCGGCGAAAAGGAGCTGGTGCAGACCTTCCGCCACCTGGGCAATTACAACATCTTCAAAGGGGACCTGAGCCAGCTCTCTGACGAGGACATTCTCCGGCTGCTTAACGACACAGAGTATGCCCGGGCCGCCAAGTCGGACAGCTTTGCCGAGCGCTTTACCCAGCTGGCCCAGCGCTCCCTGCGGGGAGAGGGGGGCACGGCCGGGCAGGAGGTCTTCCGCAACCTGATGTCCTCCATTCTCATCAACGAGAGCGTGTATATGCCCCTGCAGCACCTGCTGCTGCCCTTCCAGTGGGAGGACCGGGCGGTGTTCTCCGAGATGTGGGTGGACCCAGACGCCCAGCACAGCGGCGGCCGGGAAGCCCCCGCCCCCCGGCTGCTGATTAAAATGGATATAGAGGGACTGGGCGCCTTTGACCTGGTGATTGACAGCAGCGGCGGCCGCACCTCCCTGCAGGTCTCCTGCCCCCGGCAGGTGGCCGCCTTTTCCGGGGACGTGTCCCGGGACCTGACCGAGATTTTGCAGCGCAACGGCCTGTCCCCCGGCGATGTGCGGGTATCGGCCATGCGCCAGCCCATGAATATTTCAGACGCGTTTCCAACGCTGTTCCAGGAGGTGAAAAGCGGTGTCGATGTCAAGGTCTGACCAAGAGAGCCGGCCCCCCCGCCAGCGGGCCGTGGCCCTGCAGTATGGCGTCAGCGACTCCGCCCCGGTCATTGTGGCCTCGGGCATGGGATACCTGGCGGAGAAGATTTTGGACGTGGCCCAGGAAAACGGGGTTCCCATTTACGAGGACAACTCCCTGGCCACCATCCTCTCCCAGCTGAACCTGGGGCAGGAAATCCCGGAAGAGCTTTACCGGGCCGTGGTGGAGATCTATGTATACTTTTTAAATTTCGACTTTGACAGGCAGGGGCCCGGCCGCCGCAAGAACCAGGCGCGGCCTGCCCCCAGCGAAACGGAGGAGGAGTCATAAATGGCTTTATTTAAGAAAAACAAACCAAAAAATGTCTGCGTGCTGCTGGACAGCAACACCGCCCGGGTGCTGGCCCGGGGATCTATGGAAGGACCGCCGGAAGGGATGAACCTGCAGATTACCATATTTGAGGGCAACATCCTGGATGTGGTCAACACCGAGCACGTACAGATTGTTCCCGCGGACGAGACCATGTCCCCCCGGCTGGGCCATGTGATACAGCGCCGGGGAGACATGGTGATTATGGAGACCCTGCGGAACCTGACCGGCAGCGAGGTGCGGGAAAACCTGCGGATGCCCGTGGACTTTGAGACCTTCCTCTACCCCACGGACGGCACCCCGGGCCGCTGGACCGCCCAGGCCAACGACCTGAGCTGCGGGGGCATCAGCTTTTTCTCCCAAGGCCAGTTTGCGGTGGGCAGCCAGCTGGAGGTGGTGATCCCCATTACCCGCACGGCCCCTCTGCTGCTTCCCTGCCAGCTGCTGCGCCAGCGGGACGAGGGAGATGGCACCTTCTTTTACGCGGCCAAGTTCCTCTCCCTGCTCAACGAACAGGAGAGCATGATCCGGGAGGCGGTTTTCAACGTGCAGCTAAAGTCCATGCAGCGCCTGCGCCGCTGACGGGGACGCCCCTGGAAAGTTCTGGTAAATCCCGCTGGCCCGTTGCTTTTTTTCCAGAAATGGAATAAAATATGCTTATAATCCAGCAAATCCTATATGTTTTGTTTTGCACATTCCACGCAAGTAGTTTTTTAAGAAAGGAGGGCTGCCGCTTCCCTGTTTTAACCGGCCCTGCTGGCACGGCCAGGCTCTTCCGGCCGCTGCCTGCCCGTTTATACACATCATTCTGAACAGCCCAGAGCCTAGTTTCACCCTGCTCCGCTATTTGGCTGGCCAGGGCAGGCTCTGGAGAAAGGGACTGCTATGTATACATTTTCTAAAAACCTGAAACGGCTCACCGCCTTTCTGCTGTGCGCCCTGCTTATGCTGGGCGCCCTGCCGCTGCAGCCCGCCTCTCCCCAGGCCTCTGCCGCCCACTGGGCCAGCGCCCATGTGGACAAACTCCAGAGCTGGGGCGTTATGAAGGGGTACGCAGACGGCTCTATGGGCGAGGACCGTCCTCTCACCCGGGCCGAAATGGCGGCCATGCTCAACCGGGCCTTTGGCTTTACCCGCACCGGTCCCATCCCCTTTACGGATGTGCGCCCAGGGGATTGGTTCTATGCGGACATTGCCACTGCCTATACGGAGGGCATCCTTAACGGCACCTCCCCCACCAAGGCCTCTCCCTACCAGCCTGTTACCCGAGAGCAGGCCCTGGTGCTGATTGCCCGTTCCCTGCGCTTTGACCAGAGCGCGGGCGAGGTTACCGAGTTTACGGACGGCCGGGAGTTTAACCCCTGGAGCACTCCCTATGTGCGGTCCGCGGTGCTCTCTGGCATTATATGCGGCCTGGCAGACGGCAGCTTTAAGCCCGGCCGCAGCGTGACCCGGGGCGAGGTTGCCAAAATGCTCTCCATTGGCGTGGGCAACCTGATCCACACCCAGGGAGAGCACAGCCTGGGCGGCGTGTTTGGCAACGTGACTATCAACACCCAGAAGGTCACCCTGCGGGACACTGTGATTGCCGGCGACCTGTACCTGACCGGCGGCGTGGCCCTGGGCGACGTGATTTTGGACAATGTGCGGGTACTGGGCCGCATTGTAGTGGCTGGCGGCGGTGAAAGCGAAACCGGCGAGGCCAGTATTATCCTGAACAATGTGGAAGCCCAAAAACTGCAGATAGACCCAGCCACCGGACAGTATGTCTCCCTGCGGTCCTTTGGCGCCACCAATATTCCAGAGACCATTGTACGCTCCTCCGCCTACATACAGGACGATGTGCGGGACAACACCAAGGGCCTGCGCAACGTATCCTTGGAGGCCCAGGACGGAGCGGTCTTTACCATTGCCGGCAACATGAAGGACGTGGTGAACCGCACCCCTGGCTCTACCCTGACAGTGGGCGACACGGGCGTGGGCAGCGTCACCTCCATCACAGTGGATGAGAAGGCCCCTGGCTCTCACCTGGTGCTGGACATCAACGCGGAAGTGGACCGTATCAACCTGGATACCGCCACGGACATCACTGGCTCCGGCGACATTGGCCACCTGTATGTAAGCACTAACGGCAGCTCTTGTGACATTCTGCCAGACAAGGTGGAGGTGCGCCCGGGTGTGATCACCCAGATTAAAGACATGACCAATGTGGACTCGGAGATAGCCAAGGAGATCTCCTCTGACCCGCGGCTGCTGCAGGGCTATCCCAAGGCTAAAAATATTGCCCCCACCACTGCTGACGGCTACTTCTCCGTCAACAAGGCGGGCACCATCTATTGGGCCCTGACCAACGCCGCTATAGGCCCCCTGGGGGATGCGGACGCGGAAAACCTGATTTCCCCCTCTGAATACGGCTCTGGCCTGCTGCAGTTTGGCAATATCAACGCAGAGGCCTCCAACACAGAGTATGACGTCCGCGTCACCGGCATGGAGCCGGGCGGCACCTATTATCTCTCTGCCCTGCTGGTGGACGCCCACGGCCGGCGCAGCCCTGTAAAGGCCCAGAAGATTTTGACCCCGGACGGCAGTGTTCCCGCTATGACGGCAGGCTTCCCCACCTTTGCGGACCGCACGCCTACCCGGAACAGTCAAAACGCGGACATGGACTTCTCTGAGATTGTAGACGTGCAGGCCACTGTTATGGCCAGCAAGAGCTGCGACCTGTACTATGTGCTTTTGGCCAAGGGCAGCACCCAGCCCCAGACCAGCGAATTCCTGTCCGGCTCTTTTGTGGACCCCTACGGCTTTGGCCGGATCCATCTCATCAAAAACACCATGGACAGCTTTAAGGTCAACGAAATAGACCTGAACCTGGACGACGCGGTGGACCGCTTGGGCGAGGTGGAGGAGAACTCGGAGTATGACCTGTACCTGTGGCTGACCGACGCGGACGGCTCCCAGAGCTCCCAGATCACCAAGCACACGGTGCGCACCAAGGACATCACCCCGCCCCAGTTTAACCTGGACGAGATGGTGCAGACCGCTACCCAGGCCACCTCTGTGCGCCTGACCAACTCCTTGAACGAGGCAGGCACTGTCTACTGGGTGGCTGTGGACAACGGCGCGGAGTACCCTGTGCCCAAGGACGGCATGTCCTCCACAGACCCGGCCTTTTTGAGCAGCGACTACGCCAAGCTGCAGGTCATCAACGGCCTGAACGGCTTTAAGAACGGAAAGGTCAGCGCCAAAGCCAATGTGGACTTTAACATTACAGTGTCCGGCCTGACCAAGGAGAGCGCCTACGATATCTACTATGTGGCGGTAGACACTGCCGGGAACTACTCGGACCCGGTGCGCAAGTTCAGCGCCCATACTCTGGACCAGACGCCCCCCACCGCCACCCAGGAGTTTGAGAGCTGCCCAGAGGACAGCCCCACCACTCCCTACGCGGATTCTACCATTGACATTGTGTTCAGCGAGGACATCCGCTATAAACAGCCCAGTGGCTCCAGCCTTCCGCCCTATGAGGACCCGGTGCTGCTGAACCTGTATAACAACTATGTGCAGGCCAAAAAGACCGACCCCTCCAGCGAGGAGACCCGGATTGCCGAGAACCTGTTTACCAGCGCTTTGCGGGACATGATTGTGCTGTACGACTACACCAGCCACAAGCCAGTGGCCGAGCGCGTCTCCTCGGACAGCTCTGCGGACTGGACCGTGGACTACCGCAATGTGCAGGTGTTTAAAGAGGGAGCCAAGCTGGTGGTCAGCTTCCGCAACAGCGCGGACCACACCATCTCTGCCCTGAACCTGCAGAGCGGCGCCAGCTACTACTTCCAGCTGAAGAACATTGCCGACGAATCGGAGCTGCACAACCCCATGAGTCCCACCACTCTGCCCACCTTCACCACGGTCTCCGCCCAGGTCATCATCGGCAACTTTGAGGGCGGCCTGACCCTGAAGGCCTACGAGACCACGGGCGGGGTCATCGATACCTCTAAGCCCATCGAGTCCAACGGCGACGACGACGAGCCTACAGACCAGATTCCCATTGACATTGCCTTTACCGCGGAGCCCCGCTCTACCAGCACCACGGCGGACGGCATCTACTGGGATATGCTGTTCTGGTTTGACACCTCTGTGGAGTTTGAGCTGTTTACCCGGGTGAAGGGCGCTGTGGACGATCCCTGGACCCAGGTAGGCGGTCCTGGCAAGACGGTGTCCATCTCGGTGCCGGACAATGCCACCAGCCTGCGGGGCGCCAGCGTTATCCGCTACTTGGGCGGCACGGAATTCCACTATATCAACGAGCCCTATAAAGCTGGCGGCACGGGCTGCGGCCTGAATGACGCAGAAGACCAGGTGTTTGAGTATGCCCTGCACTTTGTGCGCATTGGCAACAACACCACCCGCTCTACGTTCAGTGAGCTTGTCAACGGACAGGTGACCTATGTGACTGGCTCGGCCAGTACATTGGGCAACCTGGCCAACAGCCTGACCACCGCTTCCGCATTTGACAATGTAATCAACAACAAGAACAATGTCACGGAAATCACCATGCCCAAGGATTTGGAAAGGCCAGAGCGGCAGCTCACCAAGCAGTTCTCAGACGGAAAAGCGCCCCAACTGGCGAACGATACCCCCCGGTTTGAGCCCACCGACAACGGTGTGACGGCTACCCTGCAGCTAGACCGGCCGGGCACTGTGTTCTATGTGCTCTCCCCTGTGGATAAAACCACGGGCGCCGCTGTATCCGCACCCAGCGACGCAAACCATTCCAGCATATCGATGGATATTCTGGAAAAATACATTGCCACCAGCGGCGCGGGAGTAACTACCACCGACGGTCAGCCGGATTCGGACTATGACTCCACCGACGCAGGCAAGCCCAATGGCAAGACTATGACCACAGACCCTGGGGAAACGGTTGAGCGGTACAAGTTCGTATACCCCAACAGCCTGAATATCATGAACCCCCGGGGCACTGGCCTGAACAGCCCCTATCTGAAAACCGGCAGCCAAGACATCGGCATTGCTGACGAGCCTTTGCAGATAGACGGCCTGGCTCCTGAAACCACGTATTACTTCTATATCGTTACACAGGGGGCCTCCGGCGTACTTTCCGAGGTGAAGGTATACCAGTTCACCACCAAGCCCATCACCCGGCCTATTATCACCCTGCGCACCAGCGGCTCTAATGTAACCATATCCAGCAATATTGAGGCAGTTGTGGACTACATGATTGTGCCCTACTCCGACACTGCCATGGATAAGGTTATTAAGGAGGAAATCGAATTGAAAGTCCCCGATGGCTCTGGGCTGCCTGAACCGACTTCTGGCCCAATGAAGGTATATGAGGCAATGGGCAAAAACGTCACCTCTGGCACAGAGTCTGCAGGTTCCTGGTTTGACTGCTATGATTTGAAGGATGGCGCAACTATAACCAAGGATGATATCGCAGACTATATCCGCACTTCTACACCCAACAGCTCTTCTATTCTGGGCGTTGGCACGGTGACAGTGTCTGCCAAGGGTTCTGTGGTGATACAGTGCGCGAAAGACTGGGAGCTGACCCCCGGCGTTAATTACGCCTTCCTGGTGGTTGGCCGCAGCCCCGTGGGTTCTGGCGACGCTTTCCGAGCCACGTATCCCTTCCAGGTAACAGACGATGAAGCGCCTGTGATTGATTCGGTGAACAACACGCTTCATGCTACCTATGATACTACCGACAAGCGTTGGTATGTAGAGGGCGATCTAGTGCTTACCTTTAACGAGCCTTTGTGGTATCTGAAGGAGGGTATCAATGGACAACAGACACTTTCTAAGATAACCAACGCCAAAGAGCCAGACCCAACTATATTCGTGTGCTCATCCAATATCGTTGAAACCATTAGTCCAGGTGTTAGCATAGTTACGACAGCTAAAGTAGATAAACCTCAACAGGCCACTAGCTTTACGATTCGCTTTTCGGATCCAGCTCTCAATGAGAAGAGTCCTTCTGGTTCCTCTGCCATTTTCTTCCCCGGTATTTCTGATGCTGGCTACAATGCCCGCATGGATAACCCCCTGTCAGTCAGTGTTCGGGTTACAGGGGCGCCAGATGATACCCCCACCATCACTGTAGTTATCCCTGACGCATGGAAGAAGCCCGGCTTGATTATCCCTTAATGTAAGACAAAATTAAAGCACAAAGAACCACCCCCCGGAAGGTTTCCGGGGGGTGGTTCTTTTATCTATCCGCGGGATTTAGATCGGAAGAGCACACGTCTGAACTCCAGTCACTAAC
>CAJUPK010000030.1 GCA_910588415.1 uncultured Oscillospiraceae bacterium | reverse complement strand
TAGCCATTTTCTTTGAAAATGGCTAAGTAGCGGCTTTCGCCGCTTGTCTGACGACGCTTCTGGCGCTATCGCGCAGGACCTCGGAGGCTTTGCCTCCAAATCTAGAGTTACGCAACGCATCACTCTTCCAGTTCTTGAAAAAGTGGACAAAACTTTTCCCTTTGCTCCCAAAAAGCGTGGGGTTCTATCACTACCCTTTCCTGGGCAGGTGTTGCTTTTTGAAAGAAAATGGGGTATAATCCCAAGTATACCACCAGAAAGGATTGAGTTTATGGACGCAGAAAATTTGAAGTCTCTGCAAACAACGGCCGCGAAGGTACGCCTGGGGATTATAGAAGGCGTTTTCCACGCCAAGTCCGGCCATCCTGGCGGCTCCCTCTCCTCCGCTGACATTTTCACCTATCTCTATTTCCATCAGCTGCATATCGATCCGCAAAATCCAAAGGACCCCAGCCGGGACCGGTTTGTGCTCTCCAAGGGCCACTGTGCCCCGGGCCTGTACGCCGCTTTGGCGCAGCGGGGCTATTTCTCCGCCAACGAGCTGGAGCGCCTGCGGCACATTGGCGCCATGCTCCAGGGCCACCCGGACATGAAGGGAACCCCCGGCGTGGACATGAGCACGGGTTCTTTGGGCCAGGGCATCTCCGCTGCCGCCGGCATGGCCCTTGCCGCCAAGATGGACGGCGCTTCCTACCAGGTCTATGCCCTGCTGGGAGACGGCGAGATTCAGGAGGGCCAGGTGTGGGAGGCCGCCATGTTCGCGGCCCATCATAAGCTGGACAACCTGTGCCTGATCGTGGACTGCAACGGCCTGCAGATCGATGGGGACGTGAACCAGGTGGCGGGCATTGAGCCCCTGGACGACAAGTTCCGGGCCTTTGGCTTTGACGTAACCTATGCGGACGGCCATGACTTCAACAGCCTGGAGGCCGCCTTTGCTGCCGCTGAAGCCTGTACATCCAAACCCTTTGTGATTCTGGCCCGGACCACCAAGGGCAAAGGCATCAGCTTTATGGAGAATCAGGCGGGCTGGCATGGCAAGGCTCCCAATCAGGAGCAGTATGACCAGGCCATGGCAGAGCTGAACGCGGCCCTGAAGGAGCTGGCCTGAGATGCCCCGGCTGCGGTGCGTCAATATCGTCTCCCAGTCCCCGGAGGCATTGGTGCCATTCTACGAAACAGTATTTGATACTCCAGCTAATCAGCTGGTACCCGGCCGCTGGGAGCTGCCTGTAGAAGAGGTCACCCTGGTCTTTACCCATACAGACGAGCCCGTACAGGCCCCTAAAGACAGCTGCGGCCTGGAGTTTGAGACAGAGGACGTGGACGCCCTGTATACCCGGCTTGCCGGTCTGGGAATTGCCCTGGACCCTCCTGTCACCTACCCGTGGGGCTGGCGGGCCATCGGCTTCCGGGACCCGGATGGAAATCATATGGACTTTGCGTGGGCGGGACAGAGCAGGCATAAGCTCCTGCCCCAACTATAGAAAGGAAGGCTGTGTGAATGGCTGAAATCGTAAAAAAAGCGACCAGAGAGAGCTTTGGAGAGACTCTTGTAGAGCTGGGCGCCACAAACCCTGATATTGTAGTACTGGTGGCTGACCTGGCCGACGCCACCAAGGTGGAGAACTTTGGCAAGGCATACCCCAGCCGGTTCATTGAGTGCGGCATTGCGGAGGGCAACATGGTGGGCGTGGCCGCTGGCCTGGCCTCCTGCGGGAAAATCCCCTTTGCCACCAGCTTCGCCATGTTTTCCGCCGGACGGGCCTTTGAGCAGGTCCGCAACTCAGTGGGCTACCCCCACCTCAACGTGAAAATTGTGGGCTCCCATGCAGGCATCTCCGTGGGCGAGGACGGAGCTACCCACCAGTGCTGCGAGGATATCGCTTTAATGCGCTCTATCCCCGGCATGGTGGTGCTGAATCCCGCTGACCACTATGAGATGAAGGCGGCTGTGAAGGCCGCTGTGGAGCATGACGGCCCTGTGTACATCCGGCTGGGCCGCCTGGCAGTGGAAAGCTGCAACAATAACGATGACTACCAGTTTGAAATTGGCAAGGGCATCACCCTGCGGGAGGGCAATGATCTCACCGTGATTGCCACAGGCCTGATGGTGGGAGAGGCCATCCAAGCGGCGGACGCTCTGGCGGCAGAGGGCATCCATGCCAGGCTTATCGACATGCACACCATAAAACCCTTGGACCGGGAGCTGGTCGTGAAGGCAGCCAAGGAGACCGGCCGGATTGTGACCGTGGAGGAACACAATGTGATCGGCGGCCTGGGCGAAGCCGTGGCGGCCTGCCTGTCGGAAGAGTGCCCCGTCCCCCTGACCCGCATGGGCGTACAGGATGTGTTTGGCCACTCCGGCCCGGCGGTGGATTTGCTGAAGGAGTTCGGCCTGTGCGCCGAGGGCATTACAGCCACTGTGAAAAAAGTTCTGGGCAAGTAATATGGACGATGTGTTGATTCGGGATGCGGTTTGTGCTGACGCGGAATCCATCTTTCACCTGAATACTGTGAGCATGGGTTACGACTACCCAGCCCATAAGACACGGAGAGCTTTAGAGCAGCTTTTGGCCAGCGGGAAGGATAAAATTCTGGTGGCGGAGCAAAATAGCGCTGTGGTAGGGTATCTGCACCTGAATGATTACGATCTGCTGTACAGTGACCACATGAAGAACATCATGGGCATTGCTGTGGACCCGGACTGCCGCCGGATGGGTATTGGCAGAAAGCTCCTGGAGGCAGGAGAGTCTTGGGCCAGGGAGCAGGGCGCCACAGGGATCCGGCTGGTGTCCGGCGAGAAGCGGACAGGCGCTCACAAATTTTACCAGGCCTTGGGCTATGTGTCCAGCAAGCGGCAGCTGAATTTCAAAAAGTCCTTTTGAGCTTTTAGATGGTTCACAATATAATGATAGATAAAAAGAGCCCCCGGTCCATGCCGGGAGCTCTTTTCTTAATATATTACAGATGGCGATAGTATTTCTTCAAAACCAGACGCACTTGCCCTATGTACCCGCCGGAGAACCCTTCAGTGCCCGGGTGGCTTTGCGCTTCACTACCATATAGGAGACGAAAGCCAGCACACCTGTGATACTCCAGGAAACGGGATAGGAGGTAAACAGCACCATCCAGTTGGGGAACATGGCGAATACTGTGTAGACCCATACCACCCGAAGCACGCAGGTGCCGAAAACCGTATCCAGCATGGGCAGCATGGAAGAGCCCATGCCGCGCATAGCGCCAACGCATATGTTCATGGGCACAATCGTGAAATAGAATACACTGTTGATGAACATGCGCTGCTTGCCAAAGGCAATGACCTGTGGATCCGAGGTATAAATGCCCAGCAGGGGTTCAGCGGCCAGGTAGGCTGCCACGCCCATAACCACCGCGATGGAAAGCACCAGCATCAGGCAGATACGCACCACCTTTTTGACCCGGTCCATCTTCTTTGCGCCATAGTTTTGGCCCACAAAGTTCTGGGTGCCCTGGGTAAAGGCATCCAGGGCCGTGAAAAGGAAGCCCTCAATGTTGCCCGCAGCCGTGCTGCCAGCCATGGCTACAGAGCCAAAGGAATTGATCGTGGACTGGATGAGCACATTGGAGATGGAAAACATGCTGCTTTGGATGCCCGCCGGAATCCCAATACGGGCAATGTCCTTGAGCTTGCCGCCATAAATCTTCAGCTCTCGAAGGTAGAGCCTGTAGGGGCCCTCGCTTTTAGTCAGGCAGATAATGACCAAGGCGGCAGAGATAGCCTGGCTGATAATAGTTGCCAGCGCCACGCCTGCCACACCCATGTGCAGGACTATAACAAAGAAAAGGTTCAAAATTACATTGATAACTCCGGCAGTAAGGAGAAAATAGAGGGGCCGCTGGGTGTCCCCCACGGCACGAAGCACCGCAGAGCCAAAATTGTAGAGCATAGAAGCCGGCATCCCCGCGAAAATAATACGCATATAGAGGACAGAGTGGTCGATTACATCCGCGGGAGTGTCCATCATCTGCAGAAGTGGCCGGGAAAGGCCAATGCCCAAAAAAATGAGTACAAACCCGCTGACAGCAGAGATGAGCACCGCGGTATGTACGGTCTCGCTAAGGTCTCGGTTCTGTCCGGCCCCATAGTAGCGGGCACAGAGCACATTGACACCAATGGACAAGCCCATAAACAGGTTGACGATCAGCATATTCAGCGCACCCGTAGAGCCCACAGCGGCCAGGGCATGGCTGCCGGCAAAGCGCCCTACCACCACGATATCCGCGGCATTAAACAGCAGCTGCAGGATACCAGAAAGAGCCAGGGGGATGGAAAACTGGATGAGCTTGCCTAACAAGGGGCCCTCCGTCATGTTGATCTCATAGCCCCGGCGCCGTGCGCGTGGCTTTAAATGGAATTTCATGTAGAATTTACGCTTCCCTTCCAAAAATAGTTTCTCTTACAACAGTATACCACCCTCTCCCCCTGGAAGCAAGCTTTTTACGCATATTTATATAAGAAGAACCCGGACCTCCCGGCCCGGGTTCCATAAAGCCTAGTTATAAACTTTTAGAAAAGCTTACTTCTTCAGCTTGTAAACATCGTAGGACTCGTCATACACGTTGAAGCCCTGCACCTCGATGTTCTTGTCGAAGTTGGCCTGCCACTGAGAGCAGATCTCATCGATGTTGTTATTCTCGGCGAAAGTCACCAGGTCAGCCAGCAACTTGTCAAACTCGGCCTGATCCTTAGCCATCAGAATCTGGGGCACGCGGGCCTGCCACTCGTCGGTGATAGCCTTCAGCTGAACACCCAAATCAGACTGCGCATCGATAACAGTGTTCATGCGGATGTTCTGGTCAGAAACAATCTTCTGGCCCATAACAGGGTTCTCCTCGTCAAAGGAGGTCATGTGAGCCTGAGTGGAAACGGTCCAGTTCTGCTGGTCCTCGGGCTGCTGGTCGTTAACAGCGAACTTGACGGTGTCAACATAGTCAGCAGACACGGGAGAAGCCCAGAACCAAGCGCCGGCAGCGTCAAACTCAGCAGAGCTGAATTCGCCATAAGGCTTGGTCAGCTGCGGGATGCCGTCAGCATCCAGCTCGGTCCACAGACCGGCGGGGTCTTCGTCCACGCTGGGACCATACATCATGTTGATAGCACCATCGCGGCTGCACATGTAAGCCCAAACGTCAGCGATACGCTGAGGATTGGTCGCCTTGGTGGAGATGCAGCTCACGTCGCCGCCGATACGGTTGTTCTCATCGCCGAAGACCACTTCAACGCCCTCAGCCGCGGGGAACATGGGGAAGTCCTTCAAATCCTCGTTCATGGGGTGGCCCAGAACCTCGTAAGAAACCTTGCCCTCAGACTGCTCCTGAACGATACGGCGGAAGTTGTTGGAGTCGTCCTGAGAGAAGTCATACCACATAAGAGCAGGCCGGCCATTGGTGACAGTCTCCAGCCACTGCTCGGGAGTCTGGGTGAAGACATCGGCAGTGTACAGGCCCTCGTTGAACCACTGGTTGCCCATCTTCAGGGCCTCGACCATCAGCTCGTTGCGGGCGGCAAAATCGATTTTGCCGTCTTCCTGAGTGAAGCAGCCTTCCACGATGTTGCGGCCGCCCAGGGCGCGGAACAGAGGCCAGTAGATGTAGTAGCCGCGGTTGTCAGGATAAGTGCCGAAGGGCTGGATATCCTGGCCGTTGTAGGTCTTGCCGGCGCGGTCCTTGGCGTCCAGCATGAACTTGTGGAGGTCCTCCAGAGTGTTCAGAGCGGGCTTGCCGGCATCCTCATACTCCTTGGAGTTCAGAATCCACTGATAGTTGCCGCCGGTACCAATGGTACGGAACCAGTCGGTGGGGCCGTAGAACACGCCGTCAACCTTCAGCAGCTCGCGGATATCCTCAGGCATATCCTCGTTCAAGGACATCTCGGGATACATGAACTGCTCGAAGTCAACCAGCTTGCCGGACTGAGCAGCTGTCTTCAGGATACGGCCCTGGGGCAGCTTCAAAGAATCCGGAAGGTCATCGCCAGAGAACATGATGTTAATCTTGGACTCCGGGTCAGCGTCAGGCTTGGTGAAGTTAATCTTCACGTTGAACTTCTTGCTGATGTGCCGGGAAGCGGCGTCAGCGTCCCAGTTCTTGATGGGCTGGCTGTCATAGTACCAGTAATGGGTCCACTCATAGAGCTCACTGGTATCGTCCGGGCCTGCGGAAGTGCTGCTGGGCTCTTCGCCATCGCCGCCATCCTCGGGGGTGCTGGCGTCATCGCCGCTGGCAGTGGAGCTGGTCTTGCTCTCTCCGCCGCTGGAGCTGCTGGAGCTGCTGCCGTCGTTGCCGCAAGCGGCAAACACACTGGCTACCAGGGCCAGCGCCAGCAGCAAGGCCAAAATTCTCTTGCTCATAGTTTTTCGTCCTCCTAAGACAAAATTATTTTCATTCAGGCAGGCTGGGCGGGGTCAAGCCGCCCGCCGCCCGGAATGACAGAATAATAAGGTGCCTGCCGGAATCAGCCCTTGATAGAGCCAATCATAATGCCCTTCAGGAAGAACTTCTGCAGGAAGGGATAGATGATAACAATGGGCAGGATGCTGGTAATCATAGTGGCCATGGTAATGGAGCGCACGTTGGTCTTCTGCCCCTTAGAGGCCGCCGCAATCAAATCCGTGGGCAGGCCCATAGTAGCCATGCGCTCGGCGAAAGCCGCCTCGTTTACGATACTCAGCAGCACCGAGGTCATGGGCTTCAGGTCGGGGTTGGTAATGTAGATATTGGGCATAAACCAGTCGTTCCAATGATACACGCCGAAATACAGGGCAATTGTAGCGATGATGGGCGTGGAAACAGGCCAGTAAATTCTGAAGAAAATAGTGATGTAGTTGGCCCCGTCAATGCGGGCGGACTCCTCCAAAGCGTCCGGCACGGACTGGAAGTAGGAGCGCATGAGAATCATGTTCCAGATGTTGACCAGGTTGGGGATGATGTACACCCAGAAGGTGTTGGTCAGGCCCAGGGTCTTAATCAGGAAGTAGGTGGGAATCAGGCCGCCGCCGAAATACATGGGGATAAGGCAGAAGAAGGTATAGAACTTTCTGCCCGCCAGGCCCTTGCGGGAGAGGCCGAAGGCCAGGGCGCCTGTAATCAGCAAACCACCCGCCGCGCCAATGATGGTACGGGCAAAGGTAATAAAGTATGCCATCCAGATGGTGGGGTTATTGAAAATCTGCTGATAGTTCCGCAGGGTGAATATCCTGGGGAAGAAGGTAATGCCGCCCAAGGCCGTGTCATCCGCATCGTTCAGGGAGATGGCCAGGGAGTTCAGGAAGGGGTACAGCGTGGTGACAAAGACGAACACCATGATGACCACCATGAGGATAATAATAACATAATCACTGAAGACCTTTTTCGCCTTCATCTTGTGTCTGGTTTCTTTTACGCCTGTCATAGGGAAATACCCTCCTTTCTCTTCAGTTTATGCTTAGAACAACGCATTCTCACCGGCCTTGTCGGCAATGGCGTTGGCTACAATCAGCAGGATAAAGTTGATAATGGACTTGACCAGGCCGGCCGCCGTACCAAAGGATACACGGCCCTGCGAGATACCTACCTGGAAGATGTAGGTGTCAATCACATTCGCGTAATCTTTCAGCATGGAGTTGCCCAGCTGCTTGGTAAGCATCATGATCTGGTCGAAGTTCGCATTCAAGATTCCGCCGACCTGCATAATGAAGAGAAGGACGATGGTGGGCTTGATTGCCTTAATGGTGATATGCCACATCTTCTGGGCGCGGGTGGCGCCGTCAATGTCGGCCGCCTCATACATTTCCGCGTCTACACCGGCCATGGCTGAAATGTAGATGATGGAGCCCCAGCCCAGTTCCTTCCAGGTATCGGAGAACAGTGCCATGCCCCAGAAGAGGTCGCCCCTCTGGAAGAAGTCAAAGCGCTCTACGCCGAAGAGGGCCAGAATGTCCATCACGGCGCCCTTGGAACCCAGCAGGTCCATGAGCAGCATGGCGCATACTGTCCAGGAAATAAAGTGGGGCAGGTAGCTGACAGTCTGGATAACCTTCTTGGTCTTATCCGCGTGCATTTCATTCAGGAATACAGCGAAGATGATGGGACACACAAAGCCAATGGTCAGCTTCAGCAAGCTGATAACCATGGTGTTGCGCAGAATCTGGGGCAGGTACGGGTCTGTAAACAGGCTTATGAACTGCTTTAAGCCCACCCATTCACTGCTTCCAGGGAAGTCGCCCATGCGGTACTCCTGGAAAGCCATGACCAGGCCGTAAATCGGTATGTAGCTGAAGACGAACAGCAGGATGATGCCGGGGATAACCAACAGCTGCAGATCCCACTGCTCGATGGCCCGCTGGAAGAAACTGACTTTCTTTCTAGGGGCGGAGGCTGCCTTTGGATTAGTCAATGCTCATCACTCCCATTGGCTTTCCCGCCAGGGAAAGCCATTTTTAATGCGGGGGGTTAACCCCCCAAAAAAACGTGCCTCGGACTCAATATTGAACTTGGCTCTCCCTCCCAACGTCGTAAGAAATATGGGCGGCAGCGCAGCATTTCCGGTCCGCCTGCCGCAGGAGAGGAACTCTCTCCGGGAAAGCTATATAACAATTTTCACAGCTATATAACCATCATCCATGGCTATAATACCATACTCCGCACTAAAATGCAAGCGAAATAAGAAATTTTCTTGAAGAATTTGTTAACAATGCCAGGCCAACATCCAAAATTGCCTGAAAACACTTGGAAAAGCAGAAAGTTTTTGCCTCTTTCCCCCATAGAAAATTTCCCATAAATTCTGCCCAGGCGCTTGCTATTTCCCACGTTTTAGAGTATACTGGCACTGAAAGTCAAAACTTTATATGGAAGGGATGGATTTTGAATGCCTTTTATAGACATAAAAGCCAGCTGCCCCATTTCCCAGGAACAGGAACTCCGTCTGAAGACCGGACTGGGAGAGGCCATTTCGCTGATCCCCGGCAAAAACGAAAGCCACTTGATGCTGGCCTTTGCCGATGAGTGCCGGATGTGGTTTGCCGGCAGCCAGGAGGGGCCTATTGTGATGGTCCACACAGCCATCTACGGAAGCGCTGCTCCCGAGACTGTCAGCCGCCTGGGCAGCCAGGTGGTGGAACTCTGCAAGGAAGTGCTGGGAGCAAAACAAGTCTATTTTAAATTAGCCCAAACCACCGACTGGGCTTGGTAGCTGGCTGAACGAAAGGAAAGGCCGGCCGCAAGGGGTCTGCCTTCACTGCAAAGAACGGCAGGCTTTTTTGTGTTCCTGCCAAGATCCGGTCTCTCTGTTACGTTTATACAATAGCACAAAGCTCTCCCAAATGACAGTTACAAAATTACTACAATTTTACTGTAGACCAATTTTACACTGAAACAAGCTCACAAAAAAACTTCATATTAAGTAGAAAGGATCACACATTATGCCAATAAAGAAAATCGCTCTCATTATGGGCAGCGACAGCGACCTGCCCGTTGTGGCCCCAGCCAAAAAGCGTTTGGAAAGCCTGGGCATCCCTGTAGAGGCCCATATCATCTCTGCCCACCGCACCCCAGAGGCTGCCGCGGCGTTCTCGAAAAGCGCCCGGGAAAACGGCTTCGGAGCCATCATTGCGGCGGCGGGCAAAGCGGCCCACCTGGCCGGAGCTTTGGCCGCCAACACCACCCTGCCTGTTATCGGGATTCCGGTGAAGTCCTCCACCCTGGACGGGCTGGACGCGCTGCTCTCCACCGTGCAGATGCCCAGCGGCGTGCCAGTGGCCACAGTGGCCATTGACGGCGCGGACAACGCCGCCCTGCTGGCCGCCCAGATTCTGGCCGTGGAGGACGAGGCGCTGGCAGAGAAGCTTCAGGGGCTGAAAGACCAGATGAAACAGGGCGCGATTGACAAGGACATCGCTTTACAGACCAAGGAGTGGTAATCCCACCCAGAAAGGATTAAGAAGCATGAAAAAAACTATCATGAGGAAATACGCCAAGCTGGCTGTACAGAAAGGTGTAAACCTGCAGAAGGGCCAGGCAGCCGTAATCCAGGCCAGCGTGTCTGAGCACGAATTCGCCGAGATGGTGGCCGAGGAGGCCTACCGGGCCGGGGCCAAGTGGGTGCGGATGGAATGGACGGACCAGGCCGTTACCCGGCTCCACTACCGCCACCAGACCATCACCGAGCTGTGCAAGGTAGCGGACTGGACCGTGGAAAAGATGAAGTTCACCGCCAAAGAGCTGCCCTGCATGATTCACGTTGCCTCTGCTGACCCGGACGGCCTGAAGGGCATCAACCCCGGCAAAATGCAGAAGGCCATGATTGCCCAGAGCAAGGTGTTCAAACCCATCCAGGACGAGATGGAGAACAAGTACCAGTGGACCATTGTGGCTGTGCCCTCCAAGGCCTGGGCCAAGAAGGTGTTTCCCGGCGAACGGACCAGCACGGCTGTGGAAAAGCTGTGGGAGGAGATTCTCCGGGCTGTGCGGATCACTGAGAACAACGACCCTGTTGCCGAGTGGGACCAGCACAACCGGACTCTGCGGGAAAAGTGCGAGAAGCTGAACGCCCTGGACCTGGACTACCTCCACTATCAGGCCCCCAATGGAACGGACTTTAAATGCTGGCTTATCCCAGGCGGAAAATGGCACGGGGGCTGCGACACCCTGGCCTCCACTGGCGTGGAGTACAACCCCAATATGCCCAGCGAAGAGGTGTTCACCTCTCCCCAGCGGGGCAGGTGTGAAGGCACCGTGGTTTCCACCTTGCCCCTCTCCTATCAGGGTACGGTGATTGACAAGTTCTCCCTGGACTTTAAAGACGGCAAGGCTGTGGCAGCCCACGCAGAGGAGCACCAGGAGCTGCTGGAGAAGATGATCACCATGGACGAGGGCGCCGCCATGCTGGGCGAGCTGGCTTTGGTGCCTTACGACTCCCCCATCTCCAACAGCGGGGTTCTTTTCTATAACACCCTGTTCGACGAGAACGCCGCCTGCCACATTGCCATGGGCCGGGGCTTTAACGAGACCATCCAGGGCTTTGCGGACATGAGCAAGGAGGAGCTGGAGGAGGCTGGCATCAACGACTCCATGATCCATGTGGATTTTATGATTGGCAGCCAGGACCTGAACATCACCGGATACACCAGGGACGGGAGAGAGGTGGCTATCTTCCGGGAGGGCAACTGGGCCCTTTAAGGTTTCTTGGCCGGCAAGCGGGCGCTGTTTGGAACGGAGCGGGACTAAGAGGGCATGGAACCCCTTGCAAATCCCATGCGCCGCCAAGCCGCTGCCCTTCCCGGCATTTTCCCAGGAAATTTCCCCTTTGCCCGGCCTAGAGTCTGTTTTAAATATAGAAAAAAGGCCGGTTTTTGCATCAAAGCCAAGAAAATTCCCACACAGAAAGCGTTGGGTTTCCACTTAAACACGGGATTTGCGGTCTTTCAAACCAGCCCTAAGCTTTCTGAAACACACAAAGGAGGACGGATTATGAACACCAACAGCGACAGCCTGGCCCCTCAGAAGGAGCAGGCTTTGAAAAGCTACAGCGACAGCTATAAGGCCGCTGGAGTGGACGTGACTGCTGGTTATGAATCGGTGGAGCTGATGAAAAAGCATGTGGCCCGCACCAGGATTCCCGGGGTGGTCTCCGGCATTGGCGGATTTGGCGGGCTGTTTGCCCCAGACCTGGCCGGGATGCAGGAGCCCCTGCTGGTCTCTGGCACTGACGGAGTGGGCACCAAGCTGAAAATCGCCATGCTGCTGGACAAGCACGACACCATCGGCATTGACGCGGTGGCCATGTGCGTCAACGATGTGATCTGCTGCGGCGCCAAGCCCCTGTTCTTTTTGGACTACATTGCCTGCGGCAAGAACTACCCAGAGAAGATCGCCGCCATTGTCTCCGGCGTGGCGGAGGGCTGCGTGCAGGCCGGGTGCGCCCTGATTGGCGGAGAAACCGCCGAGCACCCGGGCATGATGCCCCCCGATGACTATGACCTGGCGGGATTCACCGTGGGCGTTGTGGACAAGGCAAAGGTGATTGACGGCAGCCGCCTGGCCCCTGGGGATGTGCTGGTGGGTGTAAAGTCCTCCGGCGTACACTCCAATGGGTTCTCCCTGGTGCGCAAGGTCTTTGGCATCGGCAAAATCGAGGACGCGGGGGAGTCTCTGGTAGGGGCTGCCATGGGCCTGGCGGTGTCAGTGGCCAAGATGCTGCACAACGACCAGGAGATTGTGAACCGCCGTTATGACGAGCTGGACGGCACCTTGGGCGAGGCTCTGCTCACCCCCACCCGCATCTATGTAAAGGCAGCCCTGGCCGCCATAGAGGCCGCGGACGTAAAAGCAGTCAGCCATATCACGGGCGGCGGGTTCTATGAGAACATCCCCCGTATGCTCACCCCCGGCCTCACCGCAAAGATCGAGAAGGCCGCTGTACCTGTGCTGCCCATCTTCGGGCTGATCCAGGGTACGGGCCATATCCCGGAGCGGGATATGTTCAACACCTTTAACATGGGCGTGGGCCTGTGCATGGCGGTCTCCAAGGAGACAGCGGACAAGGCCATTGCCGCCATCCGCGCTGCCGGGGAAGAGGCTTTCCTGCTGGGCGAGGTCACCTCCGGAGAGGAGGGCGTGGTCCTATGGTAAAAATCGGCGTACTGGTCTCTGGAGGCGGCACCAACCTGCAGCAGCTGATCAACGCCCAGGCCGCCGGAAATCTGGGCGGCGGGGAGATCGTCACGGTGATCTCCAGCAAGCCGGAGGTGTTCGCGCTGGAACGGGCCAAACAGGCCGGCATAGAGGCCGTCACCCTGGCCCGCAAAGAGTACCCGGATGTAGAGGCTTACAGCCAGGCCCTGATTGACGCGCTGCAGGAGCGGGGCGTGGAGCTGGTGGTGCTCTCGGGCTTTCTCACCATCACCAGCGACCGCTTTGTGCAGGCCTTCCCCAACCGGATCATGAACGTCCACCCAGCGCTGCTGCCAGCCTTTGGAGGCAAGGGATTCTATGGCCTGCACGTACACCAGGCGGTACTCAGCCGGGGGTGCAAGCTTACGGGAGCCACTGTCCACTTTGCCAACGAGGTCTGCGACGGGGGGCCCATCATCCTGCAGAAAGCCGTGGAGGTCCGGGAGGGCGACACCCCGGAGACCCTGCAGAAGCGGGTGATGGAGCAAGCCGAGTGGGAGCTGCTGCCAAAGGCTGTGTCCCTGTTCTGCCAGGGACGGCTGACAGTAGAGGGCGGAACCGTAACCATTGCCCCGTGACGCCCTAAAGGAGGATACCCCATGAGCCAAAATAACCTTCAAATACAGCAGGTCGCCCTGGAAAATCCCATCCATTTTGCTGGGCTCAGCCTGAAAGCATCGGATTTGCCCGGCTCTTTCGAGTCTCTTGGCCTGCTTTGGGACCGCTTTCATAAGGAAGTGCTTCCCGGCCTGCAAAACCAGGTCCAGCCCCCCGTGGAGGTGGCGGCCTGCACCGCCGGAGACTATATAGTGGGAAGCCAAATGGACAATGGAGCCGAAGCCCCTGGGCTTACGGAATATACCGTCGCCACAGGCACATATATCAAGGCCTCGTTTTCCGCGGAAAACTTTTCCCAGCTGGTAGACGATGCGCTCCCCCATCTCTGGCCCCAGGTGGAGGCCTGGGCAAAGGAGCGGGGCATTGCCTTTGATAACAGCCGTCTCTTCTCTGTGGAGGTATATCCCCAGGAGACTGTGACCCTACCCCAGCCCAGCATGTACTGCCTCTACCCCATCCAGTCAACCTGAACTGTGAAAGGAGCTGCTTGTAACATGAAAACCATCGACATTTTTGCGGACCTGAAAGGCAACGCCTATCCTGGCCGGGGCATTGTCATTGGCCAGAGCCAGGACGGCAGGCACGCTGTCACCGCCTATTTCATTATGGGCCGCAGCGTCAACAGCCGCAACCGGGTGTTTGTGGCCGAAGGGGAAAATCTGCGCACCCAGGCCCATGACCCGGCTCTGCTCACCGACCCCTCGCTGGTCATCTACTACCCGGTGCGCGCTTATAGCGGAGGTCTCATTGTCACCAACGGGGACCAGACCGACACCATATACCAACGGCTTGGCCAGGACGGCGAGCCCGGCTCCTGCTTTGTGGATGCCCTGCGCACCCGTACCTTTGAGCCAGACCCCCCCATCTTTACCCCCCGCATCTCCGGCATTTTGGAACTGCAGGGCGGCTATTCCTACCGGCTTTCCATTTTGAAGGGCGGCGAGACCCGGGATGGCGCTCCCGCCGCTTTGCGCCAGTTTTTCGACTATGAGCCTGTGCCGGGCGTGGGACATTTCATCCACACCTACCAGGGCGACGGCGACCCGGTGCCCTCCTTTGCAGGGGAGCCCAAGGCTGTGGCCATTCCCAGTGATATAGAAAGCTTCACGGCCAGCCTGTGGGAGAGCCTGAACCAGGACAATAAGGTCTCTCTGTTTGTGCGGTATATCGACCTGGAGACTGGCGCGGCAGAGACCCGGATCGTCAACAAAAACCAGTAAACGCCGCCGACTGAGCGCAACCATGAAAAGTTGCCGCAAACCTCCGCAGCGTCTTCGCGGGCCAGGGGCAAGCTCCTAGACCAAGACTATAGAGACATCCTCCCTGTCCTTTTGCCCGCAGAAGGACGGCTTCAGCACCACCCAATCAAAACCACAGAAAGGTTGGTCAACATGGCAAACGAAATCTCTCTCAAATACGGCTGCAACCCCAATCAAAAACCCTCCCGCATCTTCATGCAGGAGGGCGGCCAGCTGCCCGTACAGGTTCTCAACGGCAAGCCCGGCTATATCAATTTTTTGGATGCCTTCAACAGCTGGCAGCTGGTGAAAGAGCTGAAAGCGGCCACCGGCCTGCCCGCGGCCGCCTCTTTCAAGCATGTAAGCCCAGCAGGCGCGGCGGTATATGTGCCCCTGTCCGACACCCTGAAGAAGATCTACTTTGTGGATGACCTCACCCTCTCCCCCCTTGCCAGCGCCTATGCCGCCGCCCGGGGCGCGGACCGCATGTCCTCCTATGGGGACTGGGCTGCCCTCTCTGACGTGTGCGACAAGGAGACCGCTGCTTTGCTGGCCCGGGAGGTCTCCGACGGCATCATTGCCCCCGGGTACACCGAGGAGGCCCTGGCCATTCTCAAAACCAAGCGCAAGGGCAATTACAATGTGGTGCAGATTGACGAGAACTATGTCCCTGCCCCCATTGAACGCAAGGATGTGTTTGGCATCACCTTTGAGCAGGGCCGCAACGAGCTGAAAATTGACGAGAGCCTGCTGAACGAGCTGCCCACTGCCAACAAGGTCCTCTCCGATGAGGCCAAGCGGGACCTGATCGTCTCCCTGATCACCCTGAAATACACCCAGTCCAACTCCGTGTGCTATGTGAAGAACGGCCAGGCTATCGGCGTAGGGGCAGGCCAGCAGAGCCGGGTTCACTGCACCCGGCTGGCGGGCAATAAGGCCGACAACTGGTATCTGCGCCAGTCCCCCCAGGTGCTGGCGCTGCCCTTCAAGCCGGACATCCGCCGCCCGGACCGGGACAACACCATTGATGTGTACATCTCTGACGACTACATGGACGTGCTGGCAGACGGCATGTGGGAGAACTTCTTCATCGAGAAGCCCCAGCCCTTTACCCGGGAACAGCGCCGGGCCTGGCTGGACGGCATGAAGGGCGTGGCTTTGGGCTCTGACGCCTTCTTCCCCTTTGGGGACAATATTGAGCGGGCCCACAAGTCCGGCGTGGAGTTTATCGCCCAGCCCGGCGGCTCCATCCGGGACGACAATGTGATCGAGGTCTGCGACAAATACGGCATAGCCATGGCCTTCACAGGCATCCGGCTGTTCCACCACTGATACCACAAAAGGAGGGGCCTCCCCATGTTCATGCAGCAAGACTGGCTGATGCGGCAAATTGAGATGCTGGTCTCCACTGTCCTGCGGCTGCTGGGTTTAGAGCTCTCCCAGGAACCCAGCCAGCCGGAGGAGCTCCGCCAGAGCGGCCCGGACTGGCTGGAGCAGGAGCTCTTCCGCCTGCTGGGCCAGGGACAGCTGGGCAAAGCGGAGGACCTCCTCTTTGAGCATTTAAAGCCCGGAGACAAGGACGCGCTTGCTGCCGCGCTGCGTTTTTACCAGCAGGCCAACACCCTGACGGACCCAGAGCTGGAAGCCCAGGACTTTACCCGGGAGGAGCTTATGGAGGGGTTGGAGCAGGCGGTCAAGAAGTACGGTCTGTGCCTCCCTGGATTCGGCCCAGGGGACCTGTAAGAAAAAATCAGAGAGAGGGGGAGGAGACGCCCATGCGCAAGGCAATTTTCTGGGACTTTGACGGCACCCTGGCCCACTCTGACCATCTGTGGAGCGGCTCCCTGCTGAAAGCTTTGGGGCCTTTGGCCAGCCAGCACGGGGTGACTGTAGAGGACCTGCGCCCCGGCCTGCAGGACTGCTTCCCCTGGAATCCCGGCGGCAGGCACGACCTGAAGGGGCCGGAGTTCTGGTCCTATATGAACGCCCGGTTTGAAGAAATCTATGCCGCTCTGGGCCTCTCCCCTTCCCAGGCCCGGGAGTGCGCTGGCAAGGTGCGGGAGATTGTGCTGGCCAAGGAGAGCTACCAGGTGTCCCCGGACGCTGCCGCCACCCTGGCCGTGTGTGCCTACAAGGGCTGGAGGAACTACATACTCTCCAACAATTTCCCAGAGCTGGACCAGGTGGTAAAGGCCCTGGGCCTGGGCCAGTTTTTCTCTGGATACGTGGTCTCAGGCGCAGCAGGGCTGAACAAGCCAGACACGGGAATCTTCCGCCTGGCGGAACGGACCGCCCACTTCCCCTCCCTCATCTGGATGGTAGGGGACAACCCTGCTGCCGACGTGGCCGGGGGCCTGGCGGCAGGCTGGCACACCGCCTACATTGCCCCCAAAGGCGCCAGCAACGCCGGGGCGGAGGTAACTGTCACAAATCTGCAGGAACTGCTGAAGTATCTGTAACAATGGAAAGGAGATGGATCATGGATATATTAGTTATCGGCAGCGGCGGCCGGGAACACGCTATTGTCCGCAAGCTGCGGGAGAGTCCCCGGGTGGGCAGGCTCTACTGCGCCCCAGGCAACGGGGGCATTGCCCAGGACGCGGAATGTTGCCCTGTAAACGCCATGGACAAGGAGGGTATGCTGGCTCTCTGCAAAGAGAAGGCCGTGGACCTGGTGTTTGTGGCCCCGGACGACCCTCTGGGCGCGGGTATGGTGGACTATCTGGAGGCAGGGGGCTTTCCCTGCTTTGGGCCCAACCAGAAAGCCGCGCAGATTGAAAGCAGCAAGGTGTTCTCCAAAAATCTCATGAAAAAGTACGGCATCCCCACCGCGGGCTATGAAGTGTTCGACGACCCGGCCAAAGCCCTGGCGCACATCCAGTCCCAGGGCAAGTACCCAGCGGTCATCAAGGCCGACGGCCTGGCCGTGGGAAAGGGAGTCATCATTGCCCAGAACCAGGAGGAGGCCGCGGCGGCCATCCGCAGCCTGATGGAAGATAAAATTTTCGGCGACTCTGGCAGCCGGGTGGTGGTGGAGGAGTTCCTTACCGGACCGGAGGTGACAGTGCTGGCCTTTACGGACAGCAAGGTCCTGTATCCCATGGTCTCCTCCATGGACCACAAAAGGGCTTTTGACGGCGACCAGGGGCCCAACACCGGGGGCATGGGCACCATCAGCCCCAACCCCTTCTATACCGAAGAGGTGGCGAAAACCTGCATGGAGACCATCTTCCTGCCCACCATGGAGGCCATGAACCAGGAGGGCCGCCCCTTTAAGGGCTGCCTGTACTTTGGGCTTATGCTTACTCCCGACGGCCCCAAGGTCATTGAGTTTAACAGCCGCTTCGGCGACCCGGAGACCCAGGTGATTCTGCCCCGGCTGAAGACGGACTTTGCGGAAATTGTGGAGGCTGTGGTCCAGGAACGGCTTTCCCAGCTGGAGCTCTGCTGGTCAGAGGGGCCCTGCGCCTGTGTGATTCTCGCCAGCGGGGGCTATCCGGGCAGCTATGAAAAGGGCAAGGAGATTACCGGGCTGGACCAGCATGGCCAGGCCCCTGGGGTCACGGTCTTTCACGCGGGCACAACCTGTGAAAACGGAACATTCTATACCAACGGCGGCCGGGTTTTGGGCATAACCGCCCAGGGCGCTTCCCTGGATAATGCCCTGGACAGCGCCTATGCGGCCGTGAAGTCCATTGGGTTTGAGGGGAGCTTTTACCGCAGGGATATTGGAAAAACCTTTGCAAAGGAGTGATCCCCTTGGGCGGCCAGGCGCTGGCGTGGAGCCACGTTCTCTTGACAGATTCCGGGTTTTTTGATCCTTTCGATCTCTCCCGGCCTCTCCGGCCTATAGTGGAGAGGTTTCAGCAAATGGCGGCAAAGCCCTTCTCACAAGCCCGGGTCCTGTTTATCCCCGCCGCGGCCTGCGATGACGAATCGAAAGCACTGGCTGATATCCTGTACACAGAACTGCTGCAGCTGGGATTTTTGCCAGAAAATATCACCACCTACTGGCTGGAAGCGCCCCTTGACGAAAGGCGTGCTCTGTCCTATGATGTGATGTTCTTCACCGGCGGCTGGTGTGAGCATCTGCTTACGCGGGTGAAGGCGGCAGGGTTTGAGAAAACCATTCAGAAATTTGTGTACGCCAACAAAATCTATGTGGGTGTAAGTGCAGGCAGCGTGCTTGCCACCCCCAACATTATGGGCGCCTTTACAGAGAAGCCCAGCCCTGAGACCAGCGGTTTGGGATTTCTTCGCGCCTACCTGGACTGTCACTGTGACATGCAACCCGGTCTTACGGCAAAAAACCTGTCCCTTCCCCATATTATGCTTCACTTTCACCAGGCTTTGGCTGTTTCCAGCGCCGGGTATGAACTGCTGGAGGACCCTGCCGCTCGCCACAGTATAGATGGGGCCGCGCCGCCTGTAATGGGCGTGGATGTTTTCCGCAAGCTGCCCGCCCAGGAATAACCCTGCTCCCTGCGCAAAAGGAGGCCTCCTATGACCTGGCAAATCGTAAAAATCATCGCCATTGTCTCCATGACCCTGGACCACGCGGCCGCAACCTTTGTCACCCAGTCCTTTCTCATAGAACAGCTGGGCATGAGTATGCAGGCCGCTGCCCTGGTCCCCCACATCCTGCGCTCCCTGGGGCGGATCGCCTTTCCCCTCTATGCCTTCGGCATGGCCCAGGGCTGTACATACACGAAAAACCGGGGGAAGTTCCTTCTGCGGCTGCTGGTGTTCGCGGTGCTGGCAGAGGCGCCCTTCCGGCTGGCCCTGCGGAACGGGACCCTGGCGCCTCTGCGGCTGTGGCCCCTGCCTATCAGCAATGTGCTGTTCACCTTGCTGATAGGCTCCTTATGCTGCTTTATCTGGGACTTTTTCCGCAAAAAGGAGCTGGCCTGGGTGGCGGTGTTCCCTATTGCGGCGCTGGTTCTGCTGGCAGAAAGGCACCACACGGACTACGGCGGGCTGGGGGTGCTCTTTGTGCTGCTGCCCTACCTGTTCCAGCAGAAAAAATGGAAGCTGGCGGCTGTGGGCGGCATGGTGCTGGTACTCTACCTGGCTAGCCCCCTGATAATGCACTATACAGATCGGAAGAGCACACGTCTGAACTCCAGTCACTAACGTCGATCTC
>CAJUPK010000029.1:17712-20315 GCA_910588415.1 uncultured Oscillospiraceae bacterium | reverse complement strand
ATTGCGATTTTGTTGATTTAGCTCAGCCTTTGCTATTTTTCAAACAAGGCCTAGAATTTTCTGTT
Organism: uncultured Oscillospiraceae bacterium; assembly: GCA_910588415.1. GTDB lineage: Bacteria > Bacillota > Clostridia > Oscillospirales > Acutalibacteraceae > Acutalibacter. The sequence continues at coordinate 20,250 of CAJUPK010000029.1, read as the reverse complement.
TTCTGAAAATTTTTTGTCTTGGGCTTGGCATTTGGGCAGCGTAATTCGTGAAATTTCAGACGACCTAGTCCTGCACTTTTTAATATCCTCTTGTGGAGATTCACTATGGAATTCGGGTGATACATCTCTCCTGTTTTCAGAGATGGGAACATATGGAGATCGGTAGGGTGCTTGCTATGTTCCATGGTCGGTAGATCGACCGCTTCTTGCGGAATGGATACCAGCTGCACCAAGTTTTCTGTTTTGGGACTGAAGGGAACCAGCTCTGTGTTTTGCCATATCTTGGCCCCCTTTCTGATTTTCGTCAGCCACCCCTGCCTTGCGTCCTTGGAATAGACCAGCAAGTGCATGTGCGGGTGGTGCGCAATGTCGTGAAATGCCCCGTACCATTGTAGGTTACTGACATCGATTTTCTGCGCCTCCGCCAACTTGGTAACGTTGCGCTCTACGGATTCCCGCCATGCCTCAGTCGTATTGCACCCTAACTGTTCGGTATCCTCGCAGTGCAAACTACAGAAAGAAGTCCACCGATTTATAAACAAAGTCTCCTTTCCAGGCAGCGTTCGCCGCTGATAGCATTTCCTCTATTTCCGCGACCATGGAAGGCCGCATCCAGTACGCATATTTTTGCTTTTTCTCGCCCAAAAGCTCTCCTTTCTGACCGACCCCTGATTTCAGAGGCTAGTATTCTCTGATTTTTCCCTACCGACCGGCTCTGCCGGGCGATGTTACTCGCACGGTAGGCCTCGTCTGTCGGCTCGGTCGGTGCTTGACGATCCCCACTGGGGACCAGCACCCCCGCGCTTTGACCTGCTTGTCCTTTTGACCGTTTTCTGTGCTCTTTCTAGCTGGATATTCTCCCAAAACTTTGGATATCCACACTTCTTGCTCCGACAGTTGCCGTCCCTCACAAATCGCTACAAATTCCCTCACGTCGCGTTTAGCCACCTCCGAGGGTTCACCTAAATTGTGCAACACAGCTCTCACACGGCTCAACAACGTTTCTTGGCTAGTACTCGTTTAGAGCAAGAAAGCGGTCAAATGCACTTTTCCAGTACCACGTCATCATATGCCTTGCCGTCCACAAGATGAACGTCTTTCTTACGGCCGATTTCCACAAACCCGAGTTTCCTGGCACAGCCCAGCATCCTTGTGTTGCCAGTCCATGTTTCCAGAATAAACCGATGCTCTCCCAAATTGCAGTAGTATTCCATAAAAGGCTGTCAACACTTTCGGGCCAATCCCTTGGCCCCAGAAAGTCATTTCGCAGATCTCTATGCCAAGACCACGAACTGAGCGGTTTTCCACAGCGTTCTTGCTTTGGTCGATAGTATCCCAGGGGGTAGGCCCAAGGTCCTCGTCCAGGAAGTATGAGGAAACCAGCCCAATATGCTGCCCGTCCACCTCAATCTCAAACCGCCACCTTATCGCGTCTTCGGACAATTCTGAGATGACTTGGTTCATGTCAGCGAGTAATTCATCTGGGGCGACAGGCTCCAACCGCATCCACGGAGTGTCGGCATAAAACCAAGCGGTATCTGTGTTTGTCCAGCGAACTTCGTCCTCCACATCGGATAGCTGATAGTCCCGCAGGATGATATTATCAAAGTCGATTTTCATGCTCTTACCTCCGCGCATACACAATTTCAAGAGATTTATTTTGTGATTTCCTATATTGTCCGAATTATAACATGGAAAAATAAAGATTGCAATGGGCCTTAGAAATATGATTTTTGCTAACTTGTACTCGACAATCCATTTGAATTATGGCATACTGACTTTGGATTTGCGGAGCAAAAAAACTCGGGTCAGTACTCTTTGTTATGCGGCTCAAACTTTGAACGTATTAGGGAAGTCCAGAGAAACTTATATGAACGAACAGGGATGAGAACTTTCGCCGAAGTCCTCCACCCAACATCCATCTACGACCTGGTCGAGTTCTCAATCCGCGAGTGCATTAAGCGCGAACAGCGTATGCGTATCTGCTCCTACTGCGGCAAGTATTTTGCCATACCCCGGCGCAACACGGCAGAGTTTTGCAACCTGACCGTTGACGAAAACGGGCACACTTGCAGAGAGGTCGGCGCGGTAAAGCGCTGGGCGGAGAAGAAAAACTTAGACGAGCTGTTCAAGGAGTACCGGCGGGAGTACAAAAAACGCTTTAACTGGATCAAGGCGGGGAAGATCAGCCCCGGTGCGTTTTATGCTTGGAGTGCCACAGCGAAGGGCAAACGTGACGAGTGCGCTGCTGGAAAAATCTCTTTTGATGAGTTTAAGCAGTGGCTAGCGGAATCGTAAACTGCTTTTCTTTGTTTTGCAGCGTAGGTTTTGGTGACAATACAGGAGGCCATATGATGTGGCCTTTCGTCAGTGTTTTTTCTCAACTTTTTCGAATACCCACATTTTATCGGAAGGATTCAAACTAAACATTAGCCTCGTGTTCCTACTTGGTTATTTCTATCAAATTTCCTTCGGAATCAAACACACTGCTCTCATAATAACCATCACCGGTGATCCTTGGCAAGTTGTTGAGTTCAT
>CAJUPK010000029.1:0-17702 GCA_910588415.1 uncultured Oscillospiraceae bacterium | reverse complement strand
TCTGCCGTCAATCTGTCTACGGCTGCGCGGGAGCCCAGGGAAAAAGCTATATGGGCGTACCCATAGGTAAGTGCCGCGTTATTTTGAATACACTGTGGCAAGTTCATAAGCTCCAGTCTAGCTCCACCATTAAAATGGATAAAATAAGTTCTTAGACCGGTTTTTGGATTGTAGTACAATTGATTTTTGATTCCACCAAAATACTTTTCAAAAAACTCCGAACTCTTTTCCAAATCCTGGACATATAGGGCGATGTGTTCTACTTTCATACTTTTCCCCTTTCGCCGTGCTATCAGAATTTCGCAAGGACTACAAACCATAACAATAATTCAACATCCCCCTATATGGCTCTTGAAAAATGGACGTGCAGCCGCTTGCATGGCTGCACGTCTTAGGAGTGAATGAGCAAGATGCTTACATCCTGCAACCGATGTAATCAAACTTATCGGAACAAAGGTCAGCTTTTTTTCTCGTTTTCCTGGAAAAAGTCTGTGTAATCGTGTCCGCCATGTTTCTTTCTGTCAATGACCACCTTGCCAATACCGTAGAGAACAGCCGCAAGAACCAATATGGATAGAATGAAAGGTAACATTTTGCCTTCCTCCTTTCTTGTCACCATTATAAAGGAGGAAGGCATTTTTTGCTTTCAAAATCACACCCAAGACCATAACAATCGGACACAATTCACTATTTCTCTTTCTGCGACCTCTCCCGAAATTCCAGCGGGCTGCACCCAAAGGTCTTGCGAAAGCACTCGCTGAAATAGCTGGGCCCGCTGAACCCGGCCTCAAAGCAGATTTCGGTCACGGTCATGTCGGTATCGCGCAGCAGCTCAAGGCCGTTGCGCAGCCTATACTCAATCAGATAGGCGTTAGGGCTCTGATTCACATATTTCTGGAAAATCTTGCAGCAACTGGTCTTGCTCACATTGCCCGCCACCGCGATCTCCTGGAGGCTGATTTTCTTCTGGTAGTTTTCCTGCATATATGCTATCATGTCTTTTAAGGCGTTCAAATTCTGGTTTCGGGCCTTGATTGGTTTTTCGTCCTGGGGGATGCTCTGATAGAGCTGTTCCCAGATCTCCAGGAATCCTGCCTGTATCGAAAGCTGAGGATATGGGCGCTTCTGCCGCTCATAGAGCCTTTGCAGCTTTTCACAGATTTTCTGTCCCCATGGGCCCCGGAGCACCTTATACGCAAACGCCGGATGGCTCATCAGCGGCGTGACAAAGGTGCGCTCTGCATACGGCGAGGCGCACAGGAGCATAGGGTGAAGCAAAACGCAGAAATACTCCCCCTCCTGCTGGCTCTGGCCAAAGTTATAGTGCAGCTGCCGGGTATTGATAAATATGCCCTCGCCCCCATGAATCCGCACAGTCTCACCGTTCACGCTGTAATCCATGCTGCCGGACAATACCACGCTGAACTCTACATCGTCGTGCCAGTGGCAGAGGGCCGTATAGTTGGGAAAATCGGATATGCGGCCCTGGCCGAAATAGGCGGGGAATTCCGGGGTATTGTATAGGAATTGCTCAGACTGATCTTTCTTTACCTTGAGCTGCATGTTGGCCGCCTTTCTGAAATATTGTTATAGGTTTTAGCGAGTTTGTTATGGAAGGTTTCTCTTGCCGATCCTATAATTATAGCGGATCATATCGCAACGTCAAGGAGGAAAATTCATGAAATTTGGTTATCAGCTTTCAAGCATTACCCCTTATCTTCAAACAGAGGACGATTTGAGGGACTCCCTTCACAAAATCGCTGCCATTGGCTACACGGAGGTGCAGCTTCAGGGCGTGCCTTATACTATCCCAGACAATGCCGTGGTCTCGGCGCTGAGGGAAAGCGGTCTTTCCTGTATCGCTATGCAGGAGGACTTCCCAGTGGGTTTTGAAGACCAGCCTCAGCGGGCCGTTGAGCGGGCGCAGGCCTGTGGGTGCAGATACCTGAGCTTTGCCAAGTGGCCCGGACTGCTGACATCAGAGGAGGAGCTTAACCGCTATGCAGAAGCCCTCGCCCCTGTTTGTGAGCTGGCTGAACGCTCTGGGCTGATTTTCAGTTTCCACCCCATTGGCCCGGACTTCATGCCGCTGGAGGTTGTACCTGTGTACGAAAGGCTGATGAAGCGCCTGCCGGATTCCGTGCAGCTTACCTTTTGCGTCAGCAGTTGTTTCGGCACCGGCGTAGAGCCTGCGGATGTACTGGAAAAATTCAAAGAACGGGTCGATCTGGTCCACTTTAAAGATGTAACTTTTCAGCCCGACGGCCCGCATCTTGTACCTCTGGGCGAAGGGAACACCGATTGGGCGCCCATTGCCGCAGCCTGTAAGCAGGCCGGGGTAAAATACATTTTTGCCGAGCAGGAGCGCTGGGACAGAGATGCCTTTGACTGTGCTGCCGCCAGCTACCGCTATCTGCAAAATCTAGATTTCTAAGGAGTGTAAAATATGGTATCCCTACTGCTAGCAATCATCTACTTGGCGTTCATCAGCCTGGGTCTGCCCGACTCCCTGCTGGGCTCCGCGTGGCCTGTCATGCGCCTGGAACTGGGCGCGCCCATCTCCTATGCGGGTATCATCTCCATGATTATCGCCATCGGTACCATCATTTCCAGCCTACTGCCCAGCCGGGTGATTCGGAAATTTGGCCCTGGTCTGGTCACGGCGGTGAGCGTGGCTATGACTGCCGCCGCGCTGTTCGGCTTCTCTGTTTCCAACGCTTTTCCGCTGCTCTGCCTGTGGGCAGTCCCCTATGGGCTGGGAGCCGGTGCAGTGGACGCGGCCCTTAACAACTATGTGGCTGTCCACTACTCCTCCCGGCACATGAGCTGGCTCCATGCCTTTTGGGGCGTGGGGGTGACCATCAGCCCCTACATTATGAGCGCCTGCCTCACCGGCGGGCTGGGCTGGCAGGCTGGGTATCGGAATGTGTCCGTTCTGCAAATCATTCTGACGGTGATTTTGTTCGCCGCTCTGCCCCTTTGGAAAGGCTCTGCCAGTGGCGAGGAGGACAGCGCCGCGGATGTCTCTTTAAGCAAGGCTGTCAAAATCCCCGGCGTCCCCTTTGTGATGCTGGCGTTCTTTGGCTTCTGCGCGCTGGAGACCACCGCTGGGCTTTGGGCCAGCAGTTATCTTGTGGGAGCAAGAGGTGTAGACGCGGAGACAGCCGCACAGTTTACCGCGCTCTTTTATATGGGGGAGACGGTGGGCCGGGTGGCCAACGGTTTCATTGCCGACCACTTTGGCGATCGCAAAATGATCCGGGTGGGCATTATTATTATGGTAGTTGGCGTAGCGCTGTTGTTGACTCCTATCAATACCGTGTCACTGGCGGGGCTGGTGGTCATTGGCCTGGGCGCGGCCCCGGTGTACCCTTGTGTCATCCATGCTACGCCGGACAACTTTGGCAAGGAAAACTCCCAGGCCTTAGTGGGAATTCAAATGGCCAGCGCCTATACCGGCACCACCTTGATGCCGCCGCTGTTCGGGCTGATTGCCCAGCATATCAGCGTAAGCCTGTACCCCTGGTATCTGCTGATTTTCGCAGGGCTTATGTTCTGCATGACGGAGCTGCTTAACCGGACGGTTGAGAAAAGCAGGGGAAAAGCAAAATAGAGATGGCTGGGCGGCTCATCATACAGCCGCCCGGCTACTTTCTCTGGCTTTATGAAAATGAAAGCAGGTGTTTATGAAGGTCTGGTGATTAAAGTGGGTAGCCCTACATCCAACACTTTCCCATGCTCTTCCAGCAAAGTGCGGATTAGAAGCTCCCGCCGCCCCGTCTGTGTCATAGCTGTCCACCTCCGTCATGTGCGGATGATTCTCCCTTCTTTCCGCGGCTTGGCATGTGGCTTTGGCCCCTTACGGTAGCCTAAAAGCAGGAATCCAATCGGCACCATATCCTCCAGGATGGCCCATTCTGTGCGGAGCTTTTGGCCGTATTCGGTAGCAAAGGTCTCCTCTGCTCGGCCGATATAGCAGGCACCCAGTCCCAAAAAGTGGGCTGTGAGACTATGCAGCCGATTCTGGATGCTATGGAGCAGTGGGAACGAGGTATAAGGAAATGGCTGGGGGGAAAGATTAAGCTATTCTTTGTGGTGCGGCGCAATTTTTGAGGGTGGTTTTAGACTTGGCGCGAGGAATTTCCTCACGCCTTTTCTCCTTCTGACCCACATGGAGAAAAACTGTGTGGAAGCAGTGGGCGGAATACTGTCAGACACCAGCTCAAGGGTATAAAAAGCGCCCAAATAGCGCCGGATAGCACTGTTTGGACACATCTCAGCTGGTTGGTACAGCTATCAGTTTAGGCAAATCCGGAGGACTGCGGTTAGGCCCGAAAATGTGGACCGGCATGGGCCGGTTTTTTCTATTTTTTAAGCGTCTCTTTATAGAACGTCCTTGGATTTCCCGGTCCACATCTGGCCTAGGGGCCAGACTAAGCGGGTCTGCGGGAGACCGGGGTACAGAAAACGGCTGGGAGGTTGGGGACTGGAGCGAAACGCCCGCAGGTGTAAAATCAGCCAGTCGGAGTATATACGCCAGCTGCTGAACCCATGTGTCCCACGGGAGGCTCCGTCTCTGGACTACTGCGGCATGATGAACGAGCGGGGGGTGGTTCCGAGGTTTTTGGCGTGCTTGCGCAGATGGCGGCAACGGGGCTGATGGACGCAAAAATGATCGACATTCCGCTGCGCAAGCTGTGGAATGCCTCTGAAAAAATAGGGCTGGTTAAGAAAACCTTAACCTTTTCCCAAGAAAATCCCCATTGCCAGGGCTCGGGGGATTTGATACAATAAAGGAAAAGAGGAGGTGGTTGTATGCCGGACAAAATATTGGTGGTGGACGATGAAAAAGAGATAGCGGACCTGGTAGAGCTGTATCTATGCAACGAGAATTACCAGGTGTACAAATTCTGCACGGCCGGGGAGGCCCTGGCCTGCATACGGTCCACAGAGCTGGACCTGGCCATTTTGGACATCATGCTGCCTGGCACCAGCGGCTTTGCCATCTGCCAGAAGATACGGGAAAAGCATACCTACCCGGTGATTATGCTCACCGCGAAAATCGAGGAGAGCGACAAGATTACGGGCCTTACTTTGGGAGCTGACGACTACATCACCAAGCCCTTCCGCCCCCTGGAGCTGGTGGCCCGGGTGAAGGCCCAGCTGCGGCGGTACAAGCGGTACAATCCGTACAATTCCGGCCGGGCAGAGGTCCCTGAGCCGGAGGAGCTGTCCCTTGCCGGGCTTTTGCTGAACAGCCGGACCCACCAGTGCCTGCTGGATGAAAAGCCCCTGAGCCTGACCCCCACCGAGTTCTCTATCCTGCGGATTTTGCTGGAGAACCAGGGCCAGGTGGTCAGCGCCGAGGAGCTGTTTCGGCAGATTTGGCAGGACGAGTACTATGTGAAGTCCAACAATACCATCACGGTACACATCCGGCACCTGCGGGAAAAGCTGGGAGAGAGCGCCGGGTACATCAAAACTATATGGGGAGTGGGGTATAAAATTGAAAAGTAAAGTTGCCAAAATCTTGCAGCTGCTTATGCTGCTCACCGCCGGGTTCGCGGCCTGCTCGGCGCTGTATTTTCTGGTGGATAACGTGTTCGATGGTTTTTTTATCGATTGGTTCGAGGGCTTTTTCACCCAGACCGAGGGCCACTTCAACCCCGTAGAGGGCACAGGGGAGATCTGGCACACCATCAACTGGGGGCGGCTGAAGCCCTTTGTGCTGGCGGTGTTCATCGGCGGCACGCTTTTGTGGCTGACGGCGGCTTTTGTGGCCGCCCAGGCCGCCGCCAAACGCCAGGAAAAGCGCACCATCACCGACATCAGTGAGCGCCTGCGGGCTTACATGAAAGGCAACGCCGACGCCGTAACGGTGTTCCCCAAGGAGCAGGCCGAGATATCCGCGCAGCTTTCAGACATCAAGTCAGCCTTGCTGGAAAATGAGCGCCGGTTAAAGGAGGAGACCACCCGCAAAAACGACCTGATCGCCTATCTGGCCCACGACCTGAAAACCCCGCTTACCTCCGTCATCGGCTACCTGAGCCTTTTGGACGAGGCCCCGGATATGCCAACAGAGCAGCGGGCCAAGTATACCCGCATCACCCTGGACAAGGCGTACAGGCTGGAAAAGATGATCAACGAGTTCTTCGACATCACCCGCTACAATCTGCAGCAGATAGCCATCCAGAAGGAGCCGGTGGACCTCTACTATCTGCTGGTGCAGCTCACAGACGAGCTGCTGCCTGTGCTGGAGAAGAACGGCAACACGGTCAGCCTGCGAGCCAGCGAGGCCCTCACTGTGCCCGGCGACCCGGACAAGCTGGCAAGGGTGTTTGGAAACGTGCTGAAAAACGCCGCGGCCTACAGTTACCCGGATACGGAAATTGTGGTTTTGGCAGAGGAACGGCCTGGGTCGGTGGTCCTCCGCTTTATAAACCAGGGCAGGACTATCCCCCAGCACAAGCTGGATTCCCTGTTTGAGAAGTTCTACCGATTGGACGAAGCCCGCAACAGCCGCACAGGCGGGGCCGGGTTGGGACTGGCCATTGCCAGGGAGATTGTCACCCTGCATGGGGGGAGCATTGCGGCGGAGAGCATCGACGAAACTGTGACCTTTACCATTACCCTGCCCGCTGAATCTTAGGATTCTCTTAGGAAAGACGCAAGCCAATGTTAAAGAACCAAGGGTTCCCATCTGGTATACTCTCATAGAGAGCAACGGAAAAAGTTTCGCCAGCCTTTTCAAAGGCTGCGCGGTATGGATGACGTTGCGCCCTGAGGGGCGCAAGTCACGGAGTTTTTGACATTGCCTGCGGCAAGTCACGGAGTTTCGTCTCTTCGCGCAAGGCGCTCGTTTTCCTTCGGAAAATGCAGACGAAACTCCTACCTGGGAGGCATGATGGCAGCTGAGTGGTAGCAGGAAGTGGTTCTATGTTAGCTGGGTGATGGCCAAGAAAGGGGTCAAGGGGAACTGGTTCCCCTTGCGTGGTGTGGAGCAGCGCTCCACGGCCTTGCCGGAGGACGCGTCCTGTGCGTCCGCAGCCCTTACATGTGAGCCAGCCCTTTTTATCCATTCTTGAAAAAGTGGGCAAAACTTTTCCCCTTCGCTCCCCGGGTGCCGGATTGCCAATGGGAACGCTTATTCTTTGATACTAGGAGGAATCCATCATGACAACAGAAAAAATCATGGAACGCAGGCGCAGATACCAACAGCGCCGCCGGAGAAACCAGATCGCCACCTGGACAGTGGGCGCAATCTGCGCCGCCCTGCTGCTCTCCCTGGCCGCAATGGGGTGCGTGGACTATCTGCGCAAGCTGCCGGATTCCCCGGCTGCTCAGCCCAGCCTGGCACTGGGCGAGGGCCCAGAGGCCTCTCCCCCAGCTCAGCCCCAGCAGCCAGCCCCTTACCAGGACAGCACAGACTGGAACCTACGGCTGGTCAACCGCTGGAACCCCATCCCAGAGGGGTACACCGTGAACCTTCAGGAGCTGCCCGGCGGCCAGCAGGTGGACGAACGCATTTATGACCCTCTCATGGAGATGCTGGAGGCCGCCAGAGAGGGCAACTGGGAGGAGCTGCCCCGGGTGGTCTCCGGCTACCGCACCCAGGAGGAACAGCAGCGGCTCTATGACCAGGAAGTGAGCAAGTACAGGTCCCAGGGATACTCAGAGGAGGACGCAAAGGCCGAGGCTGGCAAATGGGTGGCCCTGCCCGGCACCAGCGAACACCAGCTGGGCCTGGCGGTGGACGTGGAGGGGGCCACCTACGATGTGTTCCTCTGGCTGCAGGAAAACAGCTGGAAATACGGGTTTATCTTCCGCTACCCCGGCGGCAAGACGGACATCACCGGCACCGTGGAGGAGGTCTGGCACTACCGCTATGTGGGCAAAGAGGCCGCCGCGGAGATGTACCAGCAGGGGATTTGCCTGGAGGAGTATGGGGAGGCATAAAACCGAAGCCCGGGGCTCTGGGGAGCCTATTTTCTAGGAAAAGCAGAGGCGGGCAGCTCCCCTATCCGCCTGGATTTTTTGTAAAAACTCCTTGAAAGCAACGGCAAATGGGTGTATACTTTTAGAAGGCTATTTGAAAGCTGCAGGCCTTCCCCTGGCAGGCCTATACATCCATCTCGAAAGGAGCTGCGCAGAAATGATTCGTGTAACAGTTTGGTACGAGGCCGTAGAGGAGCGGGGCGAGTTTCGCCCGGAGTTTGTCCCCGCAGATATTCCCCCGGAGTTCCGGGAGAAAATGGCGGGCTTTGTAGAGCAGTCCGCCGCCAACGTGAAAAAGGCCTATCCAGAGGGCCTGCTGGCTACTCTCTCTGGCCATCTGCGGAAAAATCCGGACATGGAGGTTACCTACACCACCCTGTTTGACCCGGAGTTTGGCCTGCCGGACGACCTGCTGGACAAGACTGACGTACTCATCTGGTGGGGGCACATGGCCCACCACGCGGTGCCAGACCAGCTGGCCTTTAAGGTGGTAGAGCGGGTCCAACGGGGCATGGGCTTTATCGCCCTGCACTCCGCCCACCTGAGCAAGCCCTTCCGCTACCTGCTGGGCACCAGCGGCAACCTGAAGTGGCGGGAGGTGGACTTTACCCGGGTGTACCGGATGAACGCCACCCACCCCATCACCCAGGGCGTACCGGAGACCTTTGAGCTGGAGCAGGAGGAAGTCTACTGCGAACCCTTTGACATCCCCAAGCCGGACGACCTGCTGTTTACCAACTGGTACCGGGGAGGCGAGCTGTTCCGCAGCGGCGCCACCTGGACTCGGGGCAATGGCCGCATCTTCTACTTCCAGCCCGGCCACGAGACCTTCCCCTCCTACCATAATCCCATTATCATCAAGATTATCGAGAACGCCGTGCGCTGGACCGCCCCCGTCCAGTGGATCGAGAAGCTGGAGAGCCCCATGATTGAGAAATCTCCTGAGGAACTGCTAGGCTAAACTTGACGTTGCCTACGGCAAGTCCCGTAGTTTCGTCTCTTCGCCCGACATTGCCTGCGGCAAGTCGACGCGCTCGTTTTCCTTTGGAAAATGCAGACGAAACTCCTGCCTGGGCGGCTCTATGGCAGCTGGGCGGGAACCATTTGCGCGGTCCAAGGGCAGGGAAGATTGCCGCTGGCAAAAGCTTTGCAAAAACATTAGGAAGGACTGGCGCTCAACCAGTCCTTCCTTCTTTTTCCCTAAAGCTATAAATGTTTTCGCCAGCCTTTTCAAAGGCTGCGCGGTGTGGGACAGCGCCCCACGACCTTAGCAGCGTCTCATAATCTTAGAAAGTCACCTCTTTGCCTGTCTCGGCGGACTGGTAGATGGCCTCCAGAATCTGGGTGACCACAAAGGCCTGCTCGGGCTTCACCACAGGCTCTGTGCCGTTCATGATGGCCTCCAGCCACTGGCGGTTGTCCACTGTGCCGGGGGCAGAGGCGCCGCCCTTAAAGTAGGCAATAGCCCCGCCGCCTGCAATCTCCTCGTTCATCAGCTGGCCGTGACGGCCCCGGTTGTACACCAGCTTGTCTTGGGGATAGCTCATGCCAGAGTAGATTTCAGCCCCCGCCTTGGTGCCGCACAGGGTGGTAGAGGCTTCTCGGGATTCGGTCATGTTGATGGCCCAGGCAGCCTCCAGGGCAATGGTGGTGCCGTTCTTCATCTTGATGAAGCCCATGGCGCTATCCTCCACCTCGTAGGTCTCTGGGTCCCAGGGGCCAAACACATTGCCCTCTGTGGCCTGCTGCAGACCGCCCAGCTTGCAGAACACGCTGCCAGAGACGCTTGCGGGCTCGTAGTTGTCCATCATCCACAGGGTCAGGTCCAGGGCATGGGTGCCAATGTCAATCAGCGGCCCGCCCCCCTGCTTGGACTTGTCCGGGAACACACCCCAGGTGGGCACTGCCCGGCGGCGCACCGCATGGGCCTTGCCATAGTAGATGTCCCCCAGCTCCCCGGCCTCGCAGGCTTTTTTCAGGTTCTGCACCTCGGGCCGGAAGCGGTTCTGGTAGCCAATGGTGAACTGCTTGCCAGACTTCTTCCAGGCCTCCAGCATGGCCTTGGCATCCTCTGTGTTGTGGGCCATGGGCTTCTCGCAGTACACATGCTTGCCCGCTTCAAAGGCCGCCACGGTGATGGGGCAGTGGGCCACGTTGGGGGTCAGCACATGGACCACTTCCACCTGGCTGTCCGCCATCAGGTCATGGTAATCTTCATAGACCCGGGCGCCCTCTGCGCCGTACTCTGCCGCGCCTTTCTCCGCCCGCTCTTTGATGATGTCGCAGAAAGCCACAATCTCACACAGGTCGCTGTTGGCCTTCATGGCGGGGAAGTGCTTCTGGTTGGCAATGCCGCCGCAGCCAACCACGCCGATCTTCAGCTTGCTCATGGAACATTCCTCCTAAAATATAAAATACCAATATATAGAGCAGATACAATCCATTTCCTGCTTGTATGGCAGGCAGACGCACCCTATTGCGCGGGGGAAACCCCGGCCTCTTTAGCGCAGGGCTTTTTCCAGGGCCTCGGTAACAATGCCCAGGGCTTTCAAACGGGCATACTTCTTGTCCACCGATTCCAGAATGTGCCAGGGGGCATAGGTGGTGCTGGTTTTTTGCAGCATCTCATCCACAGCGGCCTGGTACACATCCCACTTCTCCCGGTTGCGCCAGTCCTCGTCGGTGAGCTTCCACTGCTTGGCGGGGGTGTTCTGACGGTCGGTAAAGCGCTGCAGCTGGGTGTCCTTGTCAATCTGCACCCAGAATTTCAGCACCACAGCCCCCCAGTTGTGCAGCTCCCGCTCAAACTCATTCATCTCATAAAAGGCCCGCTGCCAGTCGTTCTCTGTGCAGAAGCCCTCCAGCCGCTCTACCATCACCCGGCCGTACCAGCTGCGGTCAAAAATGGCGATGTGCCCGTCTTTGGGCAGGCGGGTCCAGAAGCGCCACAGGTAATGCCGGGCCTTCTCGTGGGGCTCGGGACTGGCCACAGGGTGTACTTCAAAGCCCCGGGGGTCCAGGGCCCCGGTCAGCCGCTTGATGTTGCCGCCTTTTCCGGCAGCGTCCCAGCCCTCATAGACAATCACCACAGGCACCCGCTTGCGGTACAGGCGGTTATGCAGCATCCGCAGCTTGGCCTGCAGGCCTTTCAGCTCCTCCTTATACTGCTGGTCCCCCACGGTCTTGTCCTTCAGGGAGACCTCTTCCAGCAGGGGCATTTTCACCAAGGGGAACACGTTTTGTAGCAGGGGCACAGCCAGGCTCTCGTTGTGCAGGGCGGTGTCTATGCCTGTACACAGAGTCTCCATGACCTGCAGCTCCGCAAACTTCTTGTTTTTAGCGTCCACCACGTACCAGGGGGCGCTGGGGGTGTTGGTGTCCTCCAAATAGCGGTCAAACACCTCCTGGCAGCGGTCATAGTGGCGGTTCTGCCACAGGTCTCCCCGGCCAACCCGCCAGGCCGTGTCCTTGTCCTCCATCAGGGCGCTGATCCGCTGGGCCTGCTCCTTCCGGCTGATGTGGAAGAAGAATTTCAGCACCAGATAGCCATTGTCTGTTAGCTGGCGCTCGAACCGCTTTATGCTGTCCACCCGCTGGGCATAGGCCTCGTCCCCCAGCACGCCGCTCAGCCGCTCTTTGGTAACCTGGTCCATCCAGCCCGAATCCAGGAAGGTGAACTTGCCCGCCTCGGGTATTTTCTCAAAGTAGCGGGTCAGGAAGGGCTTGCGGCCCTCCTCCTCGGTGGGCGCGGCCATAGAGAACACCTTGAAAAACCGGGGGTCAATGTGCTTGATGATCTGGCCAATGGCGCTGCCCTTTCCGGCGGCTCCCCAGCCCTCTATCAGCACCAGCACAGGCAGCTTTCTGTCCTTCAGCTTCATCTGCTGGACCTCCAGCTTTTCCTGGGCTGCCTTCAGCCGGGCCCGCAGCTGGTCCCGCTCTGGGCGCTGGGGACGAATCCATTCTTTCAACATCCTGCTCACCTCTACGCAATATTGTGGGTCCCTTTGATTATATCACTTCTTCCAAAAAAATGCCAGGGGCTTCCCCAAATTTCAGGGGTATTTTTGCAAAAAAATAGAGGGCCTGGCCTCCGCCAAACCCTTTTCGTTTCCCCCTAACAGGAGCCCCTGGCCCCCACCAGGGCCCGGTCCAGCCCGGCCCAGTCCTTATAGACCCGCAGCTCTTCCAGGCCCTGGGATTCCAGTAACCGCCAGACCGCCTGGGCTTGGGTCTCCCCTATCTCCAGGGCCAGCAGTCCCCCGGGTCGGAGCAGGGGGACCCAGTGCCAGGCAATGGCCCGGTAAAAGTCCAGGCCGTCCTCCCCGCCGTCCAGGGCCAGGGCTGGCTCCCTCTGCACCTCGGGCTGCAGGCCCGGCAGCTCCCCCCGGGCAATATAGGGGGGATTGGACAGAAGGAAATCCCAGCCCCCGGGCCGCGCAAGCCCCTGGGCTGTTTCTGGGTCCAGCACATCCCCCTGCAAGGCCTGGAGCCGGCAGGCCGGGCAGCGGCCCAGGTTCTTCTTTAGGTAGCCCAGGGCCACTGGGTCCAGCTCCACACAGATTCCCTGAGCGCCGGGCAGCAGGTTGCACAGGCCCAGGGCCGCGGCCCCGGTGCCCGCGCACAGATCCAGTCCCACAGGGTCCGGGACGCCCTGCTCCTGCAGCCGGGCCGCCAAGGCCTCCACCACCACGGCGGTATCCTCCCGGGGGACCAGAACCCCCTCCCCCACCTCCAGAGACAGGCCCATAAAGGGCCACTGGCCCAAGATATACTGCAAGGGCCGCCGCTCCGCCCGCTGGCAGACAGCCTCCCAAAACCGCGCCTCGGCCTGGGGCGGGGGGCTCTCCTGGCCGCGCACCGCCAGGGCTGGCCGGTCCAGACCCAAAAACTTCTCCGCCAAGGCCGCCGCGTCAAAGCCCGGCTCCTCCACTCCGGCCTGGGCCAGCCGCTTCCGGGCGGCTAGGTACAGAGTCCGGAAGGTCACTGGACCAGATCCTCCCCGTTTTCAGGGATCACAGCCTCCATGGCGGCAATGGCGGCCTCTATCATCTTGTCGTCCGGCTCCTTTACGGTGATGCGCTGCATCCACAGCCCAGGGGCCGTGATAAACCGGGAGAACCCGTTGCTGTGGCGGGCGCAGGCCTTCTGCACCTCGTAGCCTATGTTCACAATCACCGGGATGCACAACAACTTTACCACTGTACGCAGCACCGGGTTGGAGAAGGGGATGAAAAACCCTATCACAATGCCTAGCAACAGCATCAGGGCCATAAAGCTGGTGCCGCACCGGGGGTGAAAGCGGCTTTGCACCCGCACATTCTCCAGGGTAAGGGGCAGGTCCGCCTCATAGCAGAAGATGGTCTTGTGCTCTGCCCCATGGTACTGGAACACCCGGCGGATATCCGGCAGCAGGGATACCACCAGAATGTACCCCACAAAGATGAGAATACGCAGCAGGCCCTCGAACACCGAGCGCCAGCCGGAGATGTCCCCCGGCACAGCGGACTGGACCAGGTTGAATAGAAAGGTGGGCAGCATGAAAAACAGGGCAATGGCCAGCCCCACCCCCAACACCGAGCCAATCGCCATAACCACCCCGGTCAGCTTATCCCCCAGGTGGTCCTCCAGCCATTTGTCCAGGCCTGTCAGCTCCTCCTCCCCCTCCACGGCTGTAATCTTGTCCGCGGACAGGGACAGGGCCTTATAGCCCAGCCGGAAGGTGTCTATCATGGCGAAAATGCCCCGCAGGAAGGGCTTGCCCAAAAGGGGGTACTTTTTGGTCAGCCGGTCCACCGAGATATCCTCTGTAGAGATGTGCCCCTCCTGGTCGCAGAAGGCGGCAGTGGTCCGCTGGGGGCCTACCATCATGATGCCTTCCATCAGCGCTTGCCCGCCAATGGTGGTAATTTTTTTTGCCATAGGGTTCTCCTTTTCCATTAAAAATGACGGGCTTATGGGCTATATGGGCTGGCCCAAGCATGGCCCACCCGGTTCAGGACTGGCACAGGGGCAGCCGTATGGTTACCGTGGTACCCACGCCCTCCCAGCTTTGCAGCTCCAGGCTGCCGTTGTGCATGGCCACGATCTCGTCCGCCACGGCCAGGCCAATGCCAGAGCCCCGCACCAGCTGGTTGGCCTTGTAGAATTTCTTTTTTACATTGGGCAGGTGCTCGGCCGGGATGCCGCAGCCCGTGTCCTTCACCAGCACCTTTACCTGCTTCTCCTCCACCTCGGAGGACACGGTGACAGCGCCCCCGGGCTCTGTGTACTTCAGGGCATTGTCCAAAATATTCACAAAGACCTGCCGCAGGCGGTTTCTGTCCCCAAACACAGGGGCTGGGGAGATGTTCTCCTGGTAGGCCAGCTGTTTGCCCTCAGTGCGGGCCCGCTCGGTAAAAAGGTACACGGCCTCGTCCAGCTCGGCCAGAATATCCATCCGCTCGCTGACCAGCTGCATCCGGCCGTTCTGCAGCCGGGAGAAGTCCAACAGCTCCTCCACCAGGCCGGACAGCCGCTCAGATTCTCGGATGATCACATTCATGCCCTTTTCCTCAGTGGCCGGGTCCGCCCCGCCCCGCAGGGTCTCGGCCCAGCCCTTGATGGCGGTCAGGGGGGTGCGCAGCTCGTGAGAGACCGAGGAGATAAACTCGTTTTTCATGCGCTCGGCCGCGCCCAGCTCTCCCGCCATGTCGTTGATGGAATCGCACAGCTGGCCAATCTCATCGTCGCGGGCCTTCTCAATGCGCACCGCAAAGTCCCCCTGGGCAATCTGCCGGGCGCTTTGGCTTACCTGGCGCACAGGCACCAAAATGGAGCGGATAAAGTAGGCCCCGGACAGGGTGAGCAGCAGCATGATGAACAGGCCCGCCACCACCAGGGCGGCAATCACCGTCTGGGTCTGCTGGTCGGCCCGCTCCATAGACACCATGTACCGGATGGAGCCAATCAGGGCCCCTTCCTCGTCCCGCACCACCCGGGTGATGGCCATTACCTTTTCCCCGGTGTTCAGCTCTCCCACCCATTTCCCGGCGTTGTCCCCGCTGCCCAGGGCCATCTCATAGTCCGGCATGGGCTGCTGGTGGTCCGGCTCGAATCCTGTGGAGGTGATGAACACCCGGCCATCTTTGGAGAGGGCCATAATCTCCATTTTGGACTTGTCTTGGAAATAGTTCTCCACATAGTC
Organism: uncultured Oscillospiraceae bacterium; assembly: GCA_910588415.1. Classification (GTDB taxonomy): domain Bacteria; phylum Bacillota; class Clostridia; order Oscillospirales; family Acutalibacteraceae; genus Acutalibacter. Next base: position 2,521 of record CAJUPK010000029.1, on the reverse strand, counting down.
CCGGGTGATGGCCGCAAACTCCGAGGTCTCGTACCCCTCCGAGCTGCCGGAAAGCCAGTTCAGCAGCTCGTCCATGCGGCCAGTCAGGGCCAGCTCGATGCCATTGTAGGTGGAGCTTTGCACCATGGCGGACAGCGACACCACAAACACCGTTAAAATCACGAACACCGCCCCCACGGTGTTTACAAACCACCGTCGGGAGACGCTTCTGGTAAACATAGCTCCCTCCTTTCCGCCCCAGGGCGGGTTGTCTCCTCTTCCACCGCCGGAATTTCCCCCGGCGGGCTATGGTTTCCAGCGGCCGCTATGGCTTCCAGCGGTACCCTAGCCCCCACACCGTGGTGATGTGCTGGGGATTGGAGGGCTCGTCCTCCACCTTCATGCGCAGGCGGCGGATGTTCACATCCACAATCTTCTCCTCCCCCACATAGCTGGGGCCCCACACATGGCGCAGAATGTCCCCCCGGGCCAGGGCCAGGCCGGGATTGTCCAGAAAATATTCCATGATCTGAAACTCCACCTGGGTCAGCTCAATGGCTGCCTGGCCCTTGGTGAAAGACCGGTCCCGCAGGTTCAGCCGGAACTCCCCGGAGCAGACCTCGTCTCGACGCACAGCCTGGTCCTGTTCGGCGGCCAGGGCCACCCGGCGGTACACCGCGTCCACCCGGGCCACCAGCTCGGAGGGGGAAAAGGGCTTGGTCACATAGTCGTCGGCCCCCATCATCAGGCCGCTCACCTTGTCCATCTCCTGGGTTTTGGCGGTCAGCAGGATAATCCCCAGGGAGGGGTTGCGCCGCCGCAGCTCCCGGCACACAGCCAGGCCATCGTGGCTGCCAGGCATCATGATGTCCAAAATCACCACATCAAAATGCCCGCCTCCCCGGTCGTACAGCTCCAGGGCCTGGTCGCCGCTTTCCGCCTCCATAATCTCATAGCCCGCCCGCTCCAGGTTGATAACCACAAACTCCCGGATGTTCTGCTCGTCCTCTGCTACCATCACTCTTTTCATGGCTTCCTCCTTCCGCCTTTCCAGCCGCCTGCCGCTCTCGCCTACAGGGGCGCAGAGGGTTTTCCCTACTCCGCCAGCAGCCGGAAGTCCCCGGCAATCTTCTCCACATACAGCCGGTCCTGCCGGTTGCTGGCCGTAATCTGTATGCCATACACCGAATCATTCTGGGCCGCCAGCATGGTGTAGCCGCTGTACTCGCCCCGGCCCTCCCAAGCGGCCTTTGTAAACACCCGGATGGAGAACAGCTTGCCCCCCAGCAGCTGGTTTCCATCCTGGTCGGTCACCACCTTGGTGTAGGTCACGGTGCGGCGCTCTGGGTCGTTCACCGCGCAGATGCCCCCCTGCAGCACATAGGGCAGCCGGAACCAGTAGTTCTCCCGGGGGTTCATCAAGGTGCGCATCACCGTCCGGCTCTGGCCATCCGGGCCCAATGCCCGCCACTCCACCATAAAGCTGGTGGAGTCCACCTCCACATCTTCCGAAAGGCCTGGCAGGCGGCTCACCGCTGGCAGCTCAATATACCCGTCCCCGTTAATGTCCCTGGCGTAAAAGGAGGTGGCAGAGGGCCGGGAATACTCATTTTCATAGCTCTCGCTGTTTACCCCCTGGGGATAGTTCACCAGTTTGTCCCCGTCAAAGAGAAACACCTGGGTGTTCATGCTGCCGTCCGCAGTGGCGCCGTCCACCACCACCCCCTGGGTGCTGGCGTTCAGGCTGCCAAATACCACAGACGAATAGGTGGCCATGCTGTTGTCCGCATCCGTCCCCGCTGCCTCCAGGGGCTTTCCCTGGTCAAAGGTGAACACCCGGGCCCGGGCCGGATTGGGCGCGGCTCCCTCCTCCTCGGCGGGCACGGACTTGTCAATGGTAAACAGCTCGTCTACCCCGTCCCCGTCAAAGTCTGTGACCGCCAGTTCGCCATAGGCGCTCAGGGAATACTCGTCCACCTGGCCCTCCTCCTGGTCATAGAGATAGGCGTTGACAGCGGCAATGCGGCCCGTGACCCCAGCCGTGCTGCCCCAGCCGATGAACACCGCCTCGCCCCCCTCCTGCCGGGCCCCAAAGCAGACCCGGTCCACCTGGGTGGCAATGTTCCGGAAAGCGGAGGCTGTGCGCCACTCTCCCCCCGCCTTTGTAAGAAACTGCACCTCCACCCCGCCGTCCTCCACCGAGTGGAAGCCAATGGCGTCCTCCACCCCATCCCCGGTAAAGTCCCGCATGATGATGGCAGAGCGGTACTCCCCGTTTTTGGGATAGATGAAAGTCACATCGTTCTGGGACCCCTGCATCAGCCGGTAGATGGCCTGCTGGTCCCCGTTGGCCTTGGGGGGAGACATCAGGTTCTGGGCGGAAAGCCCGGTGAAAGAGCAGCTGGGCAGCTCCATCAGCGCCATCACCAGGGCCAGCAGAACCGCAATCCGTTTCACAACACATCCCTCCCAAACAAGACAAGAGCTGTCACGCCGTTACGCCTGCCACGGAGAGCATCAGCTTAATGCGGTTCTCCTGGTT
>CAJUPK010000028.1:9692-20383 GCA_910588415.1 uncultured Oscillospiraceae bacterium | reverse complement strand
TGAGAGGATACTGCTCTGTGCCCGTGCCAATGGTGACTACCACAGGGGCGTTGATGGTGGTTGCAGCAGGGATAGCCTGGGCAATGACAATACAGTATTTCCCGCCGTTTTGATAGCTTCCGGCAGGCAGGTTGATCACCAGGTTTCCGCCGGCAAAGGTGACATTCTGGCTCAGCACCAGCCTGTCACAGAGTTTACATACAGGTTTACAGGACATAGTAAAATTACCTCCCTACATATCAAGGGGAGTGGTTGTTGCAGAAAATGCAATCACCACTCCCCGAAATTGTCACCCGATGTTCGGGGAAATGATCATTTTGTTGGCTTCAACAAAATCGGCTTGTTTCAGCAGCCACAGCCCTGATTGCAGCCATTGCCGCCCCAGCCGTTGTTATTGCCCCAGCCAGTGAACTGCCCGCAGCAGTTGGTGGGGAAATTCACCGGGGTGGGGGGCTGTACCACATAGGCGGCTGTGGGGCACTCGGCGCCTGTGCGCCGCAGGATGGTGGCCTCGCTGGCGGAGATCATGGCGCCAATGGTGGCGTTCTGATTGGCCTGGGAGGCTGCCAGCTTCAGGTTCTGGTTCTCGCTGCGCAGAGCGTCCAGCTCCTGCTGGCACATCTTGTCCAGAATGGCGCGCACGCCCGCGTTCTGGCTGTCGATGATGTCTCGGGTGTTGTTGGCCATGCTGGTCTGCAGGGCGCAGGTGTTGGTGGCCATGTTGTAGTTCACGCCGTCAATGGCCCGCTGGGTCTCGCAGCAGCAGTTTGCCAGCTGGTTGCCCAGGGCGTTAAAGCCCGCCTGGGTCTGGTAGCCCAGGTTGCACACAGCGTTGTCCACCCCGTGGAAGCCCTGCATCAGGGTGGTGTTTAGCCCGTTGAAGCCCTGGAGCAGGTTTGTGTTCTGGGCGTAAAAGCCATCGCACAGGCCCTGGCTCAAGCCGTCCAGCTTGCCGATGATGTTGGAGGTGTCAAAGCCCCGCTGGATGTCCGCCTGGGTGGCATAGCCCTGTTGAGCGCCGCCGCCATTGCCCCAGCCGCCAAAGCCGCCGTTGCCCCAGCCAAAGATCATGGCGAACAGGATGATGGCCCACCAGCCCCCATCCATGCCAAAGCCGCCGTTATTACAGCTGCCTCCATTGCTGTCCTGGCCCATGGCATAGCCTAAAGCCAGATCGTTACCGTCTGCCATAAAGAAAAACTCCTTTTCCGTTTTATTTGCAAACCGGGTAAACCGGAAATTGCCGTTGCGGCGCGGTTTTTCATCAAGTGCCCCGCAAAACTGAAAAAGAGTTCTGGTTTTTATATCTTGTTTTCTGGAAGGGGAATCCCCAGCTGCTGCGCTATCTGCTGCACATTGGTTCCCCGCTCTCTGGCCGCGTTCATGGCCATTTGCTTGAGCTGGCCAGGGTTCTTGCCTCCAATCATCTGCAGGAACTGCCCCATCTGGGGATTGCCGCCTGCCATCCGCTGCATCAGCTCCAGGGGATTCCCACCGCTGCGCATCAGGTTTACCATCTGCGCCACTGGATGGTTCATCATGGGACTATTCATCTGCCTTCTCCCTCTTTACCGGATTTTTTGCGGACGCTGGCGGGGGCTTTTTCAGCCGTTCCAGCTCCTGCTGAAGGGCGTTCACTGTGTCCCGCAGGCTTTGCAGGTCCTCCAGAGAGGCAAAAGCAGCCTGATCCTGGGGTTCCTGCTGGGGCGGCGCAGGGGGCGCGGGAGCAAACTCCATAAAGTCCGCACCGCCGCTCTGGTAGTTCCAGCGCTTTATGTACACCCGGTTGTGGGTGACGTCTGGAAACACCATCAGCGCGCCAGAGAAATCCGCGGCCACGCCCATGGCCTCCTCCCGGCTGGTTACAGGCCGGGAAACCTGGGAGAGCCCCTGGGGCATGGCCCCGCCAGCCTGCTGCTGGGATGGAGCCCCTGGGGCCTGTACTGCCTGGCTCATCTGCCCGGGCTGCTGGCTTTGCTGCAGACCATAGGGATTGTATAGATAGGGGTTATAAACAGGGTAATTCAAACCGCCGCCTCCTTCCATAAAAGCAAAAGGACAGGGAAACCGCCTTGCAGCCTGACCGCGCCTTTGCGCTGCCTGTTTCCTTGTCCTCCTGCATCCTATTGTAAAACAAAATCCACCGCCCTGTGGGGCTTTTGTGTGGCAGTTTGGGGAACTTGTGTGAAGCAGGCTTTGTTCAAAAAAAGTTCAAAAAAGCACGAAACATAGTACATTATTTATACATAGTTTCGACACAAACCCATTGAAATCCCTAACTTTCTGTGCTATAATATCCTTGGTAATAAGGAACTGCGATTTTCACAAAGCGAATCCCCGGAGAAGTGGCTTTCTCCGGGGATTCTTTTTAGGCTTTACTTGCCCTTTCGCTGCCTGTCAAGCCATTTGCATATGTAGTACGCAACCACACTTGCTAAGACAGACAGTAAGAAGGTAATAAGGACACTCACGATTTTCACCCCCTCGCCACTTGCGGGATTGGGTGGGCAAGCTATTAGATTATACCATAATACAACAAATTAAACAATACCCGCTGCTTGTCCCATGCCTAACTTTTGGGCGGCAGCCGCCACTCTCTCCAAAATGCCGGGCATATGCTTGGAGATGGTGGAGCGGTCGCAGTCCAGCTGGGCGGCAATGTCTGCCTGGGCCCACCGCCGGATCAGGCACAGCCGGGCAATCTGGGTGCAGAAGTCCCCCAGGTTGGCCTCTTCTATGGCCCGCTCCATGTCAGAGCGCAGCAGGCTTTCCAGCGGAGGCGCAAGTTTGACCCGTGCCCCCATGGATTACTCCCTCTGGTCCGCCTTGTTTTTCAGCACGTCAATGGCCCGCACCAGCACCGCTGGAATGGGCACTCCCATCAAGCCTGCGTTCTCAATGATGGAGATGGTCTCGTTGGCGGTAAAGGCAATGACCACCGCATCCCGGATAAAGTTGGAGCCCATCAGCAGATCCAGGCGACAGGCCACCAGCACCACCAGCAGGGTGGCCCCTTTGCGGCACAGGCCCTTCCAGCCTGCCCGGCTCTCTAACGCGCCGTTGTTTGTCTTCTCCGATTTGTGGAACACCCCGGCCACAATCAGGCCTGTCAGGTAATCCACCCCCATGAAGATGAGCAGGGTCATCAGCGCCGCGTCCCAGCCCCCGAACAGGGCTGCAATGCCGCTGCCAACCACGCCAATTCCAGCGCAGATCGCGTCCTTCATATGTACACCTCCCCGGTGATCTTCTCAAACTGGGCGGCCGTGATAATGCCCTTGCGCACCGACACTTTTACCATGGCCATGCTCCACAGGCCCCGTTCATAGTTGCGTTTGATGGTCTCGTAATTCATATAAGCGCCTCCTTTAGATACTGCCTGCGTCCGGCAGGCTGTTCATGGCGATGAACTCCAGGGCGGCGGCTGTGCGCTCCTCCACAGTGGGCGGCAGGTCTGCCGGGTCAGCGGGCTGGTTCATCTCGTCTTCAAAGGCTTCAATGGCCTCCAGAAGCTCCTGGTTGCTCAAGCCCTGGTCAAATACCGCGCCCTGCAGCTCCGCCCTGCGCTTCATCTCGCCCAGTTCCCCTACAGAGCCCCCGTTCATCAGGCCTGCTTCCAGCACGGGCACGGCCTTGGGGTGCTTCATCCATTGGTACTTGTCCATCCACTCCTCTGGGGTATACACGGGCCCGCCGGGGGTGTATACCGGGTCTTGCTTGTTCCAAATTTGATACCTTTGCATTTTGAACACTCCTTTGTTTGATTGGTTTTATTGGAATGAAAAAACTTGCGACGCCCTAAACCACCACATGGGGGACACACAAGCCGCCCAAGTGCGGAACATAGAGCTGACGACCGAGGACATGAAAGACCAGGTGGGCCAGGAGACAGAGAAGCCGGATGGCACCATCATCTTTGTGTACGAGTAGGAGGCGCGGCCATGGCTAAGAAGATGTACGCGGTACAAAACGGGCAGCTCCGAAAGCTGCGCAAGGGGTACACGGTAATTGACCGCACCGTCCGGAAAATCCGCAAGGGCTATACGGTCATTGCGGGCAGGATCCGCCCCTTTTGGGCTGGCGGCGAGCTGGAGTATTTTGGCAATTCCAGTGATGGCGCGATAGAGGCGCTGGGAGGACGGAGAAAAAAGATGGCTGCGGCCTCTGTGGGGAAATATGTATTATTTGGCGGAGGTGTAAGCGATGGAAACACAGGCCCGGAATTCAGCACGGTATATGTCTATGATGATGATTTAACATCCCACACAAGCAATTTGTACAGCGTGGTCGTGTATCATGCGGGTTCACAAACCAGTGAGTTTGCTGCCTTTGGAGGCGGCAAAACCGGAAGTAACCACAACTATTACATCACAGGATTTACCAAAACCCTAACGCGGTTCGGGACAGGGAAAGGCAGAGGCAAATACTATCTTTCAGCGGCTGGCGTAGGAGAGTATGTGGTGTTTGCGGGCGGGGCCTCCGCTGGCGGCGCAACGGACGAAAACACTGTGCATAGCTTTAATGTGGAAGGAACCCATGCACAAGTTGCCGCTGGCTTGTCCGAAAAGAAGAAACATCTGTGCGGCGTGCCCTTTGGCAAGTACGCGGTATTTGCGGGAGGGGTTAACGGCGGAAGCGTGGTTGCTTCTGCAGACGCGTATGACGAAGACCTTACACAAAAAAGAATTTCTTCTTTGTCTCAGGCAAGAACCGATTTAGCAGGCGCTTCTGTTGGCGGCAGGGTCCTGTTTCTTGGGGGCACACAGCAGCAGAACTATCGAGTGTCGGCCGTGGACGCCTATGACGAAAATCTTACAAGGTCCACATTGCCAAACCTGCCGTACTATTTCGCCGAAATGGCTGGTGTGTCCTTACAGGGTTACGCGATATTTGGCGGCGGAATTGCTGTGAGTGTCTCTGGAAGTACCGGCGGCTATGCCACACCCACTGTGTTTTCGTACAATGAAGATTTGACCCGAAAAACCGAGCCTAACTTGTCACAAAGCAGATATGAATTAAGCGCTGGGTCTGCGGGAGATTATGCCCTTTTTGCCGGCGGGAATATTGCAACCGTTCCTTCCAACAGCGGCTCGGCCACAGATGTGGTGGATGTATACAGAATATGAGCGGTACCCGTGCAGAATATTCTTTGGGGCATGTGCCAGAAGCTTGCGTCACGTTTTATATACTGTGACATTGAACTTTTGCCCGGTTTCTTTGATGCTATGATCACTAGACGGGTTTCCCCCCGCCAACACTAAAAAGTCACCTGCCATAGCGCCAGACATTTTTTCACCATAAATGCCTGTTGCGGTTCTGTATTTTATTGGTTGTTCTGGAGATGATTTTACTAAATCTTCATCAAAAGTGATGATATTTTCTGTGATATATGAAGAACCTGCAAATATTGCAAAATTTTCTGAATGTACGGCTGTATTAAAGTCATTTGGAATATTGAGTTCTATGCGGGTTAAATCATCTGAAAACACATCAAAATGATATGGGTCTACTGCCAACTTTTTTATTCTAGAAAATATTGCAAACTCTCCTATGCTTGTACCCGGAATAATGTAAGATTTTGCGGACAGAGTACATATGGTTTTAGTTAAATCTTGATTATAGACATCTACATAATCCGTAGAATAGGCATTGAACTGGCTATCTTTATACATCCCTCCAGCAAACAAAAGATGGCTTGTTGTATTCGCTGAGCCAAAACCTGTTTTGGCAATGTGTAGAGGCTCGCAGTTGCCTTTCGTTAAGTCCTTATCATACCAATTAACTTGATTAGAAAGATAATTGGTTTGATATCCACCTCCTGCTATAAGGGCGTATTTCCCTATCGCCCCGCCTACTGCGCCTGTCACATTAGACGCTAAAGAAGTTAAAGTTACTCTTGTTAAGGAACTGTCAAAAGATTCCACATCTCCGTATACAATGTTGTTCTTATTCCATTGATCGCCACCTGCAAAAATGGCATGTCCATGGGCAGAAGCAGCGGCTACATTTTGTTTTGTATTGCGAAGCGATTTTCTCAACTTAATCAGTTGCTTATCGTAGATGCTTACTTCATTAGTACGTTTCGTTGTGCTGTCGCTTGTGTTACTCGGGTCATAATAAAAATAAAAACCACCTGCAAATAACGCATAGTCTGGTATCGATGCGGCCGCAATGGCTCCTTGTTGGAGATAAACGCCATCCACTCCATTGGAAACCCCGTCAATATAATCCCCAAAATATTCCAACTCGCCGCCAGCCCAAAAGGGGCGAATCCTGCCCGCAATGACGGTATAGCCCTTGCGGATTTTCCGGACGGTGCGGTCTATTACTGTGTACCCCTTGCGCAGCTTTCGGAGCTGCCCGTTTTGTACCGCGTACATCTTCTTAGCCATGGCCGCGCCTCCTACTCGTACACAAAGATGATGGTGCCATCCGGCTTCTCTGTCTCCTGGCCCACCTGGTCTTTCATGTCCTCGGTCGTCAGCTCTATGTTCCGCACTTGGGCGGCTTGTGTGTCCCCCATGTGGTGGTTTAGGGCGTCGCCGTTTTTGCTCAGCTTGCCCGCGTTGAGATGGGAGAAGGCCACGTCAGGCGTACTCTCCTCCTCGCTTAATCCCATGCTGCCTGCCGTGGGGTCGCTTAAAAGGTTGGCCGCGTCCAGGGGTGTGCCCAGCTGGGTCCAGCCCTGGGGGTTCACGCCGTTCAGGTCTATGGGCAGGGTGCCAGAGGCCATGGCCTGGGCAAAGCTGTCATAGTCTGGGTACTGGGCAAGAAAGTCCGGCACAGACTTTAGATACCGGGAGTTTCCCCCGCCCTTGATGATTCCGTTTTTCATGATGTCCTCCTTTATGTTTCACCAGCATGGATTTCCCCGGCCCGGAAGCTGTTCTCCATGTAAGGGCTGTAGCGGTCCAGGGCTACCAGCACGGCCTCTATGTCATTGGCCCGCTGGAAGGTAAGCCCCTCCATGGTCTCCGGCAGGGGCACGCGGATGGGCACAAGGCCTTTGAGCCGCCGCAGGTTATCCAGAAAGGCCTCCATCTTGGCAGGCTCTGGGTAGTCCTCCGGCTGCCACTGGGTGCGCCCCGGCTGGGGCTCAACAGGCACATAGCCCCCGTCATAGCCATAGCCGCCAAATTTGCTGTTCAGGTGCTCCACAGCCAGAACCACCCGGTTCAGGTCCGTGTAATTGTACCCGCCCCGCTCCCTGGCTGTCAGAAAGGCGGAGCGCTCCTCTGGGGTCCACCTGTCCACAGGCTTTTGCAGTAGGCTCGCCAAAGCGTCCACGTCCCCCTGGGTGCGGTCTGTAACCAGCCGGATCACAAACAAGCGGGCCAGGCTCTCCCATCCCACGCCGTCCGCAGCGGTCACCTGAATGGTATTGGCCCCCACCTCCAGGGGAATGTCCCAGGAAAAGGTCCCAAAGGGCGGCAGCGCCGTGGCCTGGGCCCGGAGCACGCCATTTACCTCTGCCCGCAGGGTGACCGGCTGGGTGGGGTCTGTGGCTGTGCCGCTGACCAAAATGGACGGCGTGTCCACCACAGAACGGTACCGGGGTTCCTTGAGAAACAAGGCGGGGGGCAGGGTGTCCACTGTGTAGCGCAGGCGCAGCATGGCTGTGTTTTTGTCCTGGTCCGCTATGCGGAACTCCAGGGTATGGGGGCCTTCGGAAAGGGGCTGGTCCGGGGTATAGGCCACCCGGTACCCGCCCTGCACAGGCTGCCACACCGCGCCGGAAACACTCTGGCCGTCCAGCCAGACCTCCAGGCTGGCTATATCCACCCCAGAGCCTCCCGGCTCATCCTCCCCATATACCACGATTTCCGGCCGGTTCACCGTGACATATCCCTCTGCCGGGGAGACCAGGACCAGGCGGGGGGGCTGGCGCTCGTTGACGAAAAGGCGCAGGTCCTCCCGGTCCTCTCCTGTGGCGGTGACAATGGCTCCGCTGCTGTTGACAGCCTCCACCTCTATGGAATAAGCCCCATGGGGTTGGGTAAAGGAGGTGGCGCTGGGGGTAAATTCTCCCTGCCAGGTGCCAGAGGCCTTGTCATAGGTGAGCAGGACCCACTGGCCGTTAAACCGGGCCCTTACTTGCTGAATCAACGCCTACACCTCCCCGCTGTACAGGGTGCCGGAGAACCAGGCCTCCTCCTGCTGGCCGCCCAGCACGTCCGCCACAAATACCCGCAGGGTGACAGTCTCTCCCACTGTGGCAGGGTTGGGGGCCAGACTGGCCCAGGCTATATAAGGGGTCCAAACAAGTTCTTCCATGGGTCTGCCTCCTCTATCCAATGGCCTCCACATCCGCTGCAACGGTGTTGGAAAGGGTGATGTTCAGCTTCTTGATGTGCCCGGCAACCTGGGTCTCCCAGGGGGTGGGCAGGGCCGTGGCAGCGCCCAGCCGCTCTCCCTGCCACACCACTTTTGCCTTGGCTGTGTCCCGCTGGGAATAGAACTGGTAAAGCCTTTGGGCCACAGCCTGGGCCATGGCCGGAGAGACCAGAGTGGCGCTGGTGACGCTGGCCACATTCTCCTTGTCATTGCTGGTCACATCTGGATTGGTCACAGAGAACACCTGGGTTGTGTCCGTGTACTTCTCCCCGTTGATCTCTACGCTGCCATTGGCGTCCTTGGTGTAGCTGTGGGCGGTTACCCGCACCTCTGTCACAATGGCGGCTGTGTCCACAGAAGCCCCCACATAGGTTCTGTCCAGGCCTATCGGCTCCCCCTCCGGCTCTGGGTGAAACACTCGGATGCCGTACCGCCCGTCTGTAGAGGCCACGGCCCCCCAGGCGAACAGAACCTGCTGCATGGCGCTGCGCTTGGTGCCCGGCAGGATAGCCCCGGTTAAGGCCATGTCCTCCACCTCGATGTCCAGGGCAAAGTCACTGCCCACAATGTCCCCCAGAAGGGACGCCGCCGGATAGTCCTGGTACACGCCCCCGGAAAAGGGGATCTCGTCCAGCACGCCCAGGGCGTCATAACAGTTGACAGACCGCAGGTGCAGCCCTGCCCGGCTGTGGCCGTCTATGTAGTAGACCCCCACCAGGCGGTCGTTGTTCCAGGCCTCCACAGGCTGCTTAAACTGGAACATAAACTGAATGTCACTGCGGCTGTCCAGCTCAAAATCCATGGTGGAGATGGGCAGGGTCAGGGCGGAAAGGTCCGATTCGTTCACCAGCTTCACCTTGCGCAGCTCTGTCATGCCGAAACGGCGGTACAGCCCAAAGATGATCTGCTGCAGCCGGGCCCGGCGCAGGGGAAGCCCGGTCCTCCGCAGGGTGATGACCAGCCGGTCCCAGCTGGTCACCGTCTTCTCGCAGAGATAGGAGGCCGCGTCCGGGTAAAAGATCTGGTCCGCTTTCAGCTGCTCCCCCTGGTACCACTGGATCTGCACCTCCTGGCAGAACTCCCCTGCCGCCGGGTCAAAAACCAGGGTGAGTCCCACTGTGGAGTGCTGCTGGCTGAACTGGATATCAAACACCGGGGCAGGGGACAGCAGGCCCTCTTCATCGCTGAGAAGCTCTGACCAATAGGGCACTGTCCGGCCTGGCAGGGCAAAGCTGCCGTTTAAAAGCCATCGCCCAGGCTCCAGGGTGGCAAGGGGGGGCAGGGGGTTTTCAAAGGGCAGAAGGGAGGGATTTGAGTAGGGGTTGTGCGCGGTCCCTTCCTCCAGGATAACCGCCTCTTCCGCTGCGCCAGGGGCCACGTCCTTATAAAAAAGATAGGATTCACTCATGACGGCCTCACCTGCGCATCCATGGGGATGAAGTTGATCTCCATCTCTCCCCAGTAGTTGATTCCGTTCAACACCTGCTCTATCTGCTGCTCTCCGGCGGAATAGTACGCCTGATAGGCCAGGGTCTGCTGCCCGTCCGCCACTTCCAGCCATACGCCGTCTTTGTCCACAGAGTGCTGCACCAGGTAGTCCCACAGCGCATCATAGCCCTGGTAATTATCTCCCTTGCGGAAAAAGGTGATCTTGTTCCCCAGGTACGCGCCAATGATGTCCCGCTCCATGCGGCCTGTCATGACCCGGCCAGAGTTCTCTCCGTCCAGCACGTTGAAGTTCCGGGTATATTTGGAGATGGCCACGTTGGCGTCAAAGGAAATGCCATTGAGTTTTATGTATGTGCTGCTCATATCACACCCCCTGCAGGCTTACGCCGATACGGCGGGACTGCTCGCCGTTAAGCCTGTAGACCACCTGGCCCAGCACCTGCCTGTCCACCTGCAAAATGACGGTCTGTTCTCCCCCGCCCCTTTGGTAGCTGGTTTCTCCCAGCACCTCGGCAAGGGCCTGCTTAATGGTAGAGAGCGGTGCCTCCACATTCGTTCCCGATTTCTGATCTCCCAGCACAGCCAAAAATTCCCGGTTGGGAGGAATGACCGCACCTGAAGCAAGACGGGGGATAGGCACAGAGCTGACCGCCCGTGACATTAGGCTTACTGCATCCGCACTGGCTACCCGCAGATTGCGGATGGCGTTGATTGCCCGGTTTACACCTGCGGCCACACCCTCTGACATTCTTTGAATACTGTTAATGATTCCGTTTACCGTGACGGATATGTTGGCTTTCATGCTGGAAAAGGCATGGGAAACCAGCTGGTTCATGTTTGCAAATGACGTGGAGGCAGCCTGGGAAATTCTTTTCCAGGTATTTGCCAGATCCACTTCTATTGTCTTC
>CAJUPK010000028.1:0-9592 GCA_910588415.1 uncultured Oscillospiraceae bacterium | reverse complement strand
ATTTTCCCAGATATCCCCCATAGACAGAGAATGGACAAAGGAGTTTGTGGCAGCCTGGGAAATTCTTTTCCAGGTATTTGCCAGATCCACTTCTATTGTCTTCCATGTCTTTGCGGTACTAATCCGGAGATTTTCCCAGATATCCCCCATAGACAGAGAATGGACAAAGGAGTTTGTGGCAGCCCTGGTCATTTCGTGAATGGACGCCAGCACAGAGCGCTGGCTCTCATCCACGCCCAGGGCCATGCCCTCGCCAATGTTGACGCCCACCTCGTTTTCAAACAGCCGGGACGGGGAGTGGATTTGCAAAACATTTTTGGCGGCCTGCAGGGCATTGCTGGCAGCGTTGGCCACGGAATTGGCCAGGGCCGCGGCTCTGGCCCGCACGCCTGCGGAGATACCGTCCACAATATTGTTTCCCACGCCGCTCCAGTCCAGTTTGTTGGCTGCGGTCATGGAGTTGCCAAGCTGGGTTTTTATGGTACTCTCCGCCTTGCCAAAGTTGTCGCTGATCCCCTTCAGGGCTGCCGCCGCTTTCTCGGTCACCGTTTTGGAGATGGCAGGCATAACCTTGTCCGTCTCCTGCTGGCTGCTGGTCCAGGTGCTTTTTATTTTGCCGGCGATTTCATTGAACTTGTCCCGTGCCACGTCCTTGATGCCGCCCCACACGGTGCCCAGCTTGTCTGAAATGCCGTTCCACAGGGACTGGCTGTTTTCTTTCACGGTGTTCCAGGCCCTTCCAATGGCATCCCTGGCTCCATTGAACAGGGTGGTAGCCTTGTTCTTCAGGTTGTTCCAGGTGTTACCCAGGCTGGTGGTGATGGTATTCCATACCGTGGAGGCTGTTGTCTTAACACTCTCCCAAGCCCTTCCAATGGCATCCCTGGCTCCATTGAACAGGGTGGTGGCCTTGCTCTTCAGGTTATTCCAGGTGTTACCCAGGCTGGTGGTGATGGTATTCCATACCGTGGAGGCTGTTGTCTTAACACTCTCCCAAGCCCTTCCAATGGCATCCCTGGCTCCATTGAACAGGGTGGTGGCCTTGCTCTTCAGGTTATTCCAGGTGTTACCCAGGCTGGTGGTGATGGTATTCCAGACAGCAGAAGCTGTGTTTTTGATGGACTGCCAGGCGTTGGAAATGATCCCAATAATACCGCTGAGTTTATCGCTGAAGAAGCTGACAATGCCGCTCCAGGCCTGGGTGATGCCTTTGAGCAAGCCGCTGATGATAAAATTACCCTGCTGGGCCATGACAGTGGAAGGGGAGTGGATGCCAAACACAGACTTGAATCCCTTGATAAAGGGCTGGAAAATGTTGTCATTTATCCAGGAGCTAATGCCCGCTAAAGCATCGCCGATACCTTTAAAGATTCCTTGAATAATGTTTCCGCCGGACTCTTCGATTTTGCCGCTAAAATAGCTGCCTACAGAGTTTAGGGCTTGGCTAATGAGTTCCCAGATAACTTTTGCAAGGTCAGCCGCTAAGAGTACGGCTTTACCAACCGCTTCTCCTAACAGTTCGAAGATTTCTGAAAATATTCGGCTCCAATCCGTGTTTTGTACCCCAGATATAAAGCCATTCAATAACCCATGTACTAGACGGGACAAGTCCAGACCATCCATAAAGCCGATCAGTAAATTGAGCGCCCCTGTAATAGCAGAGCTTAATACCTCAAACATGGATGGTATCAGGGTTCCAAGGTCGATACTTGACACTGCATTGATCAGACCAGTGCATATTTCTCTGCCCAAACTGTACCAATCTAAGGTTCCAATAAGTCCAAGAAGAAAGTTCAGCGCTCCCACAATCGCGTCACTAAGCAGCTGGCCCAGCCCGGTGATGACAGAGGCAAAGTCTATGCGGTTAATGGCGTTTGCAATGGTGGCGCCAATCTCAAACATCTTGTCCTTCAAAAGGGCAAAAATACCCACAAAGGCAGCTATAAGCTTGAGCTTGGTCCCCACAAAGGTGGAGACAATGGCTATGGCAATAGCCGCTATCAGTTCCGGCGGCGCGTTATTGATAAACGCGTTCAGCGCGTCCAGAATACCCTGCACGGCCATGAGAAGGGTCTGCTTGCCTGTCTCAAACAGGCCGGGCCAGTCTATATTGGCAAAGAACTGCCCGATTTTTGCGCCGATGGTTGTCCATGGAATCGTCTCAATGGTCTCTTGTATGCTGTTGAACCAGCCATAGGCCATTTGATTGAAGGCCTGGGCTACCGTGGGCATGTCCAGCCCCGCAATGTACCCCGCCAAGGTCTCCAAGCCAATCTTAAAGCCCGCCCACAGCAGCTGGCCGAACTCGTACCAGTTCACCTCTGGTATCAGGCCGTTGGTGGCTGTGGCAAGGGCCTGGCCCAGGCCCTTCCAGTTAAAGGCATAGAGGTTGCTGACCAAAAATCCCAGGGCAAAGGAAAAGCCCGCCCCCAGGGCCCGGCCCAGCAGGTCCCAGTTAATGCCGTTTTCCACCAGGTCATTGAACGCGTAGGCCACTTCCCGGCCTATGTAGCGTATCTTCTCCTGCACGCCAGGGAAGGTGAACATCTCGTACAGGTTGGCGGAAAGCGCGTTGAGCCATGTGCCAAATCCTGTCAGGGCGCTGCGGAGCTTGGGCAGCCCCTCGTCAATAATCGTGTCCAGAAAGGCATTAAAGGCCTCGCCCCAGGTGGAGAACAGGCCTTCCACCTCCACATCCGGCAGGGCTTCCATGCCGCCCCCGCCGCCACCTCCGCCTCCCCCTCCGCCGCCTCCGCCTCCGGAGGTGTCGGACAGCTTGTTGATCTCGTCAAACTTGGCAAGGCTTTTGCTGGCCTTTTCGGCCGCTGCCCCGGCCCCGCCAATGGCAGCGGCCTGGGCGTTCATGGCCTTTGTATTGCTCTTTAGGCTCTTGCCCCCTATGGCAAACAGCGCGGCAACCAGCCGGCCAATGGCCGCAATCACGCTGCTGATCACATTGATCAGAGTGATGAGCGCAGGCACCGCCGCGTTGAGTATGGGCTGGAAGGCTGTGGCCAGGCTGCCCTGGAGATTGGCCAGTGCAGCGGTAAAGGCCGCGTTAGAGGCCAGGTAGGAGCTGATCTGGCCCCGCAGGGCGTTCAGGCCCTGGGAGATCACATTGAACACAAAGGCCTGCTGGATCATGGTGCCCAGGCGGCTGAAAGCCCCGCCCAGGGCGCTGGCTGTGCGGGAAAACACATTCATTTTGCCCAGAAAGGCCCCGGCCGCCCTGGCCGCACTGCTAAAAGCCGCCCCCATGGAGGAAATGGACTCCGCATACCGGGAACGGCCCGCTCCTTTGGATTCCTTGGATTCTTTGGATTCTTTGGATTCTTTGGATTCTTTGGAGCTTCCCTCCTTCTCCGCCCGGTATTGACGCAACGCCTCTGTGACCCGCTGGATTTTGCCAAGAAGCTCGTCATACTCTGTATGCCCCAGACCCAGGCCAGCTTTCTCCAAAGCCTCCAGTTGTTCCTTCATGGCGGCCAGCTTCCGGACCATAGCCACAATCTTTTTATCCGCCACTTGGGCGCTGTTTTCTATGCCGGATATCTCCCGGGTCAGGTCCCCGGCCTGGCCCTGCTGTTCCCGCAGGCGGCTGGTGGCCTGGGCAATCTTGTCATCATATGCGGACAGCTTGGCATTGAGCCGGTCAGACTGGGCCCCCAGTTTCTCATATTCCTTTTGCTGGGCCGCTATCTTGGCAGGAAGGGAATCCACGGCCTGGCTGTACCGCAGAAACTCATCCAGAGGCATGTCCATGCCCCGGTTGGCCCCCAGGGCGCTTTGGGCCTGGGCCAGTTCCGCCTGGAGCCGCTTGACGCTCTGGCCCGCCAGGTCCGCCTCCTCCGCGGCCTGCCGGAACTGCTCCTCCAAGGGGGACCTTTTGGCGCTCAAGCTCTCTATGGTCTTCTCTGTTTTGGCAATCTCCCTGGTCAGCCGGTCCAGGTCCTGCTGGGCCTTGGCCGCATCTACCCGGGTCTCTATTACAATACTGCCGTCTGCCTGGGCCATCCGCTCACCTCCTTTAGCCCGCGCCCCACTCCTTCAGGAACGCCTTTTCTCTCTCTGTGTACCGGGTGCGCAGGTCAATCAGCTCCCGGTTCCTCCGGTAGAACTCCCTGTCCTGCTTGTCCAGCTTTTTCCCCCTGGCCCGCATGTCCCGCAGGCGCACCACCTGGGCAAAGAGGCAGTCTCCTACCTCCAGGTACAGGCTTAGGAAGGTCCACCAGTGCAGGCCCCCCTGGTTGGCCTGGGGGTCATAGGGAACAGCCCGGATGTCGCCGCCATACACCCGGCTGACCGGAGCGGCGATTAAGGGGAAGTCCTGCTCCCAGTCCATGACCACCGGGCCAGGGGAACGGCCGCCCAGCTGGTCCCCGCCGTCTATAAACCAGCGGCATTTCTCCAAAGCCTCCTGCCAATGGTCCGGGGGCATATCCCCAAAGCCCGGAGAAAAATAGAAGATATCCAGCACAGCGGCCAGCTTCTCATGGTCCTCCAGCTCTGGGTCCCCCCAGGCAGAGCAGACGTCCAGCACAGGCCGGTAGTCTGTGCGTATCTGGTACTCTGTGCCCCCCACTTCCACGGTCCGGGGCAGGTCATAGCCAATCATTTCCGCTTATATTTGGCCGTGTACTTGGCAAGCCGGGGGTCTGTGCGCTTCATCTCCCGGGCAGTGGCCGCGTTCACCTCGTCCATTACCGCCAGCACCAGGTTGCACCACACAGGCAGGCCGTCCGCCATGGCGTAGAGGTTCATGGAGCCAAACAGGGCCTCGCACACAGGCGTACCAAAGGTATCGTCCAGCATGGCCCGCATGGACTGGTCCCGCTCCCGGGCCTGCCGGAACAGCCCGGCTGTGTCCCCGTCCTGTTCCATTTGGGCATTGTGCTCCTCCTGCAGCGCGTCCAGGGAATCCACTGCAGCCATAAGCTTTTCCACAAAGTGGCTGTCCGTGGGGTTAAAGCTTACAGAACACACCCCGTTGAGTTCGTATGTAACCAGTCCTGTGTCAAATCGTATGTCCGGCATAATGCTGTCCTCCTAATCTGTGGTTGGTTTAATCCAGCTGTACATTGCGCATGGCCATGCGCTCCACGCTGGCCGTGTCCGGGGTAAAGGTGATCTTGCCTGCCGCGTCCCTTCCCACAGTGCCTGTGGTGCGGATGCCGCCGTAGGTCACCTCGATGGGCATTCCCACGCTGCCGCCTCCTTCGCCCCCCAGGCCCGTAGGCAGTACAGAGCAGCCCTCGTACCGCTCCGCAAAGTTGCCTGTGCCCTGGGAGGTGCCCCCGGCGTAGAAGTGGGCAATCAGCATGTCCTGGTTCAGCAGGGCATTCACGTCATTGTTCTTGATGCCCATCTCCCAGATTTTCTGCTGGGCCGCGTCCGCGCTGTCCAGCTCGCAGGGCTCAAAGGTCTGGGTCCGGGTGGCCTTTTTGCCTGTGGTGTAGGTGTCTCCAAAGATGTCCACCTTGGTCTCTGTGCTCCAGTCCAGCTCCATGCTGGAATCCTCCACCCGCTTGCCCACCGGAGACCACACAGGGGCTGCCTGGCTGCCGGTGTTCAAGTAAGCGATCAATAGTTCTCTGGCAGCGGTTATGCCAGGTTCTGTGTTAAAAACAGTGGTGTTTGCGTCCGCCATTTATATCACCTCGTAAAGTAGTTTTAAAAGTATTTGATAGTCCTCGTCTCCATTTTCGTACCGGGCGGCCAGCGTGGCACGGGCGGTTACCTCTGTGCCCAGGGCCCGGGCTTCCGGCCCAATGTCCGGCCGGGAAGCAGCCGCATGGTCCCCCAGCTTGTCCAGCCTCTCCACAGCCTCCAGCCGGGCGTCCGGGCTTTCCGGCTTGAGCCGGTACACCAGGGCAAAGGAGAATTCCCCCTGGTGGCCGCCCAGTATATAGCGCTTGCGTATGGCCGCGCCCTGGGGCACGGTGATGGCCATGCCCGCCTGGTCCGGGACCAGCATTTCAAAGTCCACCAAGGGAACAGGCAGGCCGGGAAAGCGGTTGAGCCAGGCCAGCACCTGCCGGGTGATCCGGCTGTTTTCCTCCCCGCTGGCCAGGGGCAGGGTTTTTTCCTTAGAGTTCACGAAGCAGAGCCTCCTTTGCCGTCTTCTTCCACTTTTCCAAGTTCTCCGCCTTGGAGGCCTCGAACCAGCGGGCCTGGGCCTTGGGATGGGAAGCAGTACTTATGTTCAGGTTCCGGCTGGTGGCAACCAAAGTGGCCCCTTTGCGGAAACGGATGAATTCATCGCCGTTTTGGTCCACTATCTTCATGGGGCCTTTTCCGGTCTGGCTGTCCACCATGACTTTGCCCATGTAGAGATACCGGGCATAGGGGCCGGGGTAGATGATCCGGCTTCCTTCCACCTGCGTCCGGGCTGTCAGGGATCCGGTGCGCATGGGCACATAGGGCTCTGTATCTTTTGACGCCTGCACTGCCACCGCATGGGCAGCGGGTTCCTGGCTGGCTGCCAGCTTTCCCTTTAGGGCTGTGATGCCATCTGTGTGCACATCAAAACGGACAAATCCCATTAAGCGCCTCCTATCTCCCAGTGCTTCATGCTGACTGGGCCAAAGTCCCGTTCTGTGACGCTGGTTATGCTGTAAACCTCCCAGGACTGCTCCAGCTGCTGGCGGGTCAGGGTGGGTTCTGCCACGCGGCCTGGGATAAAGAAAGCTTTTCCCGCGGTGGAGAGGGTCCACAGCCCGGTCTTGTCCTCTGCCTGGGCATAGGCCCTGGGGGGCATGTAGCGCTTCTCCTGGCCTGTAATCCCGTCTGTGGCGGCCACGGAAAAGGGTATATATACCGTCACCCTGTCCACCCCGGCATAGCCTTTATCCCCGGCTGTGGAGGCCTTGGCGGGGACAGTCAGCACCCCCTCCAGCACTGTAATGCGGGGGGTGGTCTCTGTGCGCAGGGTGGTCGGGTGGGTACAGGTCTGGGGCATGTACAGGGTCAGGGTATGGGGGAACATCCGCACCGCCTCCCTCCCCGGTACAAAAGCCCTGTGGGGGCCAGATACCGCTGGGCGATCCCAAAGAGCTGGGCCTCTGCCTGGGCGGCCTGGGCGGCCGCGGAGGCTGTCCGCTCCCCGCCGCTTTGAAAGGTCTTGCTCCAGGGTCCCACGGTCTCGCTCTGCAGTTCCCTGCCCCCGCTCTCCAGGCTGGCCTGTACGCTGGCATCCGCCAGCCGCTTTAGCCGGCCAATGGTCTCATATTCCTCGGCCAGGGCGCAGCAGGCCATCCCAAGTTCCTCCAGGTGGGTACTGTTCTTTGCCCTGCCCTGGGTGATGTAGTCCAGGTACTGGCTGGCCCGCAGCGCCAGCCGGGGAAAGTCGTCCTCCGAAATCTGACTGCCCAGGTATGTATCCTGATAAAAGGGAAAATTCGCGTAGGTCAAAGCACCGCCTCCTCCACAGCAGCCAGAATGTCCGCCTTTCTCATGGAGCTGTCCACCCCGGATATGCCTGCCTCTGCCGCGTATGCCAGAAGCTGCGGCTTGGTCATCTCAGCCAATCCGGGCGCGGGCGCAGACAGCCCGGTTATTCCCCCAGCTCGGCAGTTTCGGAAGCGGCGGGCGCGTATACCGCGAAGGGGAATCTTGTGTCATTGTCCTGGTTTATCTGGTTGATGGGGTTAAGGATATTCCATCCCAGCCGAATAACCATGCGGATGGCCTTCATGTCATTCTGCATGAGATTGTAGATAACCTTTCCATCCGCATCCGAGACCACGCCGCTGTCGAATACATCAAAAGTCACATCCTGGCGGATTGCATACACCGCCTGCGACCAGTCTCCTGTTACCATCAGGGCTTGTGTGCTGTCCCATGCCCCATTTCTCGGAAAATCAATGGTCATTCCGTTAAGCGTGTATTGTGCGCCCTGGTGCATATTTTCCAGGTAAAGCGGCCGGTCATTTTTGTCGCGCAGGCCTCTCAAGTTAGCCCGCATCTCAATAGCGGAGACAATGTTGTCGGCAAAATAACCGTCTTCTTCCACCTTTGCCAGCACGCCATTCACATCGAATATGTCTTTGAAAATATCGCTTGTGGAGGATACTACATTTCCTGCAGATATAGCGGATGGGACAAGGCCCTCTCTCCACCCGTCCGGTTTGTTTTTTCCAAAGAAGATGGCAGCGTCCGCTACCTTTCCGGCCGCTTCTTCCAGACGAGGCCGCATCTGTCCAAAAATGTCATAGGCGGAATCCGCTACAACATTATCCGGAATCGCAACGATGGCTGCAATTTCGCCAGCCACGATCTTTTCCTTTTTCCAGGACATGGTTGTGGTCATTTTCAGGCCAGAATCGCCATCCACAAACCCCGCCATTGGATAGCTGTCCATAATGGGGTACTCACGGACATTTGTACCCATGTTTGGCAGACGCGTCATCACTCGCAGTGCCGTTGACTTCTCAATCACGCTCTGCACAATTTCGTTGCTCTCTTCTGGGCTTATGAGAGCAGAAGCGTTTTCTCTTGTTACAGATACAGTTGCCATTTTTCAATCCTTTCTGCGGCTTAACAGCCGCGCAGCTTCTGGTTTATCCGTTCGTTTAATGTCATTTGGGGGCGTTCCCCGCCTCCCAGGGGCGCGGCAAAATCCACCTGCATGGCTGGGCCGCGTTCCTTCTGTTCTTTCAGGTAGTTCTCTGCTGCCTTCTCAAAGGGCAGGTCCTCTGTGACCAGCTTGCCGATCTTGAAAGCGTAAAAGTCCACTTCTCCAGCGCTCACGCCCTTGTCCAGCAGAAACTTTTCCCGCTGGTACTGGGTAAGCTCTGTTTGGGCGGCAGCCAGGGCGGCTTTGGTCTCATCCCGCTCTTTGCTCAGATTGTCCCAACGCTCTTTCTCTGTCTGCTGGCTGTCCTTCCATGCCCGGAAGGCGGAAAGCTCCTCCTCGCTGGGCATGCCCTTCATGGTCTTGGCAATGCGCTTGCCAATAATGGCCTCCATTTCCGCCTGAGTGAAGGTCTTCTCAGGGGCTGGCTCCGGCTCAGAGACCGGGGTGTTGTTCTGCTGTACATTCGGTTCTTCCATGTGGGTTACCTCCGTTTTCGGGCCGTCGCCCCTGGTTTTACGCCTCGCGGCATGATTTTTTATAAAGCAAAAGAGCCATGAACCACCGAGGAAAACTCGGAGGTTCATGGCTCTTGGCTCTCTGCTGTTCAGCTTGGCTCTTGGCTCAAATATTTACTTCTATATCGTGCTTGCAGGCCTTGCAGCGGTACTTTAGATGCTCAATTTTCGTGTCCCTGTACACAGGGAACAGCGCCTTGCCGCAGTGGGGGCAGCAGTACCAGGCCTGGCCTCGTATCGTTTTTATCATAGGCTTTCTTTCTCTGTTGCTATATACCAGCGGCATTTCTCGCAAATTTTATTTGCCTTGTTGATATCAATAGGCTCCATCAACCATTTCATATCCATAGAATCCTCCCGGACCTCCTGCACCTCATAACATTCTCCATACTGGATGTCTCTGTTATACAATGGACATCGATGCACATCATTCACGTGTCTTGCCATGATTTTTCAGATCGGAAGAGCACACGTCTGAACTCCAGTCACTAACGTCGATCTC
>CAJUPK010000027.1 GCA_910588415.1 uncultured Oscillospiraceae bacterium | reverse complement strand
TGGCAAACCGGTTAAAAGCCTGATCGCACAAAAAGCACCCGGCCAGAGTGAGATAAACTGGCCGGGTGTTTTTCATGCTCCCTATTTCTTCCATTGGCAGCGGATAGGCTCCGCTGTTTGGCTGGCCTGGGTCTTGTTTGAACATAGAGAAAAGGTTGGGCTTTCAGACAGGCTCTAGAGTCTGTTTGAAAACCGGAGAAATGCCGGATTTTTGTCCAAAAACGAGGGCTTTCAAGGAAAAAACCGCAAGAAAGGCTTGCCGCCTTTCGAGGATTTTTGACACAGAAAGCACCGTATTGGGGCAAAATAGACGGCGTTTCGGAGTTTTAAAACAGACTCTAGGCCTTGGGGGTTCCATACTTTTTGTATATCCGGTATGTATATAGCACATCCACCACAAGAATCAGGGTGAAAATCCCGCCAGCATACAACAGGCAGGGGAGGCCCTTGACCCAAAAGCAGACCCCCATCATGGCGAGACCGCCAATGATACAGGACAGTCCGCCAAAGCGCTGGCTCTTTTTCCAGGTGGTTTCATTTGCCATGCTCCATGGGGTGCGCAGGCCCAACAGGGAGTTCAGGCGGGCTTTTGGCAGGATATTGCCCACAACCACCATCACAATGCCCAGGAACAGGCAGATAAACCGGTTGAATTCCAGAGGAACCTGGGAGAGATCCTCCACCATCTGGAAGTCTGTGTACAGAAAGTACCCGGTCATGCCGTTGAACAGTGCCAGGCAGACAATGCCAGTCACAAGACAGATGGTCTCGTTGTTTTTGCCGTCCTTTTCCTGCTTGGCGGCGACTCTTGCCATGCCCAGCATAAAGAACCCGAACAATAGGGTGAGCACTGGGAAATACAGGGTCTCGTACTTGCTGCCCCAGCGGTCCACCTGGCCGCTGAAGCCATAGTGGGCGGGGATCTCATCCGGCAAAAAGGGCAGGGCAATCAGCACAGCCAGCAGGGGAAGAAACATCAGCAGGCAGAAAATCACTCTCTTTACATCTGGCTTTCCTCTTTTCATTGGGGCTGCTCCTTTCCAGAAAAGCTGGCCGGGGTGGGCGCTTTGTCCCGCAGGTCGCTGAGCCACACAATGGCCTCGTCCAGAATACTCAGGTTTACTTCATAGTAAATATAGTTCTTATACCGGGTCTCATAGATCAAGTCCGCCTTTTTCAGCCTGGCCAGGTGGTAGGACAGGGCCGGGGGCGTTGTGCCCAGCTCTTCCGCCAGCTGGCCGGAGTTGATTTTTCCCTCTTTCAGCTTGGCCAAAATCCCCCGCCGGGTCTCATCAGCCAGGGCGGATAAAATTTCTTGGATAGCCAAAACTCCGCGCCTCCCTGGTATTTCTAGGATTCTCTACATAGAGTATACGGCAGGGCGGGGCCAGTGTCAAGGAGTATTTCAAAATATTTTGAAATACTCCTCCTGCTGTGGTTTCATGAAAAGCCGGAAGCGGCAGGCCGCTGCGGGAGAATGTCCTTTTCCCAGCCAGGCTCTAGGGCCTGCGGAGGCCCGGGTCCTGCCTTTGAAATTCCGTCATATTCACCCAGTACCGCATGGGCATGTTGCCCCGGCGCAGACGGGGGTTGATCCTTCCCTCCACGGCAATGGTATCGTAAAACAGCCGCCAGAGCTTTTGATAGCGCTCTTCGTCCTGGTCCGGTTCCGGCAGGTCCACTGCGTCCGCGTAGAAAAATTCTCCCCGGCTCTGGCCGTCCTTTCCCTGATAGACAAAGCCCATGCCATGGGTCTTGTCAAAAATCAAAAAGTTTTCGCAGTTGAAGCGCTGGCAGAAATGGGAGACGATCAGGGGCAGCACCCAGTTGTTGGGGGTAATTTTGGCAGCCAGAAAGCCGCCGCAGTCCGCAAACCGGAGGAATTCCACATGGTAGTGGGCCTCGTTTTTCAGGTACAGCAAAGCCTTGTCTATGGCGTGGACGTCATCGTGGACGCCGAGCCCTGTCACCTTGGGGCCGTGCTTGTAGCCCAGGAGAATAAAACGGATCAGCCGCAGCTCCTTTTCCTCCATGCAGGTGAGAAAGCCCCGGCGCACCATGTCCTGGACCTGGGGGGAGATTTTCTCCCCCAGCGAGCGCTCCACCCGCTTTGCCAGCTCTGGGCAGGTATCCACGGCCTTGATGGGGAATAGGGTGGCCTGGGGCTCGTCCAGGGTTTGGACAGCCGCGGGCAGGCCCTTGTCCGCAAAGCACTCCGCCACGCAGCAGAGGAAGCCCTGGTAGCTGCCGTCGTACCGGTATACTAGATTTGACCTGTCAGACATTTTACACCATCCTCCTTAGAAGGGGCAAACAGGGAGAGTTGCTCGGGAGGGTCCGCCTTCCGCTGGCCCAGGCCCCGGTCGCTGATGGCCCCGGCAATAACCGCCGGGCTGTCCATGGGCAGGGGCGAGATGCTTTTGCCGCCGCACAAAATGAAGTACCGGGCCCGCTTTAGCACCACGCCCAGCTTTTTCAGGCCGTCAAAGTCCAGGCGGCACTGCCGTCTGGCCGTGCGGATGCGCATGGCCGACTTGACCCCAATGCCCGGCACCCGCAGCAGCATCTCATAGGGGGCTGTGTTGACCTCCAGGGGAAAGTGCTCCATGTGGTTGACGGCCCAGTTGCACTTGGGGTCTAAAAGGGGGTTGAAGTCCGGGTTCTGGTCGTCCAGAATCTCCCCGGCCTGAAAGCCGTAAAACCGCAGGAGCCAATCCGCCTGGTACAGCCGGTGCTCCCGCAGAAGGGGCGGGGGCGTGTTCAGGGCTGGCAGGGCTCGGTCTGCCACCACAGGCATATAGGCGGAGAAGAACACCCGCTTCAGGCTGTACTTTTTGTACAGCCCCTCGGTGAGCAGCAGGATCTGCCTGTCGCTTTCCGGGCTGGCGCCAATAATCATCTGGGTGGACTGGCCCGCAGGCACAAACCGGGGAGCGGCCTTGTATTTTACGATCTCCCGGCTGTTTTGGGCAATGCCGTCCCGGATCTGCCGCATGGGGGTGAGGATTTTCTCCTTGGACTTTTGGGGGGCCAGCCGTTTCAGGCTCTGCTGGGAGGGCAGCTCGATGTTTACGCTCATTCGGTCTGCATACAGGCCCAGCTGTTCCGTTAGCCGGGGACTGGCCCCGGGTATGGCCTTTATATGCACATAGCCCCAGAAGCCCCAGCGCTCCCGCAGCATTTTCACAGCGGCCAGCATCAGCTCGCAGGTGTAGTCCGGATTTTTGACAACAGCGGAGGAGAGGAACAGCCCCTCGATGTAGTTCCGGCGGTAAAACTGCATGGTCAGCTCGCACAGTTCCTGGGGGGTAAAGGTGGCCCGGGGGCTTTCGTTGCCCCGGCGGTTGACGCAGTAGGTGCAGTCATAGGCGCAGTCGTTGCTCATCAGCACCTTTAAAAGGGAGATGCACCGTCCGTCCGCTGCAAAGCTGTGGCAGATGCCAGCCTTGACAGTGCTGCCCAGCTTGCCCTTTTGGGCGGGCCGGTCCACCCCGCTGGAGGTGCAGGCCACATCGTACTTGGCGGCGTCGGTAAGAATCTCCAATTTTGCGAAGATATCCATGGGCAGGTCTCCTTTACTGGTTTTCCCCTGGGGGTTTTTTCATGACAAAGGCCCGGTGGATGCTTTGGCTGCCATATTTTTCCCGTACCCTGTCCACAGCGTTTTCCAGCTGTTCCCGCCGCTTCAGGCCGTCGGTGTTTTCAAACAGGCTCAGCTGGCTCTCGCCCTGGGGGACCAGCCGCCCGGTCCGCACCCCCAGCAGGCGCACAGCCCAGCGCTTATTTTCTTTTCTATAGAGGTCCAGGGCCGCCCGGTAGATGGACTGGCTGTCGCACACAGGGGCCGCCAGCTGGCGCTGGCGCTGCACCTCTTGAAAGTCCCCGTTGCGGATGGTGATTTGCACCTCTCCCGCCTTGAGCCCGTGGCGGCGGAGCTGCTGGGCCACAGTCTCTGACAGGCCGAACAGGGTGGCGCGCACCTCCGCCTCAGTGGTGATGTCCCGTGGCAGGGTGGTGCTGCTGCCAATGGTCTTGGGGTCGTGCTCCTGGCCCAGCTTCTGCACAGGGGAGTCGTCCAGACCGTTGGCATAGATCCAGAGGGTCTCGCCCAGGCGGCCCAGCAGCTGGCACAGCAGGGGCAGCGGCATGGCGGCAATGTCCCCGATAGTTTTAAAGCCATACCTGCGCAGGGTTTGACTGGTCCGGGGACCCACCAGCAGGAGCTCTTCACAGGGAAGCTTCCAGATGACGCTTTCCATTTCCGCCCGGCCAAATTCTGTGACCGCGTCGGGCTTTTTGTAGTCGCTGCCCAGCTTGGCAAAGACTTTGTTGAAGGAGACCCCCACGGAGACAGTAAGCCCCAGCTCCCTCTTGACTCGCTGGCGGATGTCCTGGGCAATCTCCCAGCCCGTGCCAAAAAGTCGCTGGCTTCCGGTCACGTCCAGCCAGCACTCGTCCAGACTGAAGGGCTCCACCCGGTCGGTATACTGGGCGTACAGATTTTTAGCCAGCTGGGAGAATTTGGCATAGCGCTGGTGATGGGGCGGCAGCAGCTGCAGGCCCGGGCATTTGCGCATGGCCTGCCAGATGGGCTCCGCGGTTTTTACGCCTTTTTCCTTGGCCAGCATGTTCTTGGCCAGGATGATGCCATGGCGGCTCTCTTTGTCTCCGGCCACGGCCATGGGCACGTCCCGGTACTGGGGGGCATAAAGCGTTTCTACCGACGCGTAAAAATTATTCATGTCCACATGCAGAATCACATTATCCATGGCCAGCGGCTCCTCCCTTCTTTACATAAGCTGTATTCCCAACCAGCAAACGCCGTCTGAGCGGTCTTTCTCATGCCGCTTATTGTTACATTTGCTTGCAATACGGCAAGTATTCCTGCGAAAATTTACCTGGACCGGCGCAAAAAAGCCTTGCCCATCCGGTATTTTCGGCTATGAATACGGGTTCTTATTCTATTTTAGAACACATGTTCGTAATTGTCAAGCTTTTTTTCCAGCTCCTGGGCTTTGAAAAACAGAAAAAGGGGAAAATGCGGAAAAACCCTTGATTTTCCCAGCGGGCAGTGGTATAATTCTTATTACAGTAATAGATGGAGTATGAGAGAGTGGGGCGACCCGCTCTTTCGTTTGTTATGGCATAGGGCCTGTCCACGGGCTGCGGCCCAGGAAACGGCCTGGAAAGGATGGAGGCTGCGATGAAAGCGGAAGGAAAATCCAAGCAGGGCGTGGCCGCCCGGGTGTGGGAAATGGCCCTGCCCCTGGCCCAAGAGCTGGGGCTGCGCCTGTGGGATGTGCGCTATGTAAAGGAGGGCGCGGACTGGGTTCTGCGCATTTATATTGATAAGGAGGGCGGCGTGGGCATTGACGACTGCGTGGACATGACCCATGCCATTGACCCAGTGCTGGACCGGGAGGACCCGGTGCCCCAGGAGTATGTGCTGGAAGTGTCCTCGCCGGGGATTGACCGGAAGCTGGAGAGGCCGGAGCATTTCCAGGCATACCTGGGCCGGCCGGTGCGGGCCAGGCTGATCCGTCCCCTGGAGGACGGCTCCAGGGAACTGGAGGGCCTGCTTATAAACGCGGAAAACGGAAAGCTGGAGCTTCAGCTGGACGAGGAGACCAGCGCCGCCCTGGAGAAAAAGGAATGGGCCTGGGTGTGCGCCGCGGACGATTTGGAAGAATATATTCAGGAATTTAGTGAGGAGTGAGGCGGAAAATGGTACGCAGGAAGAAAAAGGAACCCGAGCAGCAGGGCAACGAAGAGCTGTTTTTGGCGCTGAGCCTGTTGGAAAAGGAAAAAGGGATTCCCGTTGACTTTATGATGGACAAAATAAAGAAAGCCATTGGGACAGCCTGCAAAAACACCTATGGCAATGAAGAAGTGGAAATTCAGGTGGACCCGGCCACAGGTAAGTTTGATGTGTACCTGCAAAAGCAGGTGGTGGAAGAGGTGGAAGACCCCAACCGGGAGATGTTTTTGGCGGCTGCCAGACAGATCTCCCCTCTGGCGCAGCTGGGGGGCACGGTGGGCATTAAGCTGGACACCAAGCAGTTTGGCCGGGTGGCGGCCCAGACAGCCCGCAATATCATCCGCCAGGGCATACGGGACAGCGAGCGCGGGCAGATGATGCAGGAGTTCCAGAGCAAGGACCAAGAGCTGGTAAGCGCCCTGGTAGAGCGCATTGACCCCAGAAGCGGCGCCCTGTCTCTGCGCATTGGCAAGGCGGAGGCTGTGCTGCCCAAAAGCGAGCAGATCGCTGGCGAGCAGGTGCGGGAAGGGGACTACATCAAGGTGTTCATTGTGGGCGTGCGGGAAGAGGTCCGGGGGCCAAGGGCCATTATCTCCCGCACCAGGCCCGAGCTGGTGAAGCGGATGTTTGAGACCGAGGTGCCGGAGATTTTTGACGGCACGGTGGAGATCAAGGCGGTGTCCCGGGAGGCCGGGTCCCGCACCAAGATGGCTGTGCTAAGCCACGACCCGGCAGTGGACGCCATTGGCTCCTGCATTGGCGCCCGGGGCTCCCGCGTCAATGAGATTGTGGAGGAGCTGGGCGGCGAGAAGATTGACATTGTGGAGTACAGCGAAGACCCCCAGAAGTTTATTGCGGCAGCCCTGGCCCCGGCCGAGGTGCTCTCGGTGGAACTGCAGGAGGAGGGCCGCGCCTGCCGGGTCACAGTGCCGGACGGGCAGCTGTCCTTGGCCATTGGCAATAAGGGGCAGAACGCCCGGCTGGCCGCAAAGCTGACTGGATGGAAAATAGACATCAAGCCGGAGAGCGGCTTCTTTGGAGAAGAAGAGGAAAAAGCGGAGACAGAAACAGAGGCATAGGCCGGCACTGTGGACCGGCGGGAAGGGAAGTGGTGACCCATGCGCCAGAAGAAGATACCCATGCGGATGTGTACCGGGTGCGGGGAGATGAAGCCCAAACGGGAACTGGTGCGCGTTGTGAAGGGACCTGAAAAGCTGGGTGCGGAAATCCAGCTGGATTTGACTGGGAAGGCCCCTGGCCGGGGAGCCTATATCTGCCGGGACAGGGAATGCCTGCGCCTGGCCAGAAAGGCCCGGCGGCTGGAAAGAGCCTTTGCCTGCCAGATTCCCCAGGAGGTCTATGAGAGGCTGGAGGGGGAATTGGGCGGCGATGAATAAAATGGATAAGGCGCTTTCCCTGCTTGGGCTGGCCCGCCGGGCCGGAAAGCTGGAGGCTGGCTTTGACGCGGTGAAAGAGGCGGCCCGGGCAGGCCGGGCGGCTCTGTTGCTGGCGGCAGCGGACATCTCCCCCAAGACCTGGAAAAACCTGCAGTACGAGGCGGACCGGGCGGGGTGCCAGGCAGTCCGGCTGGAAGCGGATATGGAGACCCTGGGCAGGGCCTGCAAGGTACGGGCCGGAGTGCTGGCCGTGACGGACCAGGGCTTTGCCGGGGCGGTTGTGAAAGAATGGAATACGAGGTACCCAATGAAGGAGGAAAACAGCGTATGATGATAAAATACAGGGTTCGTGAAGTGGCCAAGGACCTGGGCATCCCCAATAAAGAGGTCATCGATATTTTGGCGAAGTTTGACCCAGAGCCCAAAAAGTATATGACAGCCCTGGAAGAGCAGGAGCTGGACATTGTGTTGGAGACCTTTACCCAGCAGAGAAGCATGGAGAATTTTGACGCCTTCTTTGCCCAGAGAGGGGAGAAAGAGCCAGAGCCGGCCGTGACCCTGGAGGAGGCTCCTGTTCAGGCGGCTCAGGAGACAAAGGCGCCCGAGGCCAAGCCGGCCGCCCAGCAGGGGCAGGCGCCCAAGGGGAACCAAAAACCCCAGCCCAAGCAGCTGGAGGCAAAAAAGACCGGGAAAAACAGCGGCAGGCCGGAGAGAGCGCCTGGGCAGGCCCAAAGCCAGCCCGCCCCGGCCCAGAAGCAGGGCGAGGCAAAGGCCCAGCCCCAGTCCAAGCAGCCTGTCCCGCAGGCCGTCCGGGAGCCCAAGCAGCCGGTGCGCCGGGTGGTGGATACCCGGTCCAGCAACGTGAACATCGACAAGTATAACGAGAAGTATACCCAACTGGCCGACCAGAAGGTGGGCGGCCGCCAGGATAATGTGGTGACCAAGCAGAAGTTTACCAACCGCAACCAGCAGAGAAGGGGCCAGCAGCGCCGGGGCAAGCGGGAGACCGAGGCCGAGCGCCTGCGCCGTATCGCCCAGGAACGCAAGGCCAAGCACATCACCATCGAGGTGCCGGAGGAGATCAGCGTGGGTGAGTTCGCCCTGCGGCTGAAGGTCTCGGCCCCGGAGGTGATCAAAAAGCTGATGGGCCTGGGCGTGTTTGCCGCCATCAATGATATGATTGACTTTGACACGGCTGTGCTCATTGCCGATGAGTTCCATGCCAAAGTGGAGAAGGAAGTGGTGGTTACCATTGAGGAGCGCATTATTGACGACAGCGAGGACGATGAGGCCAACCTGGTGCTCCGGGCCCCGGTTGTGGTGGTTATGGGCCATGTAGACCACGGCAAGACTTCTATTTTGGACGTGATCCGCCACTCCAATGTGACCGAGGGAGAGGCCGGCGGTATTACCCAGCATATCGGCGCCTACCGGGTCAAGGTGGGCGACCGGGATGTAACCTTCCTGGATACCCCCGGCCACGCAGCCTTTACCACCATGCGGGCCCGGGGAGCCCAGGTGACGGACATTGCCGTGCTGGTGGTGGCTGCTGACGATGGCATCATGCCCCAGACCGTGGAGGCCATCAACCATGCCAAAGCGGCAGGTATCAGCATTATAGTGGCCATCAATAAGATGGATAAGGTGGGGGCTGACCCGGACCGGGTGAAGCAGCAGCTGACAGAGTACGAGCTGGTGCCCGAGGAGTGGGGCGGCGACACTCCCTGCATTCCTGTGTCTGCCCATACCAAAGAGGGCATCAATGACCTGCTGGAGATGATTATTCTCACGGCTGACATGATGGAGCTGAAGGCCAACCCGGACCGGGCCGCTAAGGGCACTGTGGTGGAGGCCAGGCTTGACAAGGGCATGGGCCCCATTGCCACGGTGCTGGTGCAGAACGGTACGCTGAAGGCCGGAGACATCCTTGTGGCCGGAGCCACGGTGGGCCGTGTGCGGTCCATGATGGACGACAAGGGCCGCAGGGTCCAGGAGGCTGGCCCCTCTGTGCCGGTGGAGATTACGGGCCTGGGGGATGTGCCTGTTGGCGGCGACACCTTCAACGCGGTGTCTGACGAGCGCCTGGCCAGGGAGCTGGTGGAGCAGCGCCTGACCGAGCAGAAGGAGGAGACCTTCCGGGCCCAGACCCGGGTCACCCTGGACAATCTGTTTGAGCAGATGCGGGAAGGGGACATGAAGGAGCTGAAGATCATTGTCAAGGCCGATGTGCAGGGCTCGGTAGAGGCAGTGCGCCAGTCCTTGGAGAAGCTCTCCAACGAGGAAGTGCGGGTGCATATCATCCACGGGGCTGTGGGCGCGGTCAGCGAGAGCGACGTGATGCTGGCCAATGCCTCCAATGCCATTGTCGTGGGCTTCAACGTGCGGCCCGACCCAGTGGCCGAGGAGAACGCCAAACGGGACGGGGTGGATATGCGGCTGTACCGCATTATCTACGACTGCATTGAAGAGATTGAGAGCGCCATGAAGGGTATGCTGGCTCCCAAGTACCGGGAGGTGTCCCTGGGCCGCGCCGAGTGCCGGGAGACTTACAAAATCAGCAATGTGGGCATTGTCATTGGCGGCCACGTGGTGAACGGCAAAATCACCCGCAGCGCTTTAGTGCGGGTGGTGCGGGACGGCATCATTGTGGCGGATGACAAGATTGCCTCTCTGCGGCGCTTTAAGGACGATGTAAAAGAGGTGGCCGACGGCTACGACTGCGGCATCACCCTGGAGAAGTTTGCGGACATTAAGCAGGGGGACATTCTCGAGGCCTATGAGATGGAGGAGTACCGGGACTAGGGTTTGTTTGAAAATAGAGGAAATGACGGGTTTTTGGCCAGAAGTGGTCAATTTCAAGGAGAAGAACCGCTGTAGTTAGTTGCGCTAACTACGTCAATCTCGCGATTGGCGAGGATTTTCAACGCGGAAAGTGGACGCTTATGGCTATAAAGACGGCCTTTTCGATTTTTCAAACAGACTCTAAGCCATAGGAGGCGGTTTTGTGCCAAAATGTCAGGCCGGAGATATCGAGATTATGTACGAAGCCTATGGCAGCGGAGAGACAGTGGTCTATCTACAGTCTATACTGGGCGGAATAAACCCCGGCGCATACTATTTCGCGGGCAGGCTGTCCAGGCGCTTCCGGGTGCTGATTTGGGACGGCCCGAACTGCGGACAGTCCGGCGTGAGCCTTTACCATGCCCCCAGTGAATATCATCTGGCCTGCGGGTATCTGGCAAAGCTCCTGGACGCTCTGGGAGAGGGGCCAGTGCACCTGGCGGGCTGCTCGGGAGGCGGAGAGATGGGACTGCTGTTTGCCCATCTCTATCCCAAACAGGTGAAGAGCCTGGGGATGTACCGCCCTACAGACACCGCCAGCCAGCCGGAGCAGGAAGTAATCCGGGCCCGGTATTTTGATATCGCCCAGGCGGCGGAGCACTCCATGGAGCAGGCGGTTAAGTACGCAGAGAATCCGCCGCCCCATAGGTTTGCAGGCGTCTCCCGGTGGCTGGCAGATTTGTGCCAAAAGGACAGGGAGAAGATTCTTGCTCTGGAGCACAAGACGTTCAGCCAGACCCTGCGGAATTGGGGTGAATGGATGGGGAACCCTCTCTTTTATCGGGCAAACCTGACGGACCAGGAGCTGAGAGAAATTAAAATCCCAGTTTTGGTCTGTCCTTGTGCGGATGATTATCATCCGGAGCGGCTGGCAGTGGATCTTCAGGAAAAATTGCCTGCCTGCACCTATATCCCCAGCGAGGGGCATCGCTCTGAGCAGGAGATATATGGCATGGGAGAAAATGCCTTTGGGGGATTTCCCCGCTTTGTGGATAATTACGAGGCATTTATGGAAAGGTTCTAAATGTGATAACAACTGGTTGATTAATAAGGAGGCACAGCCATGCCAGGAAATAGATTGGGCCGCGTCACAGAAGACATCAGCCGGGAGCTCTCGGCCATTCTCCGGGAGCTGAAGGACCCCCGGGTCTCTGGGTGCCTGTTGAGTGTGGTGCGGGTGGAGGTCACCAACGACCTCTCCTACTGCACGGCCTATGTCAGCACCGTGGAGGGCCTGGAGCGGTCCAAAGAAGCGGTGAAGGGCCTGAAATCTGCGGCGGGATTTGTCCGCCGGGAGCTGGGCCGCAGGCTCAAGCTTCGCCATGTGCCGGAGCTTATCTTTAAGGCCACGGATTCCATTGAGTACGGGGCCAGTATCTCAAAAATACTGATGGACCTGGACATTCCCGAGGAAAGGCCGGAGGAGGACGAAGATGCTGACTTGTAAAGAGACCGCCGCTCTTCTGGAGGGCTGGGAGAACATTCTGGTTGTCTGCCATAAGAACCCGGACGGGGACGCCCTAGGCTCCCTGTTCGGCCTGGTGCGGGGCCTGCGGGCCCTGGGCAAGCAGGCGGACTGGTACTGCGCGGACCCTGTCCCTGAGAAATTCAGGTATCTGGCCCAGGGGATGGAGAACACAGGCTTTTCCCCTGCCCATGTGCTGACCGTGGATGTGGCGGACCGGGCTCTGCTGGGGGATGCCTGGGAGAAGTTCGGCGATAAAATAGAGCTGGCTATTGACCACCACGGCACCCACAAAGCCTTTGCCCCCGCCCAGTGGGTAGAGCCGGAGAGCGCCGCCACGGCGGAGCTGGTTTGGCTGCTGTTGAAGGAGCTGGGCGCGGATGTCAGCCGGGAGACAGCGGACGCGGTTTATACGGGCATTGCCACGGACACGGGCTGTTTCCGGTTCCGCAATACCACGGGCCGCACCCTGCGCATTGCGGCAGAGGCCTTGGAGGCCGGGGCACGGTCCGGGGAGCTGAACCAGCACCTGTTCGAGACCAAGAGTCTGGCCTATTTCCAGGCGGAACGGCATATGCTGGAGAGCATGGAGCTGTTCTGCGGGGGAAAGGCCGCCATGGTGCTGCTGCCCCAATCCTTTTACACAGAGACCGGGGCTCGGGAGGACGAGGCAGACGCTGCTGTGGGCCAGCTCCGGCAGATAGAGGGAGTGCTGGTGGGTATCACGGTAAAGGAGAGACCGGACGGGGAGCTGAAAGCCTCTCTGCGGGCCAATCCCCCGGTAAACGCCGCTGCCATCTGCGAAAGGCTGGGCGGCGGCGGCCACGCCGGGGCAGCGGGCTGCACCCTGGCAGTGTCCTCCATGGCGGAGGCTGCCCAGGTTATGCGGACCGCCTGCCAACAATATCTTGCGGAGATAGGATGCGTCTGACTCTATATGAATGGTGTAATGGTTGTGGACAAGCCCCAGGACTTCACCTCCTTCGATGTGGTGGCGGTGATGCGGGGCCTGAGTAAAGAAAGAAAAATCGGACACACCGGCACCCTGGACCCTATGGCCACCGGGGTGCTTCCCCTGCTGCTGGGCCGGGCGGCCAAAGCGGCGGACCTGCTGCCCAGTACAGACAAGGAGTACCGGGCTGAATTTGCCCTGGGAGAACGGTATGACACCGGAGACGTGACGGGCGCCTTGCTGGAAACGGACGCAGCAGCTGTCAGCAGGGAGAGGCTGGAAGAAGCCCTCCCTGCCTTCCAGGGGGAGATCTGGCAGGTGCCGCCCATGTATTCAGCGGTGTCCGTGGGAGGAAAGCGGCTGTACCAGCTGGCCCGGAAGGGGCTGGAGGTGGAGCGGCCCGCCCGGAAAGTCACTATCAGCCGCCTAGTTTTGGAAAGCTATGACCAGGCGGCCCGCCGGGGCGTGCTGCGGGTAAGCTGTTCCAAAGGCACATACATACGGACACTCATTGAGGACATTGCCCAGGCCGCTGGCACGGTGGGGACAATGTGTGCCCTGCGGCGCACAGAGGCCTGCGGATTCTCCGTAGAGGAGGCGGTGAGCTTGGAGCAGCTGCGGGAGCTGGCGGCCAGGGGAGAACTCTCCCAAGTACTGCGGCCAGTGGACAGCCTGTTTCAGGAGTACCCCCCGGTGACAGTGAGCGGCCCCCAGGGAGAGCGGTTCAAAAACGGCGGCGGCCTGGACATGGGGCGGCTGCGGCTGCCCCGGATTGCCCTTGTGGAGGGGACGCGCTTTCGGGTGTATGGCCCGGAAGGGGAGTTCCTGGGCCTGGCCGGGACGGACCTGGCAAAGGGCCAGCTGAGCTTTTTAAAGCGGTTTGCGGATTCGGTTTAAAGGCTGGGGCTGGGGAGCTCTGCCCTGCAGCCTGCAGGTTTGATCGTATGTACTGGAAGGGAGGCACGGGAATGGAAATCATCCAACAGCTTGACGGTGCGGCAGCGGCCCCCTGTTCTCTGGCATTGGGGGCGTTTGACGGCCTGCACAGGGGGCACATGGCCGTGGTGCGGGCCGCGCTGGACAGTGAGTTCCAGCCGGGGGTGTTCACCTTTGCCCAAAGCCCCTCGGGAGAACCCCAGGTCATCACAGGCCGGGACAAGATCCGGCTGCTGGAACGGGCCGGGGTGCAGCGGTTGTACTCCCTGGACTTTTCCACTCTGCGGAACATGGAGGCGGAGGATTTTGTAGAGCGGGTGCTTTTTCAGCAGCTGCATGTCCGGCGGATCTGCTGTGGAGAGGACTTCCGCTTTGGCCGGGGGGCGGCGGGCCAGGTGGAGCTGCTGGAAACCCTCTGCCAGCGAGAGGGCCGGGAGCTGGCCGTGGTCCCGCCGGTGCTGGAGAACGGGGAGAAAATCAGCTCGACCCGGATACGCCGGGCAGTGGAGCAGGGCGATGCCCTTTTGGCCGGGCAGCTGCTGGGAAGGCCCTTCAGCTTTTCCCTGGAGGTTATCCACGGCAACCACATCGGCGGGGCCAAGCTTGGTACGCCCACCATCAACCAGGCGCTGCCCGAAGAACTGGTGCGGCCCCGCTTTGGCGTGTATGCGGCCTGGTGCCGGGTAAGCGGCAGCTTCTACTATGGCGTGTGCAATGTGGGGGTGAAGCCCACCGTGGGCTCTGACCAGGTGCTGGCCGAAACCTGGATGCCGGACTTTGCCGGGGACCTGTACGGCCAGAGAGTGCGGGTGTTTCTGCTGGATTTTATCCGGCCGGAAAAAAAGTTCTCCTCCCTGGAGGAGCTCCGGGAGGAGATACGGCGCAACGGGCGGCAGGCGGAAATTCTTGCGAAGGCCCGCCCGCCAGAGACGCTTGGGGAAATCTAATGACCAAACGGCCCGGCCCAGTGACAAGCTGGGCCGTTTTCTGCTTTCTAGCGGCCCCAAAGGGCAGGGCCTCTTTATAGCAAGGGGGGCTTATAGAGCTTTAAGGCTCCCTCCGGTAGACCACGTCCATTTCTCCAGGCTCTGGGGGCTGGAACAGGGACAAAAGCTTTTCCATTAGGCCCTGGTCCACATAGTAGCTGGAATCCTCGCCGGCCAGCACAGCGGCGTTGCGGCGGGCGATGTTCTCCCGCCAGACCGGGTCCGGCACATCAATATAATGCCACTCTGTCTGGATGTCCCGCTGCCGGAAAAAGGCGGTGGCGGCCCGGCGGCTCTCCTGGGTCCAGAAGCCCCAGTCCAAGATCACATCCACCCCGGCCTGGGCGATAGCAGCAGCCCGGTCCAGCAGGTAGTCCTGGGCGGCGGCAGAGACCGCGTCATGCAGCTCCCCCAGGTCCCCGGTGCGGCTGGTCAGGTCATCCACGGAGAGCAGGACAGCGGGGGAAGCTTCCAACAGGCGTTTGCAGTAAAAGCTCTTGCCGCTGGCGATTTTTCCGCAGAGCAACATAACCTTTGCCATGCTCACTCCTCCTTCCCTAAATATGCCTCCACCCGCTGGTGGAAGTCCGGCAGGGCCCGTTTAAGCGAAACGGGACGGCCTGCCTGTCCCAAAAAGCAGTGGCTGGTTTGGCCGCTGCAGCGGAGTTGTCCGCTGGCCTGGTCCCGCACTTCATAGCGGAACTCAATGCGAGTGCGGGAGTAGCGCTCCACCTCCACCGCGATTTCCACGGTCTCGCCAAAGCGGCACATGGCGTGGTAGCTGGCCCCGGCGCTCAGCACCGGGCTGACAATGCCTGCGGCCTCCAGCTCTTCATAGGGAAAGCCTGCCTGGCGCATAAAGTGGATGCGGGCCTCCTCAAACCAGCGGATATAGTTGGAGTGGTGGACGCAGTCCATGCGGTCGGTTTCATAATAAAAGACGGGACGGGTGTAAAGGATCATGATAACCCAGCTTTCTAAATATAAAGTAATAATAAAGGAACAGGTGATTTTATGAACACTGGAAGCATTATTTTAATATCCGGGCCCTGCGGCTCTGGAAAGACCACAGTTTCCCGGCTGCTGGCTGCCAGGTCCCAGGGGCCGTCTGTGCATATGCACACAGACGATTTTTACGCCTATATCCGTAAAGGCTATATCCCGCCTTGGGAGGAGGGGTCCGGCGGCCAGAACGAGACTGTGGTACAGGCTGCGGCTGCCTGCGCCCGCGCATACGCCGCGGGAGGATACCAGACTTTTGTAGATGGGGTGATAGGTCCCTGGTTTTTAGAGCCCTGGCAAAGCCTTGCCAGGCAGAGCCTGGATGTGCGCTATATTGTGCTGCTGCCTGGAGAGGACACAGCGGTACACCGGGCCATGACCCGGCCCCAAAAGGAGGAACCCTCCCTGACAGAAGAGGCGGTCCGGAAGGTGTGGGGGATGTTCAGGGAGTGCCAGGCGTATGGGCTGGACACCAGCGGACAATCCCCGGAAGAGAGCGCGGCGCTGCTGGAGGCAAGGCTGCGGGCAGGGGAATTTCAGTTGTAAGAGAGATATCCGCTTTGGGCGGGCATATACCGAGCATATACTTTGAATGGGAAAAGCACTTGCAAAATCCGTACACATACATTGGACGCAAGGCTGTGGAAGTCCTTTCCTGGGCCTTTGGCCCGCAAAAGGAAGGGCCGCGCCAAGAAAAGAACGGCCCAGGCTGCGGGGCGCCTACAGTATAGCACAAATCCGCAAAAAAATCCAGGCTAGGGGCAGGAAGGCGGATGACATGTACAAATAGTGTATTTCTTACAGAAATTTGATGGGTATACACCATATATTGTTATTGCTCCATGTGTTGATTTTTCAGTCGAAAAATGGTATCATTTTAAGTAAAGAAAAAAAGCGGAGTATGGTATGGGGATAAACCATAACGGGAGCTGTTTAGAGATATACGGAAAGGAAGATATCGCGGGATATGAAAATCGGTTTGGATGTGGGCTCTACCACCCTGAAATGTGTGGTATACCAGGGCAACGACCCAATATTTCAAGAATACCAGCGGCATTACTCGCAGATTGCGGAAAAGGCCTCGGAGATGCTGGGGCGGGTCATGGAAAAATTCCCCGAGGAAAAGCAGGCCGGGCTGTGCGTGTCCGGCTCTGCTGGCATGGGCCTGGCGGAGGACCTGGGCATCCCCTTTGTGCAGGAGGTGTTTGCCACCCGCACGGCGGTGAAGCGGTATCTGCCGGAGGCGGACGTGGTCATCGAGCTGGGCGGGGAGGACGCCAAGATTCTGTTCCTCTCCGGGTCGATGGAGGTGCGGATGAACGGTTCCTGCGCGGGGGGCACGGGGGCGTTTATTGACCAGATGGCCACCCTGCTGGACATTACCCCCACAGAGCTGAACCAGATTGCCGGGGAGAGCCAGCGGACCTACAGCATTGCCTCCCGGTGCGGGGTGTTTGCCAAGTCAGACCTGCAGGCCCTTTTGAACCAGGGGGCCAGAAAAGACGACATTGCCGCCAGCATTTTAAACGCGGTGGTAAACCAGACCGTGGCGGGTCTGGCCCAGGGCCGGGAGATTGCCGGGCAGGTGGTGTACCTGGGGGGGCCGCTGACCTTTTTTCCCCAGCTGCGCCGGGCCTTTGACAGCATTTTGGGCGTGGAGGGTGTGTGCCCCCATGGGTCGCTGTACTACGTGGCGGCAGGGGCGGCCCTCTCCGGGGAGGACGAGACCTTTGACCTGGAGGAGATTACCCAGAAGATTGCCCAGTACAGCTCCAGCCGCCACTACCAGAGCAGCGAGGCCCTGTTTGCCAATGAGGAGGAGTACCAGGAGTTTGTAGAGCGGCACCAGCAGGACAGCGTGGCTGTGGACGCCCCGCTTCCGGAGAGCGGCGTGGCATATGTGGGTGTAGACGCCGGGTCCACCACAGTGAAGGCAGTGGCCATCAACGAGGAGGGGGAGATCATCTGCTCCCGGTATCTGCCCAACAGCGGCAACCCGGTGCCCCTGGTGCGGGAGTTCCTGGCGGACTTGTACCAGCGCTTTCCTTCAATTAAGATACAGGGGGCCGCCTCCACAGGTTATGGGGAGGAGATCATCAAAAACG
Organism: uncultured Oscillospiraceae bacterium; assembly: GCA_910588415.1. Lineage (GTDB taxonomy): Bacteria > Bacillota > Clostridia > Oscillospirales > Acutalibacteraceae > Acutalibacter. Next base: position 2,954 of record CAJUPK010000027.1, on the reverse strand, counting down.
CCTTTGGCCTGGATTATGGCGTGGTAGAGACCATCGCCCATTTCACCGCGGCCAAGCGCTTCCGGCCCCAGGTGGACTTTATCATTGATATTGGCGGCCAGGATATCAAGTGCTTTAAAATAAAAAACGGAGCCATTGACAATATCTTCCTGAACGAGGCATGCTCCTCGGGCTGCGGCTCCTTTCTGCAAACCTTTGCCGGGGCCCTGGGCTATGAGATGCAGGACTTTGCCCAGCAGGGCCTGTTTGCGGACAGCCCGGTGGACCTGGGCTCCCGGTGTACAGTGTTTATGAACTCCTCGGTGAAGCAGGCCCAGAAGGATGGGGCCACTTTGGGCAATATCTCCGCGGGCCTCTCCATGAGCGTGGTGAAAAACGCCCTGTACAAGGTGATTCGGGCCACGGACGCCAAAAGTCTGGGCCAGCACATTGTGGTGCAGGGGGGCACCTTCCTAAACGATGCGGTGCTGCGGGCCTTTGAGAAGGAGATTGGCCAGAATGTGACCAGGCCCTCTGTGGCTGGGCTGATGGGCGCCTATGGAGCGGCCCTGTACGCCAAAGAGAAGAGCGCGGGCAAAAGCGGCGGCAGCTCGGTGCTGACCCCCGAGGGGCTGGAGAATTTTTCCCACCAGGTAAAGGCCGTGACCTGCAACGGCTGCCAGAATCACTGCCGCCTGACAGTGAACACCTTTGCAGGCGGTGCCAAGTACATTGCGGGCAACCGGTGCGACAAGCCCCTGCAAAAGCGCAGCCCTACGGCAAAGTACAATCTGTACGACTACAAGCGGGAGCTGCTGGCTGCCTACAAGCCCTGCAAGGGCAAGCGGGGGGTCATCGGCATCCCTATGGGCCTGAACATGTTTGAACTGTACCCCTTTTGGCACCGGTTCTTTACCGCTTTGGGCTTTGGGGTGGCCCCGTCGCCGGAATCGGACCGGAAGCTGTACTTTAAAGGCCAGCACACCATCCCCTCGGACACGGTGTGCTACCCGGCCAAGCTGATGCACGGCCACATGGAGGCCCTGCTGGAGAAGAAGCTGGACGCCATCTTCTACCCCTGCATGAGCTACAATTTTGACGAACACAAGGGCGACAACCACTACAACTGCCCGGTGGTGGCCTATTACCCAGAGGTGCTGGACGCCAATGTGGCGGCTTTGGAGGATGTGAAGTTTATCTACGACTATGTGGGCCCCCACCGGCGCAAGGACTTTCCCAAAAAGATGACCGCCATTTTGGGTCGGTACTTCCCCAGCATCCCGGAGAAGGAAGTGAAGGAGGCGGCGGACCGGGCCTATTCGGAGTATGAGCGGCACATGGAAAAAATCCGCCAGAAGGGCCGGGAATACAGGGAGTACGCCAAAGAAAACCACCTGCCCGTGGTGGTGCTGGCAGGCAGGCCCTACCATCTGGACCGGGAGATTAACCACGGCATTGACAAGCTCATCGGCGAGTGCGGAGCCGTGGTGGTCACAGAGGATTCTGTCAGCGATCAGGTGGAGAAGTTCCCCACAAAGGTGCTGAACCAGTGGACCTATCACGCCCGGCTGTACGCCGCCGCCAAATATGTGGTGGAATGTGGCGACCCCCGGGTCAACCTGGTGCAGCTGGTGTCCTTTGGCTGCGGGGTGGACGCCATCACCGGGGACGAGGTGCGCTCTATTTTAGAGGAGGGCGGGCGCATCTATACCCAGATTAAAATTGACGAGATCACCAACCTGGGGGCAGTGCGCATCCGGCTGCGCAGCCTGTTTGCGGCCCTGGGGCTGGGCGAGTAAGCAAGAAGAAAGGAATCTCTATGGCAGACAACCAGAGCCGGGTGGAATTTACCCGGGAAATGAAAAAGGACTACACCATTTTAACCCCCAACATGGCGCCCATCCATTTCGAGCTGATCAAGAATGTGTTCAACAGCTATGGGTATCACCTGGACCTGCTGCGGACCACCGGGCAGGAGATTGTGGACGAGGGGCTGAAGTACGTACACAACGACACCTGCTATCCCGCGCTTTTGTCCATTGGCCAGCTGATGCACGCCCTGCACAGCGGCCAGTACGACCTGCATAAGGTGGCGCTGATTATGACCCAGACCGGCGGCGGGTGCCGGGCCAGCAACTACATACACCTGCTGCGGAAAGCCCTGCAAAAGGACGGGCTGGACTATATCCCGGTGATCTCCCTGAACCTCTCGGGTCTGGAGAGCAACAGCGGCTTTAAACTGACCCTGCCCATTCTGCGCCGGGCCATTGCCGCCCTGACCTATGGCGACCTGCTGATGCTGCTGAAAAACCAGACCAAGCCCTACGAGGCGGAGGCGGGCGCCAGCGACGCCCTGGTGGAGGAGTGGACCCAAAAGCTGACAGGCCTGTTTGAGCGGGGCAAGGCTTTTACCCAGCGGGAGGTGCGGGCCTGGTTTGACCAGATTGCCCAGTCCTTTGCGGGGATAAAGCTGGAAAAGCGCTCCAAGACAAAAGTTGGCATTGTGGGGGAAATATACGTAAAATACTCCGCTTTGGCCAATAATGGGCTAGAGGACTTTTTGTTCCGCCAGGGCTGCGAGGTGATGGTGCCGGGCATCATGGCCTTTATGATCTTTAAGGTGGACAACCGGCTGGAGGATATTGCCCTGTATGGGGGCAGCGAGGCCAAGAAGCAGCTGTGTACTATGCTGAAATGGTATTTTACCAAATTTGAGACAGAGCTGATTGCCTCTGTAAAAAAATATCCCCAGTTTACCCCGCCCGCCCCCTATGACCACCTGAAGGACCTGGCCGGAGAGGTGATTGGCCATGGCTGCAAAATGGGAGAGGGCTGGCTGTTGACCGCAGAGATGATGGAGCTGGTGGAAAACGGATATGAGAACGTGGTGTGTACCCAGCCCTTTGGCTGCCTGCCCAACCACATTGTGGGCAAGGGGATGATCCGCAAGGTGAAGAAGGTGTACCCCCAGGCCA
>CAJUPK010000026.1 GCA_910588415.1 uncultured Oscillospiraceae bacterium | reverse complement strand
TTGAGGGAAAACCCGAAGTATCTGCCGCTTATGAATTAGGCAAATCCATAAATTAAATAAACTCTGAATCTGCCGCACGACGGCAAAAGAAAAAAGCCGTCGCACAAGCAGGAGTATAGTCACGCCCGAAGCGGCGGCTTTGAGAAATCAGAGCCGCCGCTCTTTTGCACTTTGGCGGTAACAGGAGGACGCCGCCATGCGATTGCAAATAGATAGGCACTTATCAAAAAAAGCCTAATCCCCGCAGCGGCATCCCCTACCCAGGTTTGCGAAAATAGTCGTTTTTGTCTGCCTATATCGCCAACCCCAGCGCCCGAACAGCCTTGTGCCGCTCGGATGTTTTTGCTTTTTCAGGGGATTGTCCCATCTGGCCCCGGTGTCGCGGCCCGCCCTTCCTGTTCAGATTTCGCACTTCCCCAAATCTGAACAGGAGGATAACACGATGGAAATTACCATGTTTTCACCCAGGATACCGCATTTAAGCAGGCCGTTCATATATTGGGGCGGCACTGCGGTTGTGTCCTCGCTGATTGCCGCTGTAGGGTAAGCGCCTTGAATCCCGTTCCATGCCCATGGCACCGGATACGGGCAACCGCCCCATATAAACACAGCAAACCCGCTGGAATCCCTGGAGATTCCGGCGGGTTTTGCGATTGGCTGAGCCCAAGTATAGGGCAATATGGATACCAAAAGGATATTTCAACCGGGGCAAAAGGCTTGCACATCCATCCATGTGGGTGCGCCCATGGGGGGCACCGCCAGGCTGCTGGCAGGTCTATAAGGACCTAAATCCGGGGACATGGCTGTTGGCCAGCCTGTTCGCACCTTCCCATCCCTTACTTACCCGCGGGGTGGATATTGGGGTCTGCCCCACGATATTGCCGCAAAATGCCGTAAAAAATCAGGCAGACCAGAACTCCCGCCAGGCCCAGCGCAGAGAACAGCGCCGCCGCGCCAGAGCCCTTCCCCTGGCCAAACAGGAAGACCAGCAGGCTGTCCTGAGAAACCGCGGCCATCAGCGGCTCGAAGACCCGGTCCACCAGCAGCCCGCCCAAAAAGTAGCCCAGGGGTATGGTGAAAAACTGCAATGTGTTGCGGCAGGAGTACACCCGCCCCTGCATGTCCACGGGAATGGCAGAACGGAAAATAACGTCCATATGGGCGTTCATCAGGGGGATTGGCAGCCAGCCCAGCACAGCCCCCACACACCAGGCCCAGGGCGTGCGTCCAAAGGCCAGCAGAAAGTTCTCCGTGCTCATGGACAGCATCAAAGCGCCGCAGATGGACCGGACCCGGTTCTTTGGCGGGGGCAGCAGAGTGGCAATCACCCCGCCTACCAGCGAGGCGGCGCCGACTGCGGCGTTCACCAACCCCAGCACTGTCTCGCCGCCGTTTTCCCGGCTAAGCAGCATGGCGGGCAGCGCGGCGTTATACGCCGAGGCCACCAGGTTGATAAAAGCCAAAAAGAGGATGAGATGTAAAACCAGCCCATTGGCCCCCAGCCAATCCAGCCCGGATTTTGCCGCCGCCAGCAGCTTCTCCCGGGGTTTGTCCCCAGCGGGGATCTCCGGGATAGAAATAAAGAACAGAAGAGTGACAAAGGCAAGGGCAAAAGTGGCCAGGTCAACGGCAATCACTGCCTCCATGCCCCAAAATCCGAACAGCGCGGAGGCAATCACCGGGTGCAGAATGGTGTTTAGCGACGAGGAAAACGACCGCAGGCCGCTGGTCTTCTGGTAGTACTTTTTGGGAACCAGCAACGTGGCCGCCACATCACTGGCTGGCTGCTGCACGGTGTTCATCAAGCCGTTTATGGCATTGAGCCCATACAGATGCCAGGGCGCCAGCTGGCCGGTTTTCAGCAGGACCAGCACCACCACTGTGCCCATAGCGGCCAGCAGGTCGCACACCAGCATGGTGCGCTTTTTGTTCCAGCGGTCGCTGAGCGCTCCCGCAAAGATACTTACAAGCACATAGGGCGCGTAGGAACAGATAGAGAGCATGGCCGTCTCCAGCGCAGAGCCCCTTTGCCGGTAGAGCCACAAAATCAGGGCATAGCCAGTCATGGTACTGCCTAAAGCGGAGAGAGACTGGGTGCTCCACAACAGCAAGTAGGACTTTAGGGATTTATATTTTTTCATTTGACTTTGCTCCTTTTGATTGGAATGTGATCCAATAAGCAAAGCCCGAGGACTGACCGGGCGCGGCCCTTTAGCCTCTATGCTCCATGCAGTGTCCTCAAGCCTTGCATGGAGCGCAAACAATACAGAGGGGTAAAGAAATGTTTTGCATGATGTTCTCTCCGAACAGAATGGGTTTTGTTGGTGGTAAACGGGTGGACCAGATTGCTTGCTAATTGTAACACAGCGGCTGGAGATGTGTCAAGGCGGAGACCATGCCGGAGAGTGCGGGCTGTTACAGGAGAAATCTTTCGGCTGCAAAAAAGCGCGTTTCGGACACTCCCAAACATAGGAATCTATTTTATTTTTTTAGAATGCAGGTGTATAATATTAGTAAATTGGTGTTTAAGGAGACAGAAGAACCATGAGTAAACTGAGCAAACATTATTTGAGCCTTACCTTTCTGATTATGCTGATTGCCTGGGGGATATGCTTATTATGCAGTTTTAGCGGAACCTCGCTCAATGACAACAAGTGGCTATATGTGCCATACCTGCTAGGCGGGTGGTCCCCTACAATCGCCTCTTACCTATCATTAAGGCACAACCACAAAGTGGCTGGCATTAGGGAATGGCTAAAAAATATCTTTGACTTAAAGCACCCTGTGTTTTCCTACGGGATGGTAGCGCTTATGGCGGTCCTGTTTATTCTGCCCCAATGCCTAATTTCCGGGTACGAAAGCGGAGCGCCTGTCTTTGCGATTTTTGTTATGGTTCCCATGATGCTTGCTATGGGCGGATTGGAAGAGGCGGGCTGGCGGTATATTCTTCAACCCGAACTGGAGAAAAGGTATTCATTCACTGTATCAACCATTATAGTGAGTATGATTTGGTGGCTGTGGCATTTGCCTTTGTTTTACATACAGGGTGTAGGCCAATATGGACAAAACTATTTGGCATTTGGAATAAACGTATTCGGATTAAGTTTTGCTTTGGCAGGCATAAGAAAAAATACGGGCAGCCTGTGGCTTTGCGTATTGTTTCACTGCATTGTAAATTCCTTATCGGGGATTTACATCATCCATGATAATATATGGGGAAATATAACCACAGCCATACTTTTAGGCTTATGCTCCTATGCTTGGGTAAAAGCCCAAAACAAGATAAAAGGAATGGGCAAGCTCTGAAAAAGCGATAGATCAAATGCGAAGGTCCCCTTGCTGTACAGATGTACAGAAGGGGACCCATACCTTACATCACTTGCATAATTAACACACGGTTTGCGGCGAAAAAGAGGCAGCGGAAGATTACGGCCTCTTTTTTGCTATGGCTTTTAACCTTAAACAGCGAATCATCGATTTGAATGGACGCCAATAGGCGTCTTTTTCCCACGCTCAGCTCTTTCCTGTCATTTCCTTATTCTTCCTCTGCCTTTGTCAACACTCTCCCCTTGTCCCAAAGGCACTGGGGGTTCCTTATGGCTCCTTTACCATTCAAGCCCGCACATCCACTCCGCCGCCCATGGAAGTCAGGAAATCCTGCCAGCTGGTTACATATTGCTGATAGGCAGAGCACGGGGGCCTTGCAGTCCGGCCTGCCAGAATCAGCAGGTTGTTCATTTGTGTGTCCAAACGGGAGGGCGTCCGCGTCTCCGGAGTTTTGTAGAACTCCTGCCAATAACTTTTGATGGAATTGCCCCAGCGAGCGGCCTTGGGGGCTTTGGCGGCAGCCTGGGCGGTCAGTTTCTGTCCGGCAGAAACGCCAGCCTGGATGGCTTTGACGGCATCGCCTCCGTTTTGCCGGTAGGCATCCATTGTGGCGCGGTAAATCCCCTGAAACACCGCCCGGTCCACAGGCGCAAATGTCCCTTTGGGCTCGCCGGGCGCACGGGTATTCTCCCGCCGGGCCAGGGCCTGGTTCAGCGCCGACAGGACATTTTCGTGCCCCTGAGCCCGGCTTTCCCGAAGCAAAGCGGCCATATTTTCGCTTACCAGCCCCTGGGAGATCATGGTCTCTGCTTTCATGTCCGCCATAGAGAGATCAAGAGCCAGCACCGCCTCGTTTCGGAGGGAGGACGCATAGGCGATCTCCTTCTGGTAGCTCTGGGCAATCTGGCCGGCAGCGGCCAGGTCCTGGACAGAATACAGGGGCTGGCTCTCTCCCGCCATGCCTGCCGTACTTGCCGCCCGAAGCTGGGAGGCTATGTAGGCGTCATGGTTTTGAAGCCACAGGCTGTCAGGTCCGGCTTGCTCCACAGCTTCATGCACCTGCTTCAGCGTGCTGCGGCAGGCCTCCTCCTTTCCGGCCAGAATGGCGGAGAGACTGTCCCGGACTGTCTGGGCGTTGCTGTCAGACAGTCCTAAGTTGTCCTGTAAAAACTGGGTGTAGCCGTTGATCATCTCGGCTTTTCCCGCTTGATACACTTCCTCTAATTTTGCAGTCCGCGCAGCCAACTCTTCCCCCTGGAAGTTGCGCTCCAGCTTATCCAGCAGCGCCACATAGCGGGAGGCCACATAGTCCAGGCCGTCCTCCAGCTCCTCTGGAGTGGTGGCTTTGAAAGAGGCCAGTTCCCGGGTCAGAACGCTGAAATCCACCTCTCCGCTCAAGCCATTCTGCCGCAGGCCCTGTATATAGGCGGAGATCACCTCGTCCTTTGTGGGGCCGCCCTGGATTCCCAGGTCCCACCGGGCCTGTAAACGCCAGTTCTCCAGAAATTCTTTGGACTTCTCCGGGTCCTCCAGGTCTTTTAGATGGATCGTCTGGGTCTCCTTTCGCCACAGGCTTTCCGCCGCGTCCTGGATGGAGTAGTCCTCCCGGTAACCCTGCCGGGCGGCTTCATCAAAACTTTTTAGCGTGCCAATGGCACGGATGTCCGTGCCGGGGGCCGTATTTTTGCCAGCGGAACGTACCGCGGCGCTGGGGTCACAGCGAAAACCCGTCTGGGGTGCGCCCGTGGTTATCTGGTTCTGCATGTTATAGGAACTGCAAGGAATGCCCGGAAGCATAGTTTTCATCTCCTGTCTATATTCTGGTGTCAATCCCCTGGGGGCAATGGTCTAAAATGCTGGTATCAAAAGGCTTTCCCCAGTCCCAGCTGGGGTCTTGTTGGTGGACAAACTCGCCCAGCCGGACAGCCTCCCGGTGGAAAATCTCGTTCAGCGTCCAAGAGGCGCTCAACCGTTTTTCTGGGGAAAGAGACATGGCATAGTCGCGAATCACCGCGCTGACATCCTCGCCATCGCTAACCCCGTAGCCGTTCTTCATGTGGCTCAGCGCGATCTGCTTGACCTGCCGCACCACGCCCTCGTCCACAGGGACCATTTTTCGATAATCCCCTGCATCGTTTAAGCTCATGCCAGGCGTGCCATAGGGATTGACATGGGGCCTGCCCTGTGTTCTCTGAGAAATTTCTCCGATCCGTTGCTGCTGCTGGTTTTGCACCATCTGTGTGATTGTCATAAGAACACACCTCTTACTATCGATTTATCGTGGGAAGGATTCCTCCCGAAAACAAGACAAAACAGTGGGCTGCATTTACGGCACCACTCTGCCCGCTTGCTAACCGCAGGAGCTCTAGCGCCAGCCCTCTTGTTTTCTAAATTTTTACTCTTATCTGTTATATCGGCATTTCGCGGTGGAAGTTAAGGGTTTGCTCTAAAAAGCAGAGGGCCAGCCACACCCGCCGCTCTTCTCCCCCCGCATCCCCACCATCCCCCGCAAGAGGGAATTTCCTCTTAGATTGGCGGCCCTGCAGATTTTTCTCCTTGCTCTGGGCGCGAAAATCTGATAGAATAAAGAAAATGCCCTTTCCCTTTTTATAGTTAACGCCGTTCTGAACCTAGGGGCACGGGTGTGCCCGCAGCGCGTTTACTATACCATCCGCCCCACCGCCTACACGGTATGACGCTTATATGCTGAAAGGAATCTACACTATGGACCTTCGCCCTTTGACCGTCAGCCAGCTCCATGCTCTCTACCAGCCCTCCTTGGCCCGGGATTTCCCTCCCGATGAATTGATGCCCTGGTCTCGCATGGAGGCCCTTACCCAGGCCGGCCAGCAAGCCGCCTATGGCCTGTTTGAGGGGAACACTCTCACTGCCTACGGAATCTTTATCCTGGACCCCGCCCTGCCCGCTGCCCTGCTCAATTACTTTGCTGTAGAGCCCCAGTACCGCAATCAGGGGATTGGCTCCCAGGCCCTAGCCATGCTCCGGCAGGCCGCGGAAGAACAGGGGCTTTGCTGCATCCTCTTTGAAGTGGAAAGCCCCCAAGCCGCTCTCACGCCCGAGGACGCGGCCCTGCGTCAGCGGCGCATCGGGTTCTATCTGCGCTGCGGAGCCCAGCCCACCGGGGTGGTCAGCCAGCTGTTTGGGGTGGATTATCAGATTATGCTTCTGCCCGCCGGAAATGTCCCTGTCTCCCCCATGGCAGACGGGCAGGTGGCCCAGGCCATGGACGCCCTTTATCATGTGGTGGTGCCCAAAGAGCTGGACCAGGGCAGAATCTTCTCCGATGTGTGCCAGGTAAGCCTGGCTCCCGCCGAGGGGGGAAGGTTTCCCCGGGAACTGGGCCGGGCGCTGACCTTTTTGATGCGGAGCCGGAAAAAATTCATGACGGAAAGCCTGAAAGAATACGATTTTGCCGGGGCCATGTACATGATCCTCCTTCATGTGGACCGGCACCCTGGTTCCAGCCAGGACGGCATTGCCAATCACATGTATTTGGATAAGTGTACTGTGGCAAGGCGCACCAAAAAGCTGGAGGAACTGGGCTTTCTCTACCGGGAGACAGACCAGGCTGACCGCCGGCAGAACAAGCTCTATCTGACCGGAAAGGGCCAGGCCCTGGCTCCAGTCATCCGCACCCGGTTAAGCCAGTGGGCAGACCAGGTTACAGCCGGGCTGAGCCAGGAGGAAAAGACCACTCTGCTGCTCCTGCTCACAAAAATGACGGAAAAAAAGGCCCAGTAAATGAATCAACTGGCAGGGGTATTTAAGGCAGCACCGTACAATTCGTGGCTAACGCCTTCCGTACCGTCTTGTTCGCGTCTTTTCCGTCATAGCGCACAGCCTTCCCTTGCCAATCGCAGGATGGGCGGCCCTCAGTAGAGTTGGCTTTGCCAACTCTTGTACACTCTGGCAAAAAATCTGATTGTCCCATACGGCACTTAGAATTGCGCGGTATGGCCTTAAAAATAGAGAAAGCGCCGGATTTTTCAATCAAAGCAAGGGATTGCAAAGCGGACCCCCGAGAAATCCGTTCCCTATTTCCAGGATTTCCCACACAGAAAGCGCTTGCTTGGAACACAAAGATGGGATTTGTGTTCCAAGCAAGCTCTGATATTAAAATATTCGCACATAAAAACAGGGCCTTGGAGAAACCTCCAGGACCCTGTTTCACAATTTATATCAGTCCGCTAAGCCAGCAGCGCAGCTTCTGGAGTTTGGTTAGCTGGGTACGCAGTTTCTTTGCCAGCTTCTCTCCGTCTTCAGCCAGCTCGTCCAGCTCGTCCGCCGTAAGCATTCCCCGGCCGAACCGCGCCTTTTCCGCCAGCTCCTTCCAGCGCTCCGGCGGTTCCTCCCGCTGGCCGCACAGAGCCTCCCACTGGTATAGCTTCAACAGATATCCGTAGGCCTTCAATGCGGCCTGGTTCCGGTCCTGCTGGGACAGGGCTTTCTTCCGGGCCGCAATCCGCAGCACCCGGTTCAGCAGCAGCCCGCAGGCAACAGCAGCCAACAGGCCCAAGCAGCCTGCCATCACAGGCAGGAAGGAGCGGTCCCCGCCTGTACCCTGGCCGCTGCCCCCGCCGCTGCTGCCTCCGGGGGTGGGGCTGGGCGTGGCCGTGGCCCGGGGACTGGCGCCAGCCTCTTCCTCTGGCAGAAGGTCCTCCCGGGGACGGTTCCGCCTGGGCGGCACCGTGGGCATGGCCTCCGCAGGCTGGGGTGTGGCGATATATTCCTGCGGGTCCTCTGGCATGGTGGCGTCAAAGTAGACCGCCGGATTGTCTGTTGAGGCAGGGGTCACCTCCACAGGCACCCATCCGGTGCCGCCGCAGTAGACCTCCACCCAGGCATGGGCGTTGTAGTCTGGGATATCCAACCAGCCGTCCTGCAGGCAGGGAACCGCATACCCCTCCGCGTACCGGGCGGGATAGCCCGCAGACCGCAGCAAAAGCACCGCTGCGGTGGCAAAATGTACGCAGTAGCCCTCGTGGGACTGGTCCAGGAAAAACTCCACAAAGTCCTCCCCCAGCTTGGGTTCTGGAGGTGAGAGGGAGTAGGTGAAGTAGGTTTGAAATGTCTGGGCAATCTCATCTGCAAAATACACGGCCCCGTCCCGGTAACAGTAACTTTCCTCCGGAGTGGAATAGGGGTTCAGGCCAAAAGTCTCCCGGAACAGGTCCAGGTATTCCTCCAGCTCCTCCGGTACCTGCAGATAGTGCCTATACACAAAGTCATTGTAAGCTTCCAGGTCCTGTACCAGCGCCCGGTCCTCTGGGCTAAGCTGCTGGTAGGCCCCTCCCTGGGGGTCAATCTTCCACAGGTCCTCGTTCCAGTTGGGCCCCCCCGCCTGGCCTTGGGCCTCCAGGCTCTCCACCATGGGGCGGTAGAGCTTCTCGGTTATCTCCACCTCTTCATACCCGTAGTAGCCCTCGTCAAACCCGCCGTTGGAAAGCTGGCTGCCATAATATCCCCCGCTGAAATTTCCCAGATGGGCCGAACCCCGGCTGCCCAGGGGGCTGGTGTAGCGCTCCGGGTGGGCGTCGGAGCCCAGCCGGTAGTACATCAGGCTGGCCATGCGGGAAAAATAGTTCCAGGCATTGGGGAGGCTGATCCCATGGAGGCTGTACTCTTTGGTGCCGGAGAGGAAGTTGCCGGACTTCACATACCCATCGTCCACATACTCCATGTCAAAGCCAGCCAGCTCCTCCTGGGTGCTGCTCAATCCCACAGGCACATACACGCAGCGGGGATTGGCCTGCACGTTCTCCACTAAAAGCCGGTAGTCGTAGGCAAAGTCCATATTTCTTACATACAGCTGGTCCCGAATGGCAGTCAGCTGGTTTTGCGCCTGCAGGGTCAGGCTGTCCAATTCCTGGCAGTCCTCGGGGGCCAGACGTTCCCAGCTCTGCCCGGTATAACGGCTGCCCACAAAGCTTTTCAGATACTCCTTGGCGGGCAGACTGCCCTGGGTGGATTCCGGCACGCCCCACTCAAACTTTACCCGCAGCATGGTCTCCCCGGTGTAGCTTCTGCCGCCCATGCCAGTGAGCACCACCTGCTTGTTGCTGTTGCCCTGGCCGCCCCGCATGAAGGAGACAGTGCCAAAGCCGTCCTCCACCCCATAGCGCAGGTCGTCCACCAGTTTGGGGCGCTGATAGTGTTCCGGCGAGCAGACCAGGAACACCGCCAGCATACACAGGCCAATGGCCGGCAGCAAAAGCAGGGTGCCCGGCCTGGCGGAAGCCGCCCCAGAGGCCTTGTACCGCTCGCTGTGGCCCAAGAGGCCCTCCCGGCCCCCCAGAATGGGAGCCACCAGCAGCAGCATGCACCAAAACATCAGCAGGGCCGCCAAGGCCCAGCCTGCTGGCACAATGGAAAAGCTCATGGGAAAAAGCAGCAGAATCCCCGTCAGGGCAAAGGGACCCAAAGAGCTGCGTCTTTTGGCCAGCATATGGCTCATCAGCCAGTAGAAGGGAAACTGCAGCAAAAGCAGGAATACCGTACACTCTGCCTCCGCCGAGGGGATCATCCCTGGCAGATAGGACATGCGCAGCACAGGCAGGTCATAATTCAGCCTGTTGCCATAGCAGTCCAGCATCCGGTTTACCACATTCACCGCCCCATGAGAGGCCAGATTGAACAGGAAAACGGCCAGCAGCAGCCAGACCACCCAGACCAGCAGCGCCACAGGCCGCCACCGCCGGGCAGCCAGCTGCAGCCACACCGTAAGGGCGCAGGACAGCAGGCCCGCCGCCACCAGCGCTGTGGGGAACACAGGCAGCTGAAAGGCTGTGATGAAGCTTCCCCAAGCCCCCAGTCCAGCCAGGGCCAGCACAGCCATGTAAAACCACCACCGGCGCGCTGTGCTGCCCTCTGGCAGCAAAAGCCTGGGCCTGTCCAGCTGCATATTTTGCTGATTCTTCTCCATGCTTCTGCCCTCCCTCTATAGCTGCAGCCCGTCCAGGTCCTCGCCGATGCACCCGGCACGCACCCGCACTGCCCGCGCATGTAAAGGCAGGCTGGTCTTTTCGTCCAAAGGCCGCAGCACCATCAGCGTCAGCCGGGCCCCAGGGTACTGCTCGCCCAGGCTGCTTAGCAGCGCTGGATCTGGGTCGGGGCAGAGGTAGACCACCCGCGAAATACCAGTCGGCACCTCCAAGGGCAGTCTTCCCGGCAGGGGACTGCGGTCTGTACAGCACAGCACCGTCTCAATGGCCGGATAGGTCTCCTCCGGCTGGCTGATCTCCATAAACCGAAACAGCCCGCCCTGGGAAAACCCAATGGTAAATCCAGCCTCGCTGGCAGAGAGAAAGTGTGCCAACGTGGCCAGCAGGTCCATGACCCCATCCGCCTCCAGGCCCTGGCCGCTCAGGTCCGCCAGCAAAAGCACCCGGTCCGTTACAGGCAGGCTGGCCTCTTTTACCAGCAGGCTCCCGGTTTTTTGCGAGAGCTTCCAGGCAATCCGGTTGAGCCTGTCCCCCTGGCGGTACTCCCGCAGGCCGAACAACTCCGTGGGGTCGCTGCCAGGCCTTTGCTGGGAGAAGCGGTCCCCGTCTCCGTCCGGAGACCGTTTCGGCCCCAGGCCCAAAGCCGGGACGTATACATTGGGCTGCACAATAATCTGGCAGCTCTCCTCTTTCATCCGTACAGGCAGCCAAAAAAGGCCCAGCAGGTCATACGCCCGGGCCTTGGAGATTTCACAGGTAATCAGCCCGCAGGTGGCGGAGCTGAGCTTGTGCTCTAATATCTGCGGCTGGCGGCTGGGAGAAAACTCCAATCGTTCCCGCCGTTCTTCACCAGTAAAGCGGTTCTTAATGCGCAGCAGCACCCTGGCCCTGCCCGCAGGCAGAACAGACCGAGTGACCGCCGCCACATGCAGAGGGGCAGCCTGGGCCTTTGCCGGACGGAGGGGCTGTTCCTCCCCAGGGGTAAACACCGTGACCCGCAGAGTGATCATGCCCGACAGGGAAATCAGCAGAGACAGCAGGGGCAGGGCCAGGGACAGCCAAAAGACGTACATAGAAATGTAGCCGTTATAGCACACGAAAAACACGGCAGTACAAAGCAGGACGAACAGATAACACAGCCGGTTTTTCAGCATCTCTTTCCCCTCTTTCTCTGGCAAAGCCAGTTCGCGTCAAGCGCCTCTTCTGGGTTTTGCGGGCTGCGGTTATTTCAGCAGCCGGGGAGCCGGCACCTGGGCCACTATGCCCTCCAGCACAGAGCGGGCGTCCTTGCCGCTCATTTTGGCCTGAGGCTCCAGCACCACCCGGTGGCCAAGCACATCAAAAAACAGCAGGTTGATGTCCGCGGGCACAATGTAGTCCCGGCCTCCCATCCAGGCAGAGGCCCGGCAGGCCCGGACCAGCGCGCCGCCTGCCCGGGGGCTGGCGCCCAGCCGCAGGCAGGGGTCCTCCCGGGTGGCTGTACACAGCTCCGCTACATAGCGGTACAGATCATCCGCCACATGAACGCTGGCGGCCTCGGCCCGCATCTGCTCCACTTCCTCCAAAGTGGCGGCCGGCTTGATGAAGTCCAGGGGCCTGCGGCCCTCGGTCTGTTTCAGAATCAGCACCTCCTGCTCCGCAGAAGGATAGCCAATACTCAGCTGCAGCATAAAACGGTCCAGCTGAGACTCCGGCAGGGGCTGGGTGCCTGCTGTTCCCAAGGGGTTCTGGGTGGCGATCACTGTATAGGGCCTGGGCAGCGGGTGGCTGACCCCGTCCACAGTCACCTGGCCCTCTTCCATGGCCTCCAGCAGGGCGCTTTGGGTCTTGGCGCTGGTACGGTTGATCTCATCCGCCAAAAACAGGTTGCTCAGCGCAGCCCCAGGGCGGTATTCCAGCCGGCCCGTGTCCTTGTTGAGAACCGAATAGCCCGTCACGTCGCTGGGCATGGTCTCCGGGGTAAACTGCACCCGGGAAAAGGCCATGCTCATGGCGCGGGAAAAGGCCAGGGCCATGGTGGTCTTGCCCACCCCGGGGTTGTCCTCCAGCAAAATATGGCCGCCTGCAAGAATGGCCATCAGGGTTTTGCACACCACCGTGTCTTTGCCCACGATGGCCTTACGCACCTCGTTGATAATTCCCAAAGCCTTGGGCTGCGTCATGTGCCTCACTGCTTCCCTTTGGATTTTCAAAACACAAAAACAGGATAGGCGAGAGTATAGCAAACGCCGTTTATCCTTGGAACCGCTTTTAAGCTTTCTAAACCAGCCAGGCCCCTGATTCTCTGGGCCGGGAAGTTCTCTGCATAGACTTACTTGGCTATAAAGCAAAATAGGGAAGTTTTCACTTCTCTACTTTTATGGAGTGCTATTCATATGTCCGTGTGCCCTCAAAAATTTGGAGCGGACGACGAGGCTCGAACTCGCTACCTCCACCTTGGCAAGGTGGCGCTCTACCAGATGAGCTACGCCCGCGAAACTGTCTGTATTATATACCAAAAGACGAAATTTGTCAATGCCAAAAAGAAAAAAATTTACCCACTGCCCTCTCAAGCCCTCTTCCTAAGCAGGAGCCGCGCCAGACTTCCTTTGGAAGGGCCCCTCCCTCTATGGATGCGGTAAGCCAGCCGACAGCCCCCTGGAGCGCTGTTCTGGCAGGACTGCAAAAATGGTGAGTGAGCAAAACGAAAGGCCGGACCCGCCAAAACGGCGAAACCCGGCCTTTTGCACTGGCAAAACTTACAGCTTTACCACGTTTACGGCGCGCAGCTTTTCGCTGTTCTTGGGATCAGGCTCGGTCTCAAAAGTGACCTTCTGGCCCTCTTCCAGAGTCTTGAAGCCCTCGCTCTGGATGGCGGAGAAATGCACAAAAACGTCCTCGCCGCCCTCATCGTTGGAAATGAAGCCATAACCCTTTTCTGCGTTGAACCATTTGACTGTACCGTTCATGTTCGGCACCTCCATGAGAATGTTTCGTATCCGGCTAGCCGCACCGGTCGCCCGGCCCCGGGTGCTCCGGAGGCCCGGCGCTCCCTTTAAGACGAACTCACAGCTTGTGTAAATCATCAGACGCCCAATGACCTACAGAAACTGTGAGTACATTTTCGTGCTATCAGAATACGGCTATAGTATACCATCCTTTAAAAGATTTGTCAAGAGGCTTTGCTATTTTTTCTCAGCTTTCCGGCAGAACTCCCTCTATTTCCCCTTTGCCCTCCTCCGGTTCCTGGGGTTTTGGCACCCGGTCAAAGACCTCCATCACAGGCTGGCGGGTCCACAGCATGGGGGTGATGCGCACCGAATAGCCAAAGCCCGGGTCACACAGCCACTCCTGGGGCTGGGCCCTGGGCAGGCCAAAGGCCGCCAGCAGGGAGGTGAGCACCCCGGCAGGGACCACCAGCACAGACTCTGTCAGGCCCCGGCTCAGCAGATTGTGTACCAGCAGCTGAAACCCGCCGCAGACCCGCTGAAAGAATACCTGGCCGCTCTCCCCGCCAGGAGGCGCGGCCTGGCCCGCCAGCCACTGGGCAAACCGGGGGTCGTCCTTCAGCTCTTCGGCAGTCTGGTTCTCCCAGTCTCCAAAATCACATTCGGCCAGGTCCAGCACCACCTCCGGCTGGGCCTCCGGGTAGAGAATCTTCAGGGTGTCCACGCTGGCCACAGCCGGGCTGGCGCAGAAAAACTCTGCCTGGGGGTAGAGAAACTGTCTTTTATAGCCCGCCAGCTCCGCCACGGCACCCATAGCCAGGGGCGACTGGCCGCGGCCCACATAGCGGCCTTCCAGGGCCCCTTCGCTGGGCATGGCCCGCAGCATATGGATGATATACGATTTCATGGGCACGCCTCCTTTTAATGCGTAGGTTAAGGCAATACCGCGCAATTCTAAGTGCCGAACTGTGCGGTGTTGCCTTTCGTTCTATGGAATAGAGCGAAACACAGTTGAAAAAAGGGACCCCTTCCTTTCAACTGCGCTCGCTATAGTTTTGTTTATAGATCCATTCCCTTGCTTACTGACCGGCTTTCGCTGTTTCGGTGATGGCCTTCTTCTTCCATTTGCCCCGCAGGTAGGCGATGACAGTGAGAAGCGCGCCTGCCACCCAGGAGATCAGCAGGGAGAGGAACAGGGGATCCGGGGTGCCGGAACCCATGGCTCCGCCCTCCGGCCGGGTGAGAAATTCCAGCCCATAGGCCACGGGCACCCGTACAATCACCGTTGTGATAATGGAGATCCACATGGGGGTCATGGTGTCTCCCGCGCCCCGCATCACGCCAGAGAGAATCTGGGTGACAGACATGGCTATGTACCCCACGGCCAAGGTGTACAGCATCCGCTGGCCCAGGTCGATCACCTCCGGGGTGCTGGTAAACAGGTGGATCAGGTTCTTGCCAAACAGCAAGATCAGCCCCACCAGCACAATGGACACAGCCACGCCCATAAGCAGCCCGGACTTGGCCCCCTTCTCCGTGCGGTCCAGCCGGCCGGCGCCCATGTTCTGACCGGTGTAGGTGGTCATGGCAGAGCCAAAGGTGAAGTTGGGCATCATGGCAAAGCCGTCTACCCGCATCACCACAGTATTGGCCGCCAGCACCACGGTGCCAAAGGAGTTGGTCAGGTTTTGTACAATAATCATGGCCAGGGAGAAAATGGCCTGGGTCAGGCCGCTGGGCAGGCCCAACTTGCACAGGCGCTTTACAAAGGCCGCCTTGGGCCACAAGGTGCGCCAGGTAATGGTGAAGTGTTCTTTCATGCGCAGCAGGCGCACCATGCACAGCACACCGGAGATCAGCTGGGAGATAATGGTAGCCCAGGCCGCCCCGGCCACGCCCATCCTAAACCCAGCCACAAACCACACATCCAGGCCGATGTTCAAAATGCAGGCCACCAGCAAAAACGCCAGAGGCATAATGGAATCCCCCAGGCCCCGCAGCACGCCGGAGATCACGTTATAAAAGGCGCTGCCCAGAAAGCCCAGGAACAAGATGATCATGTAGTCGCAGGCCATGTCCAGAATATCTGCCGGGGTGTCCAGCATACTCAGCACCGGCCGGGTAATAAGGGGGCCCAGCACCATGACAAATATCGTGCAGGCCAGCGTGGCCGTGATGGTGGTGCCAATGGTCTGGGAGAGGCTGTCCCTCTCTTTTGCCCCAAAATACTGGGAGGCCATCACGCTGGCCCCAATGGACACGCCCATAAACAGCACCAGCAGCAGGTTGATTACCGGGCCGCTGGCCCCAATAGCCGCCAGCGCGCCGTCCCCCACATAGTTGCCCACCACAATGGAGTCCACTGTGCTGTACAGCTGCTGGGCCAGGTTGCCAATCAGCAGAGGCACTGAAAACCGCACCAGGTTCCGGGTGGGGCTGCCCACCGTCATGTCCTGGGCCGCAAACAGCGAGGAGAGTTTTCCCGCCATACAATAAATCCCTTCCTTCCCATAATTATACATCTATCTACAAAGACACATTTTTTATTATAACACAATGCGGACCAGCCCGCAAGCAGGGTGGTCCGCTGAATTTCTTAGGATTTCCAGCGAAAACTTTATTGGATTCTGCCAAAAGAAATTCGTTCGCCGAAAGAACTTTTAGAGAAGGTACTCCATCTGCACATCGCAGGGCTCCTTCTCCACATGGGGCGGGTCATACTCCTCCGCCTCCACGCAGCCCATGGCCTGGTAGAACTTCTGGGACTCCTCTGCCGACATGGCGGAAATATACAGCTTCTCGGCCCCCAGCTTCCGGGCCTCTTCTGCGGCCAGGGCGAACAGCCTCCGGCCCAGCCCCTTATGGCGGCACTCCTCAGAGACATGAAGCTCTGCCAGCACCGCGTACTGCCTCCGGGAGCCAATAAGCTTGCCGTCCACACTGGCAAAGCCCTTGAGCTGCCCGGCCAGAAAGGCCCCCCAGACGCTGCCGCCGCTGGAGAGCACCTCCCGCAACTGGCCGCACACCCGCTGGTGGTCCGCCTGGTCCCAGTCGTCAATAAAGGCGATGTCCTTGAGCACCCACTGGCCCTCCACCTTGCGCCAGCATTTCTCTACCCGCTGGAACCGCCGGAAATCTGCCAGCAGGGCCGGAGTAAGCTCTTCGGCTGCTACCTGTCTGTATTGTATGTCCATCTGTATTTCATTCTCCTATTTTACTTATAGAGCCGCACCCCGGTTTTATCCACCGTCTCATATGCCTGGGCAAAATCAAACCCCAGCCCTGTGTGAAGGGGAAACAGGTCTGACAGCGGCGCCAGCACAAAGGCCCGCTCCCGGATTCCCGGGTGGGGCACAGACAGCTGCTGGGTATGGCTGGTAAAGCCCTCGTACAGCAGCAGGTCAATGTCCATGGTCCGGGCCCCGTGGTACTCGGTGCGCACCCGGCCCAGCTGGTCCTCTATGGCCAGACACTGGGCAAGCAGCTCCTGGGGGGCCAGCCCGGTATCCAGCAGTACGCAGCTGTTCAGGTAGTCCTCCTGCTGGGAGAGCACGTCAAAGGGGGTGGTCTCGTAGATCTGGGAGATGGCCAGCAGCTGTGTATCCGGCAAAGCCTCCAGCCTGCTGAAAGCCGCAGCCAGGTTTTCCTCCCGGTCTCCCAGATTGGTGCCAATCCCTAACACAGCTTTCATAGCCCGCCGCCTCCTTCCCGCCGCTTTTCCGTTACCTCGGCCGCCACATAGTCAAATTGGGCGTTCATAGGGGCCTGGGGCTTTTTCAGCAGCACGGTGACTCTTTCCACCCGGGGATGCTCTGCCAGCACCCCATCGCACGCCGCCTGGGCGGCCCGCTCAATGAGATCGAACTTCTCCGCTGTAAATACCCGCTGTACGGTCTTGCGCACAGCGGCATAGTTCACGGTGTCCGAAAGCTGGTCGCTGTGCCGGGCCTTGGACAAGTCCGCCTCCATGGTAATGTCCAGTACAAAGGGCTGGCCCTCCTCCTTTTCCTCGGGATTCACCCCATGGTAGGCGAAGATCTCCAGTCCGTTGATGTAAATTTTATCCATCCCGCTGTTCCTCTCCTATCTGCTTCAGTGCGCTGGCCATACGTGCGGCCTGCACCGCCTCTTTCACGTCATGGACCCGCACCATGTCCGCCCCGCCTAGAATGGCGGCCGTGTGGGCGGCAATGGTGGCGGGCAGCCGCTGCTCAAAGGGGGGATTGCCGCAAAAGGCCCCAGTCACCCGCTTGCGGGAAGCTGCCATTAAATAACAGCAGCCCGGCACCTTGGCAGCCTCTACCTGGGCGATCAGCCGCAGATTCTCCCGCAGGGTTTTGCCAAAGCCAACACCCGGGTCAAAGCACAGCCGCTGGGGGCCAATGCCCAGCCGGCCCGCCGCCTCCAGCCGGTCCTGGAAAAAACCCCGCACCACCTGCAGAATGTCCCGGCTTCCCTCTTCCGGCACGGTCTGGCTGTCCCCTGGGTGCATAACCACACACCCGCAGCCAGAGCCTGCCACGGCCCGCAGCATGTCCTCTCCAAAGCCGGACACATCGTTGATTATCCGCGCCCCGGCTACCAGGGCCTTTTCCGCCACCTGGGGGTAAAAGGTGTCCACAGACACCGCCAGGCCCGTGTGTTCTGCCACCAGGGGCAGCACCTCTTTCAGACGGGCCCACTCCTCCTCCGGGGAAATCCTCTCGTACCCCGGCCGGGTGGACTGGCCGCCCACGTCAATGATGTCCGCCCCCTCCTGCTCCATCTCTATGGCGCGGGCCAAAGCCTTCTCCGGGTCCAGATAGCGCCCCCCATCTGAAAAGGAGTCGGGGGTCACATTTAAAATGCCCATTACATAGGCGCGGGTCAGGGGAAATACCCTCTCCCCGGCGCAAAACTGCCGTTCAGTCATAGAATTTTTCTCCTACATCCATGGCTTGCCGCCACAGGGGCGGCGGGCCGTCGTCAGCCCAATACTCGTCCAGGGACAAAATCTTCCCCTCCTGAAACCGGAAAAAGCTGGTCACATGGCAGGAGACAGCCCCGCCCTTTTCATAGACATGGGTGACCGTAACCAGCGTGTCTCCCGCCCAAAGCTCCCGCTGGACCTGGCCCTCCCACTGGCTGGGATATTCGCAGTTGGCCCGGATAAACTCCTCTGCGGTAAAGCGCTCTTGGGTGCAGTGCCAGTGTATCCGGGCCTCTGGCGCAAACCACTTGGGCAGGGCCGTCCGGTCCTGTGCCAGCACGTCCCGCCAGAATTTCTCCACGGGAAATTCCATCCTCTACCTCCCTCCCAGCAGGGCCATCACCTCCGCACGGGTGCGGGCGTCTGAACGCATACAGCCCCGCAGGGCGGAGGTCCTGGTCAGGGCCCCAGCGGCCCGGGCGCCCCGCATGGTCATGCAAAGGTGCTCGGCCTCAATAAACACCGCCGCGCCCTGGGGACGCAGGTTGTCGTAGAGGAAGTCCGCAATCTGCCCGGTCAGCCGCTCCTGCACCTGGGGGCGGCGGGCAAAGCAGTCCACGATCCGGGCAAATTTGGACAGTCCGATGATCCGGCCATCCTTGGGAATATAGGCGATGTGGGCCTTGCCAATAAAGGGCAGCAGATGGTGCTCGCACACCGAATAGAGCGGGATGTCCTTTACAAACACCAGCTCGTCGTGCTTGCCGCTCTCATGGAAAATCTTCAGATGCTCCCGGGGGTCTGTGCCCAGGCCAGAGAATATCTCCGCGTACATGCGGGCCACCCGGCTGGGGGTCTCCTCCAGGCCCTCCCGGCCAGGGTCCTCGCCCACTGCCTCCAGAATATCCCTAACGGCCCGCTGTATCTTCTCCTGGTCTATGTTGTCCCTGCGCCCGCTGCCTGCATGGTCCATGCCAGCCGGGCTGTTCTCTCTATCCTGATGCTCCTGCTTGTCCATCCTGCGGCCTCCCTGGGTTACGGCTTGCCCTGCCGTTCTATTGATATGGCTTTCTACGCTTCCTTTCGCCTCTGTACGGCTCTACCGCACCGTGGCGATAAACCGTCTCAGGCCCTCCTGGCCAGCCGGGTCATCCTTATAGACCCCCGCGTTGCCCAGAATCTTGCCAAAAATCTCCCCTATGCTCACCTGAATGGCCCGTTCGGCCTCTCCCTGAGGGATGTTTTTGGCCTGCAGCTCCTGGTACCAGCGGCTGTGCTTTTCCATCTCCGGCCGAGCCATGATCCCGCTGGCCTGCTCCGGGTTTTCCAAAGCCTGGGCCAGCAGCTGAGTCTCCTCCAGCAGCCGGGGGGGCAGGATGGCCAGGCCCATCACCTCGATTAGCCCAATGTTCTCCTTCTTGATATGGTGGTACTCCCCATGGGGGTGGAACAGTCCCAGGGGATGCTCCTCTGTGGTGCGGTTGTTGCGCAGCACCAAGTCCAGCTCAAAGTCCTCTCCCCGCCGCCGGGCAATGGGGGTGATGGTGTTGTGGGGCGTGTCCCCGGTAAAGGCCAGAATGTCCAGCCCCTCGTCCGAATAGCCTCTCCAACAGGACAGTATCTTATCCGCCAGGTCCACCAAAGACTCCTTGTCCCCGCTGCGCAGACGGATAACAGACATGGGCCAGTGAACGATTCCCGCCGTCACACCCGGGTACCCTTCAAACTCCACGGCCTCCCGCAAAGACGCCTTGGCCATGGGGAACTGGTAGCTGCCCCCCTGGAAGTGGTCATGGGTCAAAATGGAGCCGCCCACAATAGGCAGGTCCGCGTTGGAACCCAGAAAATAGTGGGGCAGCACGGTCACAAAGTCCAAAAGACGGGCAAAGCTCTCCCGGCTCACCTTCATGGGGCGGTGCTCCTGGCTGAGCACAATGCAGTGCTCATTGTAGTACACATAGGGAGAATACTGCAAAAACCAATTTTCCCCGCAGAGTTCCAGGGGGATCAGCCGGTGATTTCCCCGGGCAGCCTGGTTGGGGCTGCCCAGATACCCCTCGTTCTCCCGGCAGAGGGCGCAGGCCGGGTAGCCGGTCTGGGGGGCGTTTTTGGCCGCGGCAATGGCCTTGGGGTCCTTCTCCGGCTTGCTGAGATTGATGGTGATTACCAGGTCTCCATAAGGGGTGGGGGCGGTCCACATCCGGTCCTTTTCAATCCGGTCTGCCCGGATGTAGTTGCTGGCCCGGCTTATATCATAGTAATACTCCGTGGCCGCCTGGGGGCTTTCCCGGTACAATTCCCGGAACCGGGAGACCACCTGGGAGGGCCGGGGGGTCAGGCAGGCCATCAGCTCCGTGTCAAAGCGGTCCCGCTCCTCCTGGGTGTCCGGGGAGAGCACCCCCTGCTCCGCCGCCCATTGGCAGAGCCGTTCCAGGGGCTGTGCCGGATAGGGCAGTTCCTCCTCCACGGGCTGGGGGGTAAAGGCGGCAAGGCCCAGCTGGGCCAGCAGGCGGTTGGCGGCCCAGGCCCGGTCCTCCTCTTCGATCAGGCGGCGGCCCACCGCGTAGTGCAGCAGTCTGGACAGTTCCCGGTCTAAATCAATGGTCATACTTGCTCCCTCCTTGGAGTTTTCCTTCATCTTACTCCCCATTTTACTACAGACAGAGGGCCGGGTCAAGCCTTGAAAACCGGGAAGAGCCTGCCGGACCCTTCTTTTTTCCTCTATATACTCTGGTCCCCTGCCAATGGCCGGGAAGGACCCCGCTGCCACTGGGATTGGCTATGGGCCCTGTTTATAGTGAATGCAGTTCCAAAGAGGTATGCATCTCTTTGGAACCAGGCAGCTTTGCTGCCTCACTTACTATTAAAAGCAGGGAGAGCGCCGGATAGCGGAACCCAAAGAAGAGGTTGGCTTTTTCCGCGGCAAGCTTTAAAGTCTGTTTGAAAACTCCGAAAAGCTATACTTTTGAGAATTTATTGCGCGGTCCAGGGGCGTTAGGCCCCTGGTAGGGTTTGGGG
>CAJUPK010000025.1:18366-21214 GCA_910588415.1 uncultured Oscillospiraceae bacterium | reverse complement strand
ACATAAACAGGAAGCCGTTAAAGGCCGTGTCAATGTAATTGGAGACCATGCCGTCCTGGGGCTGGGGGGTGCGCAGGTTTTGGAAGGCAATCTCCCAGGCCTTGTCAAAACAGGCCACGGTGGAGGGGCGCCCGTCCCAGATCAGGCTGGGCAGGCGGTCTTTGCTCTCCTGGTAGGTGGGAAGGGGTTCTGTGTCCTTCTCCATGGTCAGAAACTGGTTTTCCTCTACAAGAGGCTGGTACACATAGGACAGGTCGTCGTTCATCTGGTACAGGTGGTGTCCTTCGCGGAAGATCCGCTCCATATTCTCTTCTGCCCGGTTCATAGTTTCTCCTTTGCGTCAGGGATTGGTTCTAACAGGCCGGGAATTTCCCCGTCCTCTACCATGCCGATCAGGCCCAGCAGGGCCCCCCAGTGGTAGAACTTGTCGCTGTTTTTCACATCGCAGCCTTCGCCTGTGTTGGCGTTGTAGTTTTCGTGGATGTGGCGGTGCTCGGTCCACTCCTTCATCATCAGGGCCACCGAGTGCTCTGCCAGGTCTTTCTGCACATCCGGCAGCGCGCCATGGCTGCGTATGGCCGCGTATGCCAGGAAATTGGTGGAGGGCCATACCCGCCCCCGCCAATAATCCTGGTCGGGATAGGCCGGGTCGTTCCGGGCGATGGTGGGCATCATCCAGGAACCATAGAACTCCTCTGGGTTGTAGTAGTGCTCTTGGGCCATGCGCCGCGCCCGGTCTGCCGGGACCTGGGGGTCGAACAGGGCATAAAAATGGGTGGGCGACAGCCGGGGGGAGAACTCTCCGGTGTCTGTGCGCAGATTCAGGTAGCAGCCGGTTTTCTCGTCCCACATCCGTTCCAGGCCCTGGCGGGTCAGTTCCAGGCGGCGCTGCAGCTCTGGAATATCCCCCTGGTTGCCTGTAAGCTCTGCCAGTTGGATCAGCGAGCGGCAGTCCAGAATGTACAGGCCCGTCAGCCCCACGTCCTCCAGCATCATCACATGCTTTTCCCTGTCAAAGGGGATGTCATCGTACATGGGGGAGTTGTCCAGGCCGGATTCCAGGGCGCCGCCGTAGGTGTCATTGACTCCGGCAGTCTCCCAATAGTTCCCCCGCCTGCCCTCATAGGGGTCGCTGCCCCAGCAGAGGCCGCCGTACTTCTCATTTCTGCGGTGGTGGAAGAACCAGTCGTTCCACACCTTCAGGGAGGGGTACAGGTATTCGGGCAGCCAGCGCTCTTTATAGCGGCGGTAAAGCTCCAGCAGCATGGCGGAACCCACCGGAGGCTGGGAGCGGTCCTCGCTGGAATAGCCGGAGGCATGGGCAATGTTGGGCACAAAGCCCCGGTCTGTCTGCTCCCGGGTGATCTCGATGATATTGGCATAGGCCAGGTCCTTGTCCTCCAGAGAGGCCATGTAGGACACAAAGTAATTGTCCCAGCAGGCCAGAATAAAGCCCCCCGCCCCAATGCTCCACAGGCGGCTGATGGGCGAGGCCACCCGGTCTTTTTTGCCGTCATAGGTGGTGTCCCAGGCCACGGCGCACTGGACAGCCTCGTATATGGGAGCCGAGGGTCCATAGCGGCGGAAGCTCTCCATCAGCGCCTCCCGCTTGCTGTCCAGCAGCTTCCGGGCCTCCGCCACGGCGACAGGGCGGCTGGTGCTGAAGGCCACTGGCTCTGTGAAGGCGCAGGCAAAGTAGGGCCCTTGGGCGGGGATGTTGGCGTCGTGGTCCGCGGGAGTGCCGGAGGTAAAGAGGCGGGTCTCCCCCAGGGGACTGTGGGCTGCCAGCCCTTCCCCGCTGTGCTGTACATAACCGGGACGGTTCCACAAAAAGCCTGTCTCCAGCACCAGCATGGCAGGCCATTTCTGCAGCGCGGCCGGGGTGACCAGCAGCACCAGGTCCTTGCCGTCCTGGGTGGATTCCACGGAAAATTCCATGCCCTGCCAGCGCACGGTGGCCTGGGTGTAGCTGCCGTCATAGGCGTGCAGTCCGGGCAGGACCTCCTCCACCTCCCGCTCGTGCATAATTGCGCCCACCGGATGGCGGCCGATCAGGGCCTCCTTCAGGTAGTGGCCTGAGCGGTACTCTTTTACCGCCACATTCAGGGCCAGTCCATCGTCCATGCGCACATGGGACAGCACGCTGTAGACGTTCCAGGTTCTCCAGCCAGTCATCAGGCGCTTTTGCAGGGCCCGGTATTCTGGATGCTCCATGTTCAACATTGCGTTTCACCTCATTTTTATTATATATATTATAAGGCACGGGACGGCCCATCCAGGGGCCGCCCCGTGCCGGTTTGCTGTGTATATCTTCCTAGGAGGCGTATCGGTCCAATTACTTCCGGGCGGCCATCTGCTCCACCATCCAGGCGTTCAGCTTGGACAGGCCCATGCTCTCAGCCTGGCTGTACATGTTGTCCAGGGCTGCCTGGAACTCTTCGTCTGTTTCGGCAAAGATAACCTTCTGCTGCTCAGAGGTGGTCATGTCGCCCAGGGTGTTGTAAATGTTCAGCATATCGCCCTCAGTGGGGATGCAGAAGTACAGCTCGGACATAACAGCGGTGTGCTGTACAGCGCTCTGCAGGCGGGTGTAGTAGTCCTGCATGTCGGGGTCGGTTACAGCGTGGTCGATGAAGGCGTTCTCATCGCCCTGGTCGCCGAAGATCCATACGGCAATGCCAAAGTCGTCCTGCTTCTGCTTGCCAGAGGTAAGGGCCTCCTGGTACTCGGCGGTGGTGATGGTCTCGCCGTTCTCGTTGTAGTCCCAGTGCTCGCCCTGGATGCCCCAGGAGCAGAGCTTGCGGCCCTCTTCGCTGCGGGCCCAGGACATGAAGTCAATGGCCCGCTG
>CAJUPK010000025.1:0-18356 GCA_910588415.1 uncultured Oscillospiraceae bacterium | reverse complement strand
TTCTTCTTGGTGATGAAGGTGCCAGCCCAGCCAATGCCTGTATTTACGCTTACCAGGGCATCCTCGCTGATCTCGTGGGTCAGCAGCTTCCAGCGGTACTCGCTGCCAGCCTGAATGGCGGCGTTGTTGGAGGACTGAGCCTCGTCGCAGGCACGCAGCTGCATGAAGGAGTTGCCGCTGTTGCGCACCTCGCAGAACTTATCATAGTTATAGGTCATGGACTCTGCGGTGATGAGCCCCTCCCGGGCAAAGCGGTTCAGCAGCTTATAGTACTCCTCAATGCCCTCTTCGCTCAGGAAATAGCAGGGATTGTTGTCCTTGTCATAGCCCACGCCGCTGCTGCCGTTCAGGCCCAGCTGCTCGGCAAAATACCACAGGTATCCCTTGTCCGGCAGCAGGGGCACCACGTTGGGGTACTTCTCTTTGCAGGCCAGCAGGGCGTTCTCCAGGTCCTCCAGGGTCTCCAGCTTGGGAGAGCCGATCTCCTCATAAATATCGGTGCGGTAGGCAATGGACTTGGTGCCGCCGGAGAGCAGGGTGTTGCCCTCGTCAATGGCCTCTTGGGAGGTGTAGGCGTTCAAAAGGCAGTAATAGTTGCCGTCGCTGCGGGTGTTGTTTGCAATCTCCGCGTCTGTGGCATGGATGTCCACGCCGGTCTCGCTGATCAGGTCGTTATAGGTCCAGCAGACCTCTGGGTCGCACAGCAGGGCCATACGGGAGGTGCTGTCCGTGTAGACGATATCCGGCAGGTCATCGGCGGCAATCAGCAGGGCCAGCTGCTGGTCGTCGCTGGCGCGGGTCACGTCAAAGCTGACGCCTGTGGTCTCGGTAATCTTCTGGGACACGGGCTCTGTGCCCCACTTGTCAAACCAGAACCAGGTCATGTCCACAAACATGGAATACTCGATGGGGTCTTTACCCGCGGCAGCGGGCTCCGCTTCCGAGGACTCCCCTTCCCCGCTGCTCTCCTGCTCTGCCTGAGAGGCCTGGCTGGAGGCCTGGGAGGAACTGGATGAGCTGGAATTCTCCCCGCCGCAGGCAGCCAGGCAGCCCAGCAGCATGGCCAGAGCCAGCAGCAAACTGATCGTTCGTTTCATGTTTTCTCGTCCTTTCTCTTTCGCGTAATGTATAGTTTTTATGTGCTCCCGGTCTCCCGGGCAATCACCTTAGCTTACCCCTTCACAGAGCCGATCATAACGCCCTTGACAAAATACTTTTGCAGGAAGGGGTACACCGCCAGAATGGGCGCCACCGCCAGCACCATGCTGGCCATTTGCAGCGAGGTGGTGGTGCTCTGCATGGCCGAGGCCGCGTAGCCCATGGACTGGGCGTTGGTAACCGTGGAGGCTGTGGCGGACTTGTTGATAATCTCCATCATCAGGTAGGACATGGGCCGCAGCTCGTCCTTGGTGACATAGTAGACGGAGTCCATCCAGGAGTTCCACTGGGTGACCGCGTAGAACAGGGCAATGGTGGCCAGGCTGGCCTTGGACAGGGGCAGGGCGATCTGCAGGAACACCCGGATATCGCCAGCGCCGTCCAGCCAGGCGGACTCGTAGAGGGACTTGGGGATGGTCTGAAAAAAGTTTACCAGAATGAGCATGTAGTATACATTGAGCATACCGGGGATGACATAGACCCAGAAGGTGTTGAGCATACCCAGGCTTTTCAGCAGGATATAAAAGGGGATCATCCCGCCGGAAAAGTACATGGTGAATATGTACAGCTTGTAGTAGATTCCCCGGAACTTGAGATGCTCGAAGGAGAGGGCGTAGGCCACCGCGCTGGTGACAAACAGGCCCAGCACCGTGCCCACCACTGTGCGCGCCACGGAGATGAAGATGGCGTTGCCCCAGCTGGAATCAGCCAGAAGGGTCTCGAAGTTCTCCAGGGTTGGCTTTCTGGGCCAAAAGTACATGCCCCCCAAAGAGGAGTCCACCCCGTTGTTAAAAGCGTGAATGACAATGTAATAGAACGGATACACAGTGACCAGCACCACGAATATCATGATGGCCGCGATTACGGCGTCCACAATCCGGTCCTCGACCGAGCGGATACGCTTGGAGCGCTTTGCAGAAACTGCCATGTCTGTTCCCTTCCCTTCTTTTGATTAGTAGAGCGACGCCCCCGTGGTCTTGCGGCTTAGAGCATTGGTGGAGAACACCAGGACCACAGAGATGATGGACTGCATAAGCCCCACGGCCGCCGCGTAGTCAAAGCGGAACTGCTTGAGACCCACCGTGAGCACATAGGAGTTGATGATGTCCGAGTAGTCCCGGTTGACCGTGTTGCCCAGCATCATGGCCTGGTCCAGGTTGCCGTTTACCAGGCCGCCCAGGGCCAGAATAAACATGATGACAATGGTGCCCTTAATGCCCGGGATGGTGACATGCAGAACCCGCTGCAGCCGGTTGGCCCCGTCTATCTGGGCGGCTTCGTACAGGGCGGAGTCAATGCCCGCAATGGCGGCAATGAAGATGATGGCGTTCCAGCCTGTCTCTTTCCACACCTCTGTGCCAATGGCCAGCCCCCAGTACTGGGTGCCGTCTGTCAGGACGCTGAGAGGCTTGTCGATCCAGCCCCAGTTGAG
Organism: uncultured Oscillospiraceae bacterium; assembly: GCA_910588415.1. Lineage (GTDB taxonomy): Bacteria > Bacillota > Clostridia > Oscillospirales > Acutalibacteraceae > Acutalibacter. The sequence continues at coordinate 15,766 of CAJUPK010000025.1, read as the reverse complement.
AAGGAGCTCGTTGACCAGGCCGTTTACCGAGCTGAACATGGTGAAGCACAGGCCTGAGACAATGATCCAGGAGATAAAATGGGGCAGATAGCTGGCTGTCTGCACAACGCGCTTAAATTTGCTGGACTGTATCTCGTTGAGCAGCAGCGCAAACAGGATGGGGATTGGAAAGGCAATGCACAGCTTCAGGAACGAGAGCACCAGGGTGTTGCGGATCACCTTGAAGCACATGGGGCTGGTAAAGAACTCGATAAACCACTTAAAGCCCACCCAGTCGCTGGTAAAGAAGCCCGCAAGGCCCGAGGAGAGCTTGTACTCCTTAAAGGAGATGATGATTCCCACCATGGGTATGTATGAGAAAATCACCAGGTACAAAAGGCCCAGCAGCAGAATGGCCTGCAGGGCTCTCTGCCGCCGCAGGATATCCCAAAGTCCTCCGCGTTTGCCGTCTTTATTGTTCATATCATATTCCCTCCCGGTTTTTCTTCTGCACAAATTATACAATATGGCAAGGGATCCTGTTATGGCAAAAACCGTCAACCTGAATGACAATTTCCGATATCTTTTTTCTCCTTTATGCAGTTAGCCCCGGGCGCCCCCGGAAATTCCGGGATTTTTCACTGCTTTCGGCAAATTTCTCCCGGTTTTTTCCAGGTGTTTTGCCATAGTTGACAACGGGCGGCAAAGCGCTTATAATGATTTTGTTTTCATCCGGTGAAGTGCGGCAAAGGGGAGACACGCAGCCCCAAGGAGGGGAAGGCCATGAAGCTGATTCAGGATATCCGGTCCCATTTGTTATGGAAAATGCTGTGCTGGTTTGTGCTGCTGCTGCTTTTGCCCTGCCTGCTGTTTGCCGGCATCTACTTTGCTGTGAACATGAGCTACTTTCAGGAGGAAAGGGCGGCTTTAGAGCGTTCTGCCCTGGCCCGGTCCTGCGCCAATATTGAGCAGGACATGGCCTTTTGCGCCGGGGTCTCCAAGCAGATTCAGCAGCACAGCAATTTCCGGCGCTTTCTCAACGGGGGCTACTCCTCGGTCTCTTACCAGCTGGAGGCCTATTTCAAGGAGTTTTCTGACATGTTTCTGTACGCGGAAAGCTCTTCCCCCTACATAGAGCGGGTAACGGTGTACGCCGCCAAGGAAGAGCTGCTGAACATGAACAACTATGTAAAAGGGATCAGCGACCTGGCGGAGTATGCCTTTGACCTGGACACCGCCGCCGGATACTGGCGCTATGAGCCGGAAACAGACCAGCTGGTATACCGCAAGACCATTTACAGCCTGTCGGGGGACACGGGCCTGGGGATTTTGGAGATTACCTGCTCGGCCAGCCTGCTCAGCCAGCCGCTGGGGGAATTTTCCTCCTCTATCTCCCGGCAGGTGCTGCTCTCTTATAACGGCCGTTTTTACCATATTGGCAGCAGTGGCCTGTCCGCCGCGCCAGAGGCCTCTGCCCCGGAGGACGCCCCGCTGTCCCAGCAGCTTCACACCATGCCCCTTACCGTTATGGCCGGGGACTATTTGCCCAAGGACAAGGGAAACAGCTTGAATCTTTTGTCCCTCACCGCCTTTGCGGGCCTGGCGGTGGTCTTTTTGTGCAGCCTGCTCTTCTTTTTCAGCATATCCAGGCTGTCCCGGCGCATTGTGGGGTTCTCCCGGCACATCTCCTCGTCCTCTGCCGCTGTGCCGGACTCCTATGTGGACGAGGGCCGGGACGAGCTGAGCAAGCTGGTGCGGGACTTCAACCGGATGCTGGAGCGGAACAGCGACCTGATCAACCAGATACAGCTGGAAAAGCTGCGGCAGAACGAAATGGCCTATCGGGTGCTGCAGGCACAGATAGACCCCCATTTCTTGTACAACGCCCTGGAAAGCGTGCGCATGATGGCAGAGATGCAGGACGAGCCGGAGATCTCGGACGTGATTTTTTCCCTGAGCAAGCTGATGCGCTACAGCTTTTCCGTGAACACCAGCCAGGTCACCGTGGAGTCAGAGCTGGACTTAACAGGGGAATATTTAAAAATACAGAAGATCCGCCTGGACGACCAGCTGGACTTCTCCATCCACTGTCCTCCCGAGCTGCACGCCTGCCCCTGCTCTCAGTTTATCCTGCAGCCCCTGGTGGAAAACGCCATCAAGTATGGCCGCAGCCAGGGCCACGGCGCCCTGCGGGTGGACATACGCGTGTACAAGGAGCAGGACCGGCTGGCCGCTGCCGTGGAGAACAACGGCGCCTCCATTGACCCCGCCAAAATGGCCCGCATCAACGAACTGCTGCAAGAGGGCCGGGACCTTTCAGAGCTCTCCTCCGGCACAGGAGTGGGGCTGGACAGCATCAACAGCCGTATGCGCTACCTATACCCAAAGAGCTTTGCCATGAAGCTCTCCCGGCCTGCGGAAGGGGGCACCTTGGTGCAGCTCTCTTGGCGGCCGGAAGAAAGGACCTGTAAGGAGGGACAGTCATGAACCTGCTGGTAGTAGACGATGAGAAATTGATTGCCAAGGGCATAGCCCATGTCATCCGCCAATTTGAGAGCAAATTTGACCAGGTGGACACCGCCTTTTCTGGAGAAGAGGCTTTGGAGAAAATGGGCGCTGGCCAGTATGACCTGCTGATCACGGACATCTCCATGCCGGGCATAAGCGGGCTGCAGCTGATTGCCGAGGCCAAACGCCGGGAGCTGTGCGGTTTTTTCTGCATCCTTTCCGGGTACTCTGAGTTTGAATATGCCCGCACAGCCATTCAGCTGGGGGTGGAGGACTATCTGCTGAAGCCTGTGGACAAGGCGAAACTGCGGGCCATGCTGGAGAGCTTTGCGGACAAGCTGCACAGCCGGAGGACAGCCATCCGCCGGGAACGGGAGGCCCTGCTGGCCGACTGCCTGTTCGGCGACAGCCTGGAGCCCGGCTGGACAGGCCCCCTGCTGCTGGTGGTGGCGGAAGAGCTGTTCCGGGAGGGGGCCGCCTTGTCCCGGCAGATGTTCTCCCCCTATTTTGAGGGCGGGCTGGCCGAAGGGGCCATCCGCCTGCGGCACCTGCCAGCCTTTGTGCTGTTTGGGCGGCCCCAGCAGAAAATCCCGCTGGTCAACGGGATGATTCGGGACTTCCCCTTCATGTCCATTGGCGCGGCCCAGGGGGAGGTTCCCCATGCCGCGTCTCTGCGGGCCCTGTACCACCAGGCCCTCCACGCGGCCCTTACCGCCCGGTGCTTTTTGGACCGCCCCTTTTGCAGCGCAGAGGACTTTCCCCGCCCCCGCTGCCCAGAGGGCCTGGAAAAAGCCCTGCAGGACCAGGGCGGCATAGAGGTCACCGCCGGGCAGCTGCTGCAGTACCGGGCCTGCTGGCAGAGCCTGGCCGCCAGGGAAGCCCCGGGCGAGTGCCCTGCCAGCAGCTATGTGAGCCAGCTGCTGGGCATTGTGAAAAAGCGCTTTGCCGAGGAGCTGACCTTAAACTCTGTGTCCAAGGAGATTGGGCTGAACCCAGAGTACGCGGGCAAGCTGTTCCGGGGTGAAAAGGGGATCGGCTTTTCAGAATACCTGAACCGCTACCGCCTGGAGCTGATTTTGGAGTGTATTGTCCGCGACCCCTCCCAAAGCTTTGAACAGCTGGCCCCCTGCATGGGCTTTCCCGACATGCGCAACTTTTACCGGGTCTTCAAGCGCCTGACAGGCACCACCCCGGGCAAATACCGGGCTTCCCTGCGGCCAAAGGCTGCCGGAAACCCCTTGGAACCGTCCCTGGAGTCTGTTTGAAAGCCGGAGAAATGCCGGATGTTTGGCCAGGGCCGGTTTAAAACAGGGCAAATACCGTATCTCTGCGTTTGCAAACTGGCTCCAGGGCCTAAACATAGCTGCTGAAAATCCTCTGTGGGCCCTTTCCCCCACAACCCGCTCTTGCCATAAACCGTGATTTGGTGTATGATAAGGGAGAAAACAGACGAAAGAAAGGATGGCTGTTCTTTATGGATACACAAGCACGTGCCCTGCTGGCTGTGGACGCTTTGAAACAGGAGTATCCAGACGCCCTCTGTTCCCTGGAATACACCGACCCCCTGCAGCTGCTGATTGCCACCCGGCTGGCCGCCCAATGTACGGACGCCCGGGTGAACCTGGTGACCCCGGCACTGTTTGAGCGCTTTCCTACCCTGGACGCCTTTTGCGGCGGCACGGAGGAGGAGATTGGGGAGCTGATTCACTCCTGCGGGTTCTTCCGGGCCAAAGCCCGGGACATTCTGGGGGCCTGCCGGAAAATACGGGACGATTTTGGCGGCCAGGTGCCGGACAACATGGAGGACCTGCTGAGCCTGCCCGGGGTGGGCCGCAAGACCGCCAACCTGCTGTTGGGGGATATCTTCCACAAGCCCGCCGTGGTGACGGACACCCACTGCATCCGCATCTCCGGGCGGCTGGGGCTGACTGCCCACAAGGCCCCGGAAAAGGTGGAGAGAGACCTGCGGGCCCTGCTTCCTCCCCAGGAGTCCAATGACTTCTGCCACAGGCTGGTGCTTCACGGCCGGGCGGTGTGCATTGCCAGAAAGGCCCTTTGTGAGAAGTGCTGTATGAAAGATTTCTGCCAAAAGGTGGGTGTGGAATGAAACAGTTTGCCGACTTGCATGTACATACCAATCTTTCAGACGGAAGCGATTCTGTGCCCCAGGTGCTGGCCCTGGCGGAGAGGAACAACGTCTCCCTTCTCTCCATAACCGACCACAACACGGTGGCCGCCTACACCCAGGATACCTTCCGGGAAGCGGAGCGGCTGGGCCTTTCGCTGGTGCCCGGCACAGAGCTGGATGTGATCCACCAGGGAAAGCAGTTCCACATACTGGGCTTTGGGGTGGATGTGAAGGACCGCAGGCTGCTGGAAGCCTGCGCCCACAACACCCAAGTGCAGGAGGCCTATAACCTGGACCTGCTCCGGCACATGGAGCGGGACGGCCTGGGAGTTTTGGAAGCGGAGTATACCAGCTATGCCATCCCCAAGGGCCGGGGCGGCTGGAAGCTGCTGAACTATCTTCTGGACAGGGGGACTACCGGGTCCCTGCTGGAAGGGCTTACATATTACGGCCAGTACGGGTTTAAGACCAACACCATACCCTTTATCAGCCTGGAGGAAGCGGTCTCTGTTGTCAAAGGCGCGGGCGGCGTGCCCCTGCTTGCCCACCCTGCCGAGCAGATACCCTATGACCCGTACAAGGGGGATAACGCCGGGTTCTGGCAGGAGCTTGAGGGCCTGCTTGCCGCGGGCCTGGCTGGCCTGGAGTGCATCCATCCCCTCCACGGCTTTGGGTTGCAGAGGGAGCTGATCGCCCTGTGTGACCAGCGGGGGCTCTGCGTCTCTGGCGGCACGGACTATCACGGCAGCTTTTTCAGCAAGCAGAAGCAGACCATAGGAGGGCAGTTTGTTCCCCTGGAAACAGTAAGGCTTGTTTGAAGCCAGAGGAAAGCCCGGCTGTAGGAAGCAAGGTGAGAAATTTTCCAGATGTGGACCGGTCCACGCCTGGAGTCTGTTCTAAAAATACATCAAAGGAGCGTATGCAAAATGAGCTATGATTTTGAAACCCTGATCGACCGTTCCCACTGCGGCAGCGGAAAATGGGATGAGATGTCCCGGAAAAAGCCGGACCTGTCCCCAGGGATTGTCCCCTTCTCTGTGGCGGACATGGAGTACAAGAACGCCCCGGAGATTGCCCAGGGGCTGAAAGCCTACATGGACACCCACATCCTGGGCTACACCAGCCCCACCCAGGAGTACCTGGACACTGTATGCGCCTGGATGGAGAAGCGCCATCACTGGCACATTGAGCCGGAGTGGATTGTGGGCACCCATGGGGTGGTAGAGGCCCTGGTGTTTGCTGTTAAGGCCTTCTGCCAGCCAGGGGACGGGGTGATTGTGTTCACCCCGGTGTACTACCCCTTCTACATGGCCATTGAGAACCACAGCTGCCAGATTCAGCGCTGCCCGCTGGTCTATGAAAATACCGCCTATTCCATTGACTTTGACCGGCTGGAGCAGCTGGCCGCTGACAGCAACAACAAGATGCTGATTTTGTGCAGCCCCCACAACCCGGTGGGCCGGGTGTGGACCCGGGAGGAGCTGACCCGCATCTGCGATATCTGCCGGAAGCACCAGGTGCGCATTATCAGCGATGAGATCCACTTTGACATCATTATGCCTGGATTTGAACATACGGTCATCCACAACGCGGCCAAGCCGGAGGATCACATCATCGTCTGCACGGCCCCCAGCAAGACCTTTAACCTGGCCACCATGCAGACCTCCAACATCATCATCCCGGATGAAGAGGACCGCAAGCGCTTCCGGGCTGTGGCCGGGCACGGCGGCCCCTCCGCCTTGGGGCTGGAGGCCTGCCGCATTGCCTACACCCAGTGCGAGGCGTGGATGGAGGAGATGATTGCGGCTGTGGAGGAGAACCGGAAGCTGGCTGTCCGTTTTTTGGCGGAGCGGCTGCCGGAGATTCGGCCTGTTGAGCTGCAGGGCACCTATCTGCTGTGGCTGGACTGCACGGCTTTGGGCAAGTCCAAAGAGGAACTGGAGGAGCTGATGGTCCAGAAGGCCGAGCTGTTCTTGGACGAGGGCTATGTGTTCGGCGACGAGGGGATTGGCTTTGAGCGGGTGAACCTGGCTGTGCCCCAGTGGGTTTTACAGGCAGCCTTAGAGCGGCTGGAAAAAGCTGTCCGGGGCTGAGCCAGGGGACCGGCAGGGATTTCCTCTATTTTATAGCAGGCCCTAGACCGACAGTTTTTCGGAGCCTTCAAACCGCCTCTAAGGCGGGGCAAATAAAAAAAGCAGCCGGGCAGCAACCAGCCCGGCTGTTTTCTTTGGATGTTCTCTTTTCCTGCCGCAGCAGACCGCAGTACGGGTTAAAGCCCCAGGGCCTGGCGGGCCAGGGCGTCGGCCCGGTCGTTATAGGTATCCCCGGAGTGGCCCTTTACCTTTACAAACCGGAGTTTGATGGTCTTTGCCGCCCTTTGGCAAGCCGCGGCATATGCCTGGGTGCCAGCCTTTGTGGCCTTCCAGCTGCCGTCCGCCCAGCGGCCCAGGCCCTCGTAGTCGTGGTGTATCTCCACTGCGGGGATGCCATGCTCCAGGCAGTAGTCCAGCACAGTGCGTGCGCCCATAATCTCTCCGGCCACATTGTGCATGGCGGCCATCTCCGGGTCTGTGAACCGCTGGGAAAATTCCACCTGCTCATTCTGCCAGAACAGCACCGCGCCGCAGGAAAAGTCCTTTGTGGCCTTGTCATAGCTGCCGTCCACATAGGCCACCGCCCCATCCCAGGGGGCCTCTGGCGCGGGCTCCCTGTTATTCTCCCAGCCCTGGATAAAGGCCTCTGCCTCCTCCCGGGTGGGAAAGCTTTTATAGACCGCCCGGGCCACCCCAAACACCTGCTTTTTGCACGCCTCCCAGGTCTCGTAAATACCGGGGCCGTTTTTGCCCACCCGCACCGCGTAATACTTTTTCTTCGTTTTCTCCATAGCAGCCTCCTGGTTGATTGTTCTATTCAGTATAGCTTAAAATAAAAAGAAAATCAACTGTGACCTTTTCCCCTTGGAAAGCGTCTTATAAGTATAACGGGTTAGCGTTTGTTCGCTGGAATATGCTTTGACAGGCTAAATGTGATCGGTGTGATCGGGACAAACATAGAGGGATTTGGAAAATGGAAATCCTGAGATGGGCCTATTTGCACCCGATCACATGGATCGCACCATGTGTCGTGTTAACGAGTGGACCTGACTGCAGGGCAGTGGACCGCTGCCGCCTAGCCAACATAGAGCCACTGCCAGCTTTCACCCAACTACCAAAAAACCACCCAGGTAGGAGTTTCGTCTGTATTTTCCGAAGGAAAACGAGCGCCTCGCGCGAAGAGACGAAACTCCGTGACTTGGGCGAAGCCCAACGTCAAAAACTCCGTGACTTGCGCCCCTCAGGGCGCAATGTCATGCAACCATTTCGGCCCAGAGGGTATTCTTATAGGTAGAGACAAATTTTTCTTATGCTTCCACAAGCTGGGCGGGGGGATTTCCGGCAGCTGCCAGACGCACTTCCAGCAGGCGCTATACGCTTGCCATAAGAGAAAAGGGCGTTTCCCCAGCACTTTCCGTTTAAGAAAAATTTATAAATGGTTGTTAAAAAGCGGTTGATAACTCCCAGAAAATGATGTATAATAGAAAAGCATATGATGGATATGCTTTATCTTGCGGTACATAATCGGGCGTACAGGTTGTATATGTATGCCCTGAACGGAATATTTTGAAAATCTAAGGAGCGCGTTGGTGTATGGAAAATAATGCGGTCAATATGATCAACAACAGGCCTGGAAACAAGCACGCCAGCCCTTCCGGCGGCAAACAGCGGACCATTCTGATTGCCGTTGCCCTGGTGGCAGCCATTGGACTGGCGGCCCTGTGCGTCTGGAACTTCTGGCTCAAGGGCTATCTGGCGGCCAGCAACGCCGCTCCCGCGTACGTCAGCTCGGTGGCGTCTATCACCGGCGCGGGGCTGGACACCAACCCCCGGTATTCCGGCCTGGTGGAACCCCAGAAGATCACCAAGATCAACAAGGATGACACCCGCACAGTGGCCGAGGTGCTGGTGAAAGAGGGAGACCAGGTGGAGGTGGGCACCCCCTTGTTCCGCTATGACACCGATGAGATACAGCTCTCTATCCGCCAGGTGGAGCTGGACCTGGAGGGGATCTCCAATCAGCTGACCAGCCTGCAGGACCAGAAGAAAACCCTGGAGGATGAAAAAAAGAAAGCCAGCAGCGACGACCAGTACTCCTATACGGTGTCTATCCAGTCTGTGGAGCTGAACATCAAAGAGCAGGAGTACAACAAGGCCGTGAAGCAGAGCGAGCTGGAAAAGCTGAAGGCCTCTCTGGAAAACAATGAGATCACCTCCGAGGCGGAGGGCGTGATACAGCAGATCAACCTGACCCCCCAGACCGACTCCACTGGCCAGGCCCTGCCTTTTATCAGCATACTCTCCTCCGGGGAGTACCGGGTAAAGGGGACCATCACCGAGCAGAACATACAGAGCATTTACGAGGGACAGCCTGTGACCATCCGGTCCCGGGTGGATTCCCACACGGTCTGGCAGGGAACCATTGATTCCATCAGCTATGAGCCTGCCCAGGACAATACCAACAATATGTATTATGGGGGCATGGAGCAGGGAGAACAGAGTTCGAAATACAATTTTTACGTGATTCTCAGTGAGCTGGAAGGACTGATTCTGGGCCAGCATGTGTATATTGAACCCGACCGGGGCCAGACCACTGCCCGCGAGGGCCTTTGGCTGCCCGCCGCCTATGTGGTGACCGAGGACAGCGCGGCCAGCAATCTCTCAATCTTCACGGAGAGCAGCAGCGCGGCCAGCACCCAGTCCGAGCTGGACGGCCAAGAGGACGCTGCCGCTGACGCTGGCGCGAAAAGTCCCGCGGCCACAGGTTCCAACGCCTATGTATGGGCCAGAAACCAGGAGGGCAAGCTGGAGCGCCGGGCTGTTCTGCTGGGCGGGTATGACCAGGGCGAGGAGCTGTATGAGATTGTCAGCGGCCTGGAGCTTACCGACTATATCGCCTTACCCCGGGATACCCTGGTGGAGGGCGGGCCCACCACCACCGACGCCAGCGCCCAGGCCGGTCTGGACGGCGAAACCGACCTGGAGGGCGCCGGGCCTGACGGCAGCGCCGGTCTGTTTGACCCCAGCGCCGGAGAAGGCCTGGTGGATTCGGCGGACGGGGCCCTAGATGACCTGGAGGACAACATGGTGATTCCTGAGACAGGAGAGGACGGCAGCACGGAAAGCGGTGAGAGCGGAGCCCCGGAGGAAAGCGGCAGCACAGACGAGAGCTCGTCCAGCAGCTCCTCCAGCAGCGAGGACGGCGACCTGCCCGCCTCTTACGCCAACCTGGCCTGAGCCGCGGCCCAGGCTTTAGTCCAGCTGGAAACAGCTTGCTGAGAAAGGAAACGCAAGAACATGATGCTTGAGCTGCGCAATATTTACAAAACCTATTTGCAGGGAAAACTGGAGGTGCCCGTGCTGGGAGGGATCTCCCTCTCCGTGGAGGAGGGGGAATACCTGGCCATTATGGGGCCCTCTGGCTCTGGCAAGACCACCCTGATGAATATTATCGGCTGCTTGGATAACCCCACCTCCGGGGACTATATCCTGGGCAGCGAGAACATAGCCCAAATCAGTGAAAAGCGGATGTCAGAGGTACGGCTGCACAGCATTGGCTTTGTGTTTCAAAGCTTTTACCTGCTGTCCAGGCAGTCCGCCCTGGACAATGTGGCCCTGCCCCTGCTCTATGCTGGGGTGCGCCGCCGGGAGCGCCAGGAGATTGCCCGCCGGGCCCTGGAGCGCGTGGGGCTGGGAGACCGCACCAACTTTAAGCCCAACCAGCTTTCCGGCGGCCAGTGCCAGCGGGTGGCCATTGCCCGGGCCATTGTGAACAACCCCAAGATCATTTTAGCGGATGAGCCCACCGGTGCTTTGGACACCCGGTCCGGCCGCCAGATTATGGAGATTTTCCAAAGCCTGAACGACGAGGGCGTCACCATTGTGATGATTACCCATGAGCCGGAAATCGCCGCCCATGCCAAGCGCACCCTGCATATCCGAGACGGCCTGCTGGTAAACGGCGCTGGACAGCCTCTGCCCTCTGGGCCAGCGGCTCCTGGGGGCGGCCCGAGTGCTCTGCCGCCTTCCGGGCCTGGTGCGCCTGTTCCGGCGGGCAGCGCCCCCCGTTCCAGCCAGCCCGCGGGGGCCACCCCCCCAGGGCCGTCTCAGCCCTACAGCGCGGTTCTGGCAGGGAACAGGCCTGTACAGGCTGTACCATCCGCACAGGCTATGCAGTCTGTGCAGACAGTCCAGCAGCCCCCGGCTTCTTCCGGCCTTCCCGGGAATCCCCCGCCAGGGGCCGCCGGCCGCCAGCCCGTTCCCTCTTCCCCGGCGCCTGGGGCTTACCGTCCTGGCGGCGGGCCTGGGCAGGGCATCCCTGCGGCTCCCCCGGCGCCTGGCCCCCATCCCCCAAACGGGAGACCCTCTGGACCCCAAGCGGGTCCTGGGCCGGGCCAAGCTTCGCAGCCGTCCTATGGGGTTCCCGCCCATCCAGCCGGGCCCCAGCCAGCCCCTCCGGCGGGAACCGCTCATGGTCCGGTCTACGGGAGGATTACGCCCCCCGCACACCCGGCCCATCCTGCCAAACCCGCGGCACGCCCGCAAAGCCCTCAGCCCGTTCCCCATGCCGTGCAGCCCCCGCCGCCCCCTCCTACCCGTCAAGAGGAAATGCCGATCAGCGGCGAGACGATTATTGCCGCCCTGGAACGCCAGCTGGACCAGCTGAAACAGGGCGGGGCATCCCAGGAAGGGGAGGAATCTGCCCATGAATAACAAAAACAATCTGAAAAAAAGATGGATCGCCCTGGGCGTCACCCTGGCTGTTGTGGCAGTCCTGGTCTTTGGAGGCATACAGTATCTCAACTACCGCAATGACCAGAAGACCGTGGAAGTGGTTCCGCTGACCTATGTGGCCTCTACCTATTGGGGCGACCAGACCAGCTGTTCCGGCAATATTGTCTCTGACTATATACAGGAGCTCTACCCGGACAGCACCAAAACCATCAGCGAAGTCTTTGTGCAGGAGGGCCAGACCGTAAAGGTGGGCGACCCCCTGCTGCAATATGACCGGACCTCTCTGGAGCTGGACGTGGAGTCTAAGCAAGTCGCGGTGGAGCAGGTGAAGGTGAAAATCGAAGAGGCCCAGCGGCAGCTGAAAAAGTACCAGAAGACCAAGCCCTACTCCACCCCGGCCCCCACCCGCAAGCCGACCACCACACCACGGCCCACGGCGCGGCCAACGGCCAAGCCCACAGCCAGGCCCACCAACACGCCCCGGCCCACAGCCAAGCCCACCGCTACCCCGGCGCCAACCCCCACACCCTTCCCCACGCCGGACCCAGGGGTGCATGTATATAAGGAGCTGACCGCCAAGTCCATCCCCTATAAGGGGCTTGGCACCACGGAAAATCCTTACGTATTTCTCTGCACAGACAACTGCACTATGACCAAGGAGTTTTTGCAGCTGCTCTGGGGACTGGAGCCAGAATCCACCCCCAGCCCGGAGCCTACCCTCTCGCCCACGCCGGAGCCCACCCAGGAGCCGGACCAGCCTACCCCCACGCCGGAGCCTGTGGTCAGCGATCCCACCACAGCGCCGGACCCCACGGCCAGTCCCGAACCCACGGAGGCTCCCCAGCCAGACCCCACCCAGGAGCCGGACCCCACGGCGGATCCCCAACCCACGCCGGACAGCACACAGCCAGAGGACAGCTCTGTGGAGCCTGCGGCGCAAACCATGTCCCTGCTGCGCATAGGAGGGTTCAGCTGGGCAAAGGCCGACCCGGAGCCAGAGCCTAGCCCTGACCCCTTGGAGGAAAGCCAAAAGCAGGACGAGGACTTCCAGCTGCGCACCCCCTTTGCCGCTGTGTTCGAGGTGCGGGAATATAATTCCAACTATGGCAGGCTGATCTCCTCCTTTACCCTGGACGGCACCAAGCTTTCCGGCGCAATGAACCTGCCCGGCCTGCTCAGCGGGATTGCCGCAGGCGGCAGTGTGGTCAACCAGGTGGGCGTTACCATGCCCCAGCCCAAAGCGGCCACCCCTACGCCTGCCCCTACCAAGACCCCCTCCCCCACGGTCTCTCCGGACAACTACAACCACATGAACTACAGCTCTGAAGAGCTGAAGCAGCTGATCAAGGAGAAAAAGCAGGAGATCACAGGCCTGCAGCTGGACTTGAAGCAGGCCCAGCTGAACCTGGATAAATCCAAGCGCTCTCTGGAGAACTCCACGGTGGTCAGCACTGTGGACGGCCAGGTGCGCAGCCTGACCGACCTGGAGACCGCCCTGGCCAACAGCCAGCCCTTTATGGTGGTGACTGGCCAGCAGCAATACTATGTGAGCGCCATCCTGAATGAAAACCTGCTGGGCAGCGTGCATGTGGGCGACACGGTGGACGTAAACAGCTGGGCCTCTGGCCAGCAGTACACCGCGCAGATTGTGGCCATTTCGGACTATCCCACGGACAACAGCTGGTGGTACGACGGCATCAGCAATCCAAACAGCTCCAACTATGAATTTACCGCCGTGCTGCTGGACCCGGACGACAACATCCGCACGGGCAGCGGCGTTGACGTGACCCTGAGCGTGGGCGCCGAGGAGATTGACAGCACGGTCCTCTACCTGCCCAGGTCCCATTACCGGGAGGACGACGCGGGCTGCTATGTGATGAAGGCCGGCAAAAACAACCGCCTGGTCAAGCAGTATGTGGAGCTGGGCAAGAGTATTTGGGGCGGCGAATGTTATGAGATCAAATCCGGCCTGACTGCCGAGGACTTTATTGCCTTCCCCTATGGCACAGATGTGAAGGAGGGGACCCGGGTGCTGAACGAGGAGACCAGTGAGCCGCCCTTCCCGGACGGCGCTGAAGAGGACGAGGCCGAGAGTTCTGACCTGGAGAGCCACAGCAGTCTGCCCGAGGGGGACCAGCCCTCTGAGGACAGCGGCAGTGAAGAGGGCGAGGACAGCAATGGGGAAGGCGAAGACGCTGGCGGCGTGATGGTCCTGCCGGACACGGGCGGGGGCGTTGCCGTGCCAGCCAGTCCCGCAAATTTATCCTAGGAGGCGCTGCGGCATATGATTGAAAATATACGCCTGTCCTTTCAGGGCATTTGGGCGCATAAAATGCGGTCCTTTCTCACCATGCTGGGCATCATCATTGGCATTGCCTCCATTATCTCCATTGTGTCCACCATTAAGGGGACCAACGAGCAGATCAAGCAAAACCTGATTGGCGCGGGCAACAATGTGACCCGGGTGCAGCTGTACAGCACCACCTACAACTCCCCTTATAATATGAGTGAAGGGGTTCCCGTGGGGCTGCCCTCCATCACCCCGGAGCTGCTGGACCAGATTCTCGCCATGGACAATGTGGACGCGGCGGCAGCCTATAACTACCGGCAGTATAACAGCGACTTTTACTATGGGAACACAGCCATTTCCGGCTGCCCGGTATATGGGGTGGACAACGGCTATTTTTCCACCTGCGGCTATTCCATCAAAAAGGGACGGCTGTTTGTGGACAATGACTTCACCCTGTTCCGCCCAGTGGTTGTAATTGACCAGGAGGTGGCCCGGTCCTTCTTTCAGGGGGAAGACCCCATTGGCAAGACCATTGAGTTTAACTCCATTGCCCTGGTGGTGGTGGGTGTGGTGGAGCCGGACATCAAATTTGAGCCAGTGATCAACAGCCTGGAGGAATACAACACCTACATGAGCAACCGGCGGGCTGGCGCCATTTACCTGCCCTACACGGTGTGGCCCTCCCTGTTTGCCTATGACGAGCCCAAGGAAATTGCCGTGAAGGTCAGCTACACAGAGGCCATGTCCACAGTGGGCAAAAACGTGGCCGACCTGCTGAACACCTTTAACACCAGCACAAACGTGCTCTATAAGGCGGAGGACACCTTGGAGCAGGCCAAGGAACTGCAGGACTTGAGCAACGCCACCAACCAGCAGCTGGTGTGGATTGCCAGCATCTCCCTGCTGGTGGGCGGCATTGGCGTGATGAACATTATGCTGGTGTCCGTAACCGAGCGCACCCGGGAAATTGGCCTGAAAAAGGCCATTGGAGCCAAAAAGAGCCGCATCCTGTGGCAGTTTTTGACAGAGGCGGCCATGCTGACCAGCCTGGGCGGTATTTTGGGCGTGGGCGTGGGCATTGGCCTGGCCGAGCTGATCTCCCGCATTGCCCAGACGCCAGTGGCCATCAGTATTCCGGCCATTGTCTTTGGCGTGGTGTTCTCCATGATCATTGGCATTATCTTTGGGCTGATGCCCTCTGTAAAGGCAGCGAACTTGAATCCTATTGACGCCCTGCGGCATGAATAAAGTGCCCCTCTGCACAAATCAAACAGGAATAAAATAAAGAAAAAACCGTCGCGGTCCTGGGGACCGGGGCGGTTTTTGACGTGATGGGAGCAGGCTAAACCATGCGGCCTGTCATGGGGCTGAAAGGCCCTCCACTGCCTCTACGATATAGTGAGCGCCGTTCAAAGAGGCCGATCCCTTTTGAACCCGGCAGCTTTACGGGGAGTGCGCAGCTTTTCGACGATGTTGGGCCTCCGGCAGCGCAGGGGCTTCGCCCCCAGACCCCGCTACCTTTGAAAAGGGCGAGGGTCCCCGGCTGCTTGGCAAATCCAAGCAGAGGGAACGTCCCGGGCCGACCGAACCGACGAGTTGGTGTTCCAACTCGATGAGACGGCGAAACTTTTTGCTTTTTTATTGCCGAAGGATTTCTCCTTTCACAACTCTAACAACTGGGCACTCCCGCTTTACTGCCCAGCTTGTCAATCCGTATCTGCCGGTTGTCAAGGGCGTTTACCATAGTTCTCCAAAAAGGAGTGCTCTCCGCCTGCTGTTTTATAGCCTGGAAAGGTGTCCAGGCACAGGCTGTGCAGGCTGGTGAAGATGTTTTTCTCCACATTGGGATTGGTCTTTTTCAGCTGGGCCAAAAGCTCCTTGACCTCCTGGCGCTTGGAGGTCTCGCAGGAGGCATTCTCGGTAAACCGGCAGGCACAGCGCAGAAATTCCAGGCCATTATACCGCTGCCAGGCCAAGATGCTCTCCTCGTGGACCCGGTACATGGGGCGGATCAGCTCCATGCCGGGGAAATTC
>CAJUPK010000024.1 GCA_910588415.1 uncultured Oscillospiraceae bacterium | reverse complement strand
TGGCGGTGGACGAGGCCCACTGTGTCTCCCAGTGGGGGCAGGACTTCCGGCCCAGCTACCTGGAGATTCCGGCGTTTATCGGCCGCCTGAAGGAGCGCCCGGCTGTGGGGGCCTTTACGGCCACGGCCACGCCCCAGGTTCGGGAGGACATCGAAAAGCTGCTGGGCCTGCGGGAGCCCCAGCGGGTTACCACGGGCTTTGACCGGCCCAATCTGTACTTTGAGGTGGTGCGGCCCCGGGACAAGTTGGGGTATCTGCGGGAATATGTGGCCCAGCGCCCCCGGGAGAGCGGGGTGGTGTACTGCGCTACCCGCAAGGCGGTGGACGGGGTGTACCAGCGGCTGCTGCAGGACGGCGTGCCCGCGGCCCGGTACCACGCGGGGCTGGAGGACCAGGAGCGCAGGCAGAACCAGGAGGATTTTGTCTTTGACCGGGCCAGGGTGATGGTGGCCACCAACGCCTTTGGCATGGGCATTGACAAGTCCAATGTGGGCTATGTGCTCCACTACAACATGCCCAAAAATCTGGAGAGCTACTACCAGGAAGCAGGCCGGGCGGGCCGGGACGGCTCTCCGGCCCGGTGTACCCTGCTGTTCTCCCCTGGGGATGTGCAGACGGCCAAGTATCTCATCAGCCAAAATGGCGAGAACGAGGCCCTTCCAGAAAAACGGCGGGAAGAGCTGCGGCAGCTGGAGCTGGCCCGGCTGGACAAAATGGCCGCCTACTGCAAAACCGCTGGCTGCCTGCGGGCCTGCCTGGTGCGGTACTTTGGAGAGGAGGCCCCGGACAGCTGCGGCCATTGCGGCAGCTGCAGCCAGGAGCTGGTGGTGCAGGACATCACCCTGGAGGCCCAGAAGATTCTCTCTGGGGTAGCGCGGGCAGAGAGAAAGTACTCCAAGGGCCTGGGGGCCAGCCTGATTGTGAAGATGCTGCGGGGCAGCGGAGAGCGGCGGGTGCGGCAGCTGGACCTGGACAGCCTGTCCACCTATGGGATCCTGCGGGAGCAGAGCCAGGAGCGCCTGGCCGCCTATATAGACTGCCTGGAGGAGCAGGGGTATCTCCGCACCCAGGGGGATCAGTATCCGGTGCTGCGTACCACCGCCCGGGCCAGAGAGGTGCTCACGGGCGGGGCGGCGGTATCCTTTGCCATGCGCAAGCCTGCCGCCCCGGCGCGGGAAGAGAAGCCAGTCCCCGCGGCAAGTCCCGGGGCCGGGCCTTTGCAGGAGGACCTGTACGAAGAGCTGCGGGCCCTGCGGAGCCAGCTGGCCCGGGCGGAGAATGTGCCTGCCTATATGATTTTCAGCAATGCCTCTTTGGCGGATATGGCGGCCAAGCAGCCCGGCAGCCGCCAGGAGCTGCTGGAGGTCTCCGGCGTGGGGCAGGTGAAGGCCCAGCGGTACGGTTCTGCTTTTTTAGAG
Source organism: uncultured Oscillospiraceae bacterium (assembly GCA_910588415.1). Classification (GTDB taxonomy): domain Bacteria; phylum Bacillota; class Clostridia; order Oscillospirales; family Acutalibacteraceae; genus Acutalibacter. The sequence goes on along the minus strand of CAJUPK010000024.1, from coordinate 20,389 downwards.
CGGATTGCTGCCTGGCAGGAGAAACAGGGGGCAGGGGATTAGAAGCGGCAGCGGATAGTCATATATGCGGCTTATAAAAACACACTCTAGGGGAACAGGCCCCAGGGGCATTTCTGCCATGCCTCTGGGGCGCCGGGGAAGCGGGTCCGGCAGCAAGTGGAAAAAAATAGAATATTTCTTGTAAAAGGGATTGACATAGTGGGGGGAAATATGATATGATAATGCGCAGAGAGTTGGAGAGGTGTCCGAGTGGTTTAAGGAGCTAGTCTTGAAAACTAGTGATCCCGCAAGGGACCAAGAGTTCGAATCTCTTCCTCTCCGCCAATTCGACAAGAAGTTTCTTTACTATATAGAGGCAGGAAATTGTGTTTGCCGCCCTTGGAGAAGTACCCAAGTGGTGAAGGGGCTCCCCTGCTAAGGGAGTAGGTCGGGAAACCGGCGCAAGGGTTCAAATCCCTTCTTCTCCGCCAGCAGCATGACGCTGCATTTTATTCGCGCACTTGGCATTGCTGAGTGCGCGGATTTTTTTATCTGCACTGAATATTTTTTGTGTCCGCTTTGCCGGGTCTGGGGCTGGGGACATTTGCACGCCTGTGCTTGCGGGTGTGCGAATTTTTTGCCGTCTCCTTTCCAGGAGGAAAAGGGGCGCAAAGCCCGGCTGTCCGGGGAAAATCCCCTTGCAAAAAAGTGGAAAACCTGCTACTATAGGTAACGCGGCTTAAAAATTGGTGTGCAGCGGTTTTGAGCGGGGCTGCGGCTGCTATTATAATGTATACTTTGTGAGAAATTATTGCGCGGTCCAGGGGCGTTAGGCCCCTGGTAGGGTTTGGGGCAAAGCCCCAAGGTCTTGCCGGAGGACGCGCCCTGTGCGTCCGCAGGCTTAACATTGCGTAAGCTTGTTAGCCATTTTCGTTGAAAATGGCTATGAGTTGGCTTTGCCAACTCATTTGCGGCTTTCGCCGCTTGTCTGACGACGTTTCTGGCGCTTTCGCGCAAGACCGTGGAGCGCTGCTCCACTCCTCGCAGCCTTTGAAAAGGCTGGCGAAACTTTTTCCCTTGCTCTCAGAGAGTATAGGAAAGAAATATAGTATAGAATCGCACAACAGCCATATTCAGGCGGGCGGGGGATCCCTCTTCCCGCTGTGTTGGCGTATAGAGAGAGGAGGAGGCGTGATGTTCTTTTTTTCGTCCAGCAAAAACCAGCCGGTCCCAGGGCCTGTGGAATATATCATTGCCGGGCTGGGAAACCCTGGCAGGGAATATGAAGGCACCCGCCACAACGCGGGCTTTATGGCCATAGACCAGCTGGCCCGGCAGCAGGGAACCCAGGTGAAACGGGTGCGCTTTAAGGGCGTGACCGGCGAGTGCCTGCTGGAGGGCCGCCGGGTGCTGCTGCTGAAGCCCGGCACCTTTATGAATCTCAGCGGCCAGTCCGTGAAAGAGGCCATGACCTTTTACAAGGTGCCGCCGGAAAAGACGCTGATCCTGTTTGACGACATCCATCTGCCGCCGGGCAAGCTTCGGGTGCGCCGCAAGGGCAGCGATGGGGGTCATAACGGCATGAAAAATATTATCTACCTCTCTGGCTCTGACCAGTTTCCCCGGGTCAAAATCGGCGTGGGGCAGAAGCCCCGGCCAGACTATGACCTGGCTGCCTGGGTGCTGTCCCGGTTCAGCCAGGGGGAGCTGGAAGAGCTGGACGGGGCCTTGGACAAGGCCTGCGCTGCCGCTGGGCTTATCGTCCAGGGAGAGACCGACCGGGCCATGAATCTGTATAATTAGGGGTGTCCCATGAAATCCATTTTCTCCGCTCTTGCCCGCTCCCAGGAATACCGGGAGCTTGCCGGGGCCCTGAAGACCGGGGCGGTCCCGGCAGTGGTTACGGGCCTTTCCGGCGTACACAAATGCGTGCTTACCGCTGCCCTCTGCCGGGAGACTGGGCGCAAAGCCCTGGTGCTGGCCGCAGACGAGGCCGAGGGCCAGCGCTTCTGCGAGGACCTGACCGCCTTGGGCCTGCACCCGGCTGCCTATCCCCTGCGGGATATGAATTTCCGGGACGCGGCGGTGTCCTCCCGGGAGTATGAGCGCCTGCGGCTGGAGGCGCTCTCTAAGCTGCAAAGCGGCGACTGCGACTGTGTGGTGGCCTGTATTGACGCGGCCCTGCAGCTTACCCTGGGTCCCGGGGACCTGGCCCAGCGGCTGTTCACCCTGAAGCCAGGCCAAGAACTCTCCATTGACGGCCTGCTGGAGGCGCTGGTCTCCTGCGGGTATACCCGGGAGGACCAGATTGAGGGCCCGGGGCAGTTCAGCCGCCGGGGCGGCATTGTGGACTTCTTTTCCCCCAGCGGGGCCCAGCCGGTGCGGGTGGAGTTTTGGGGGGACGAGATAGACTCCATCAGCGGCTTTGACCCCATGACCCAGCGCCGGACCGATCCCCTGGACGCCGTGACCCTGGCGCCCTGCACAGAGGTGGTTCCTGGGGACAGGGCTGTGCTGGCAAAAAAGATAGAGGCTGTGGCAAAGGCCCTGCGGGGCAAGCGCGCCCCCAAGGCCAAGGAGGTGCTGGCCGCAGAGGCGGAAAAGCTGCGGGCCGGGCTGCAGCTGGGCTCTATGGACAAATTTCTGCCCCTGGTGTATGAAAAGCCTGCCACGCTCTTCGACTATTTTCAGGCGGACACCAGTCTGCTGGTGTTTTCAGAGGGGTCCAAATTAAAGGACCGGATGCGCACCGCCCTGCTGCAGTGGAGCCAGGACTTGACCTCCTATCTGGAGGAGGGGTTGCTGTGCAAGGGGCTGGACAGCTACTCAGAGACCTGGGAGTATGCCCTTTTGCAGGCGGAGCGGGCGCCGGCAGTTTTTATGGACGTGTTTGCCCGGGGCACCTACGAGGTGCCCACCCGCACCCTGGTGAACAGCACGGTGCGGCAGTTTCCGGCCTGGGGCGGCGGGGTGCAGCTGCTGGAGGAGGATCTTTCCGCCCTGCTGAACCAAGGGCGAGCCTGCGTGGTGCTCTCCGGTACAGAGCGGGCGGGCAGGGCTTTGGCGGAGGATCTGAAAAAGTCCGGCTTGCCTGCCAGCTATATAGAGGACGCCTCCACGGCCCAGAAGGGCACGGTTATTGTGACGGATGGCTCCCTCTCCGCGGGCTTTGACTGGCCGGGGGCTGACTTTGCCCTGATTACCCGGGGCAGGCTGGTGCAGCAAAAGCCCAAACGGCGCAAAAAGGACAAGAACGCCAAGGAGATCTCCAGCCTGTCAGAGCTGTCCCCTGGGGATTATGTGGTCCATGTGTCCCATGGCATTGGCGTGTTTGAGGGGATCCACAAGCTGGACATGAACGGCGTGACCAAGGATTACATCAAGGTGCGCTACGCCAAAAACGACACCCTCTATATTCCCGTGACCCAGCTGGACCTGGTGTCCAAGTACATTGGACCCAGGGAGGACGCGGGCATTAAGCTCAGCCGCCTGGGCGGGGCGGACTGGCAGCAGAAGAAGCAGAAAGTCCGGGCAGCGGTAAAGGACATTGCCAAAGAGCTGATTCAGCTGTATGCCCAGCGGATGCAGCAGAAGGGCTTTGCCTTTCCAGAGGACGGGGAGTGGCAGCGGGACTTTGAAGCCCGGTTTGAGTTTGACGAGACAGAGGACCAGCTGCGCTGCGTCAGTGAAATCAAGGACGACATGGAGCGGGACGTGCCCATGGACCGGCTGCTGTGCGGGGACGTGGGGTTTGGCAAGACAGAGGTGGCCCTGCGGGCGGCTTTTAAGTGCATTACCGCGGGCAAGCAGTGCGCCATTTTGGTGCCCACCACCATTCTGGCTTGGCAGCATTTTCAGACCATCCTGAAGCGGATGGAGGGCTTTCCCATTGATGTGGAGCTGCTGTCCCGGTTCCGGACCCCCAAGCAGCAGGAGGCCATTCTGCGCAAGGTGAAGCGGGGGGGCATTGACATTATTGTGGGCACCCACCGGCTGGTTTCGAAAGACGTGAAGTTTAAAGACCTGGGGCTGGTGATTATTGACGAGGAGCAGCGGTTTGGCGTGGCCCAGAAGGAGCGGCTGAAGACCCTGTGCAGCTCTGCGGATGTGCTGACCCTCTCCGCCACGCCCATCCCCCGCACCTTGAACATGGCCCTCTCGGGGATTCGGGACATGTCTGTGATTGAAGAGGCCCCCCAGGACCGTCACCCGGTGCAGACCTATGTGATGGAGCATGACTGGGGCGTGATTTATGACGCCATCCGCCGGGAGCTGCGCCGGGGCGGGCAGGTGTACTACCTGCACAACGACACGGCCTCCATCTCCCGGGTGGCGGCAAAGCTGCAGCAGGACATTCCGGAGGCCCGGGTGGGCTTTGGCCACGGGAAGATGGAGGAGGAAGAGCTGTCTGAAGTGTGGAGGCAGCTGCTGGACCATGAGATCGATATTCTGGTGTGCACCACGATTATAGAGACCGGGGTGGACGTGCCCAGCGCCAACACGCTGATTATAGAGAACGCGGACCGCATGGGCCTTAGCCAGCTGCACCAGCTGCGGGGCCGGGTGGGCCGCAGCAACCGCCGGGCCTATGCCTATTTGACCTTTACCCCCAACAAGTCCCTGCAGGAGATTGCCCAGAAGCGGCTCTCGGCCATTCGGGAGTTTACGGAGTTTGGGTCTGGCTTTAAGATCGCCATGCGGGATTTGGAGATCCGGGGAGCGGGCAATGTGCTGGGCGGCGAGCAGCACGGGCACATGGAGGCAGTGGGCTATGACATGTATGTAAAGCTGTTAAACGAGGCTGTGAGCCTGATGAAAGGCGAGCCCATAAAGAAGCCTGTGGACGAGAGCTGCCTGGTGGACATGCAGGTGCCGGCCCATATACCGGAGAGCTATATTGACAGTGTGAACCTGCGGCTGGAGGTGTACAGGCGCATTGCCCAGGTGGAGACCCCGGAGGACGCCTTGGACGTGGTAGACGAGCTGATCGACCGGTTTGGCGAGCCGCCGGAGGCTGTGAAGGGGCTGATAGACATCGCCCTGCTGCGCAGCACGGCCGGCGGGCTGGGGGTTACCGAGGTGAAGCAGCAGGGCCAGTCTTTGCTGCTGTATATGGCGGAGCTGGACATGGAGCTGGTAGGCCGGCTGGTAAAGGGCATGAACGGCCGGGTGTTGCTGAGCGCGGGGAACCGGCCCTATCTCAGCGTGAAGCTCCAGGGCCAGCCGCCCCTGGAGGCCCTCTCTCACGTACTGAAGATTATGGGGGAAAGTGCAAAATAGGCGGACAAGAGGTAGACAAGCGGATTTTTTTGCGCTATAATAAGGGAGCGCGTTTCTATAGTCGCTTATCCCTATACCATATTTATGAAAGGCATGATGACCATGAAGAAGATGTTTAAACGGGCTGCCGCCGGGCTGCTGGCGCTGGCCATGTGCGCCGGGCTGGCTGGCTGCTACAGCGAGGACAAGACCTGGGCGGCCAAGCTGGGAGAGGACACGCTGCCCATTGGCGGCTATATCTACTACCTGACCGGGGCCTATTCCAATGCCTCCTCCCAGGTGGCCAGCGGCACGGATGTGCTCAGCGCCCAGGTGGAGGGCCAGGACGCCAAGAGCTGGATACAGGACCAGGCCATGGACTATGTCTACTCCTACTATTTTGTCAACCAGAAGTTTGACGAGCTGGGCTTGAGCCTGGACGAAGAGGACAATGCGGCTATCTCTAACTCCACAGGCACCATGTGGAGCTACTATAAAGCTGCCTTTGAGAGCATGGGCGTGGCCCAGAGCTCTTTTGAGAAGGCCTTCTCCATCTATAACACCAAGCAGGAGAAGGTGCTGCTTGCCCTGTACGGCAAGGGCGGCGAGCTGGAGGTGCCGGAGGAGGAGCTGAAGAGCTATTACCTGGACAACTACACCTACTACCAGTATTTCTCTGTGGAGCTGACCAAGACGGACAGCGAGGGCGGCACTGTGGATATGACCGAAGAGGAGAAGAAGACGGGCCGGGAGATTTTGGAGGACAGCGTGGAGCTGATTAACTCTGGCCGGCAGGACTTTGACAAGGCTGTGGAGAAGTACCGCTCTATGGGCGGCGTGGAGCCCACGGTAAGCGAGCCGGTGGCCTTGGAGACCAGCTCTTTGAGCACCCTGTTCGCGGACGGCCTCTCCAACCTGGAAAACGGCGAGGCGGCCTTTTTGGACGCCGGCTCCCGGTACTATGTGGTGCAGAAGTTGGATGTGGAAGAGGACTTTGAAGCGCTGGTGAAGGACGAGGACCGGACCAATACCCTGTTGCGGACCATCAAAGGAGAGGAGTTCTCTGACTATGCGGCGGAGCAGGGCAGGGGCCTGAATATAGAGCTGAACCAGAAGGCCATTGGGTCGGTCAAGCTCTCTGTGGTGGCAGACACCATGGGCAGAAACGGCATCTCTTCCGCGGAGAGCGCCAGCAGCGGGGAGGGGGACAGTTCCTCTGCCGCCAGCTCGGAGGAAAGCCAGGCAGAGGCCAGCTCTGCGTCCTCTGAGGAGGAGTAATCCCAGACTCTGTTTATCCAAAATTTTATAAGAAACCGCAATAAATCTGGCTGAAAATGCCGCAGGAAGAAACCCGTTGCTTCCCGCGGCATTTTGTCGCTTTAAAAAGGGCTTTTTTTTGATTTATATTTTGACTTTTACAGCGGAAGGGGTTATAATATTCCTGGTGCAGTCTGGAAGTCCAAGCCGGGCCAGGCCTGGCCCTGAACCGGCTTAGAGAGACATATACCCAAAGCCTTTGCCGCTGCCCTGGGAGGACCGTTTTTCCGGCCCTTTTCTCTATGGGCGGAAGGGGGCTTTTGACTGCGCAGACAAAGAGGACTATACCAGGAGGTGAAGAAGTTTGGCGAAAGAGACCATGCAGGCCATCAGCGATGCTGAGACAAAGGCCCGCGAAGCCGTGCTGAACGCCAAGGAGGAAGGCGAGAGGCTGGTGGCCGACGCTGCCCTGCAAGGCGAAAAGGCTGTGCAGGCCGCCGTGAAGGAGGCCCGCAAAAAGGCCGACGTGCTTTGCGGTGTAGCCAGGGCAGACGCTGAAAAGCTTGGCGCCGGCGTTAGGCAGCAGACCCAGTCCCAGCAGGAGAGCCTGCGCAGCCGGGCCGGGGAAAGCCGCGGCAAGGTCGTGGAAGAGATCCGTAAAATCGTTTTGGGTAAGACCTGACAAGGAGGTTCGATGCAGATGGCGGTAGTGGAAATGAAGCGCATCCATGTGTATGCGCCCAAGAGCAACCGCAAAAAGATCTTAGAAATGCTGCAGCGCAGAGCCGTTGTGGAGGTCAGCAGCCCCGAAGAGGCCGGCCCCGATGGGACGGGGGGGCCCTTCTCCAAAACGGACACCGCTTCTGCGCGGCAGACGTTCGAAAAAAATGCCCAGCTTATTACAAACGCTGTGGAGATCCTTGAGAGCTACGCCTCCTTCCAAAAGCCCGCGCTGGCCATGCTGGAGGGGCGCAAGGGGATCAATGCCCAGCAATATGAAGAGACGGCCCAGGCCGCCCCTGAACTGACCAAAACGGCTTCCCGCATCAGCGCATTGGGCAGGCGCATTGGGGACCAGCAGGCGGAGATTGCCCGGCTGGAGGCACAGATCGATGCACTGACGCCTTGGATGGGCCTGGACATCTCCATGCGCACTATAGGCACCAGCTCTACCAGTGTGTTCATCGGCTCATTTCCCGAGGAGTTGACCGCGGGAGAGATCAAGACCCGCCTGGCCCAGGCCGCCCCCGAGGTGGAGGGCCTGGAGGTAGAGGTGGTGAGCACCCAGCCCCAGCAGACCTGCGTGTTTGTGGTGTGCCTAGCCAAGTTTGGCATGAAGGCCGAGGCCGCCCTGCGCGGCATGGGCTTCACCTACCCGGCGGCGCCCTCTAAAACAGCCCCTGCCCAGCGGGCGGAGGAGCTTCGCGGGCGGATTAAGGCAGCCCAGGAGGACATTGCCGCCAGCGAAAAGGAGATTGCCTCCTATGGTGATAAGCGGGAAGCCCTGCTGTTTACAGCGGACTACTACACCATGCGGGCCGATAAATACCAGGTTTTGGGCGAGCTTTGGCAAAGCCCCCATGTGTTTTGGCTGACAGGCTACATAGAGGCCCGCCGGGCCCCTGCCCTGCAGAAGCTGCTGGAAGAGAAGTACGGCGCTTTTGTGGAGGTGGAAACCCCGGATGAAAAGGAAGAGCTGCCCATCCAGCTGCAAAACGGCTTTTTTGCCGCGCCGGTGGAGGGTGTCATCGAGGGCTACAGCCTGCCCGGCAAGTGGGAGATAGACCCCGCCAAAGTGATGTGCGTGTTTTACTATGTGCTCTTTGGCATGATGCTTTCTGACGCGGCCTATGGATTTTTGATCTCTCTGGGCACGGGCATTGTGCTGTTAAAGTTCAAAAACATAGAGGAAAGCCTGCGCAAAACCATGCGCATGTTCTTCTTCTGCGGGCTTTCCACCATGTTTTGGGGCGTACTGTTCGGCAGTTACTTTGGAGACGCCATTGACGTAGTGGCCCGCACCTTCTTTGGGGCGGACATTCATGTGCAGCCCCTGTGGTTTGCCCCCCTGGAAGAGCCCATGCGGCTGATGCTGTTCAGCTTCCTTCTGGGCATCATCCACCTGTTTGCAGGGCTTGCCATGCAGATTTACCAGCTGTGCCGCCGGGGCAAGTATTTAGACGCCCTGTATGACAGCGGCTTTTGGTATATGCTGGTAGGCGGCCTGATTGTTGCCCTGGTGTCCATGGATATGTTCCAGGACATGATGGGCCTGTCCATTGCCATTCCCTCTTTGGTCACCACGATTGCGCTGGTGCTGGCAGGCATTGGCGCTGTGGGCATTGTGGCCACCTCTGGCCGGGAGAGCCGGGGCGTAAAACGCTTTTTGAAGGGCCTGTACGGCCTGTACGGCGTGTCCAGCTGGCTCTCAGACATTTTGTCCTACTCCCGGCTTTTGGCCCTGGGCCTTGCCACGGGCGTTATCGCCCAGGTGTTCAACATGCTGGGCACCATGGCAGGAGGCGGCCCTGTGGGCGCTGTTTTGTTCATTGTGGTCTTCCTTATTGGCCATGTGCTTAACCTGCTCATCAACCTGCTGGGCGCTTACGTACATACCAACCGTTTGCAGTACGTGGAGTTCTTTGGCAAGTTTTATGAGGGCGGCGGGCGCAAATTCCAGCCCTTTGCCGCTAAGACAAAATACTTTAAGATTACGGAGGAATAGAAAATGTTTGATTGGACTACCATGGGCATTGTGTTTGCCCTTATCGGCGCTGTTCTGGCAGCCCTTATGGGCGGCATTGGTTCCGCCATTGGCGTTGGCATGACCGGCCAGGCTGCCGCCGGCGTGGTTACTGAGGACCCCAGCCAGTTCGGTAAAGTTCTGATCCTTCAGCTGCTGCCCGGCACCCAGGGCATTTACGGCCTCTTGATCGGCTTTGTTACCCTGACCCAGATCGGCATTTTGGGCGGCAGCGCGGACATCACCCTGGCCAAGGGCCTGCTGTACCTGGCCGCCTGCTTGCCCATGGCCATTGTGGGCATGGTCTCTGCCAAGTGGCAGGCCAAGGCCGCTGTGTCCTCCATCTCTCTGGTGGCAAAGCGCCCGGACCAGTTCGGCAAGTCCATGATTTTCCCTGCCATGGTTGAGACCTACGCGGTTTTGGCCCTGCTGATCTCCATTCTGGCTATCACCAGCATCGGCGGCCTTTCCGTATGATGGATAACCGGAAGCTGAGCAGAGAGGAGGGAAATCCATGACCGGACTGGAGTCTATTATCAATCAGATTGCCGGAGACGGCCAAAAAGAGGCTGGAGAAATTCTGGCCCAGGCCAAACAGAAGGCGGACGAGATTGCGGAAAACGCCAAAAGCGAGGGCGCCGAGAAGGTGCGCGCTGTTTTAAAGGACGGCGAGCGCAAGGCCCAGGATATCCGGGACCGGGCGCAGTCTGCCGCGGAGCTGGAGCAGCGCAACCAGATGCTGGTCTTTAAGCAGGAGCTGATTCAGGAGGCCATTGGCGCTGCCAGGGATTCCCTGGAGAATGCCCCGGACGAGGAATATTTTGAGACCCTGCTGGCGCTGTATAAGCGCTTTGCCCAGGAGGGCAGGGGCGAGATGCACCTGAACAAAAAGGACATTGACCGCCTGCCGGACGACTTTTTGGCCCGTATGCGCAAGGCCGTGCCCGAGGCAGAGGTCACCATCTCGCCCAGGCCCCACAAAATAGAGAGCGGTTTTATGCTTGTATATGGCGGCGTGGATATCAACTGCACCTTCCGGGCCATCTTTGAGGACGCCTACGAAGAGCTGCGGGACGCGGCCGGCCGGCTGCTGTTCCCTGTGGCGTAAACCCCGCCGGAGAAAGGAAACTTGCTTCTATGAGTGAAGAATACATCTATGCGGTGGCACGGGTGCGCGCACGGGAGCTGGGGCTTTTAAACCGCCAGGACGTGGACCAGCTGATGGCCTGCCGGACCCTGGAGGAGTGCCTGCGGACCCTTTCAGACAAGGGCTGGGGCGACGGAAATTCCTCCACGCCGGAGGAGGTTCTGGCCGCGGAGGAGGAAAAGACCTGGGCCTTTATTCATGAGCTGACCAAGGATATGACCCCCTTCCAGGTGCTTCTGTTTCCCACCGACTACAACAACCTGAAGGCGGCTGTTAAGGCGGTAGTTACCAGTGTGGAGCCCCACGACGTGTTTTTGCCCGGGGGCTCGGTTGACCCGGAGGTCATGCTGCGCTGCGTGCGGGAGGGGGACTTCTCCTCCCTGCCGGAGCACATGGCCCAGGCAGCGGACAGTGCCTATCACACCCTGCTGCAGACGGAGGACGGCCAGCTGTGCGACATTATTTTGGACCGGGCCTGCCTTTGCGACCTGTTGGAGTGCGGCAGAAACAGCGGCAGCGACATCCTGCGGGATTATGCGGAGCTGACCTGCGCGGTGTCCAACATCAAGGTGGCGGTGCGGGCCTGCAAGACCGGCAAGAACCGGGCCTTTTTAGAGAGCGCCCTGGCCCCCTGCGGCACCCTGCATGTGGATTCCCTGGCAGTGGCGGCCTGCAAGGGCCTGGATGAGCTGTTTGCCTACTTGGCGGTTACGCCCTACAGCGCGGCTGCCGAGCGGCTGAAAGAGTCCTATTCCGCCTTTGAAAAGTGGTGCGACGACAAGGTGATGGACCTGGTAAAAGGGCAGAAGACCAATCCCTTTACCATTGGGCCCCTGTTTGCCTTTGTGGTTGCCCGGCGCAATGAGATTAGCACCGTGCGGATCATCCTTTCCGGCAAGCTGAATGGGCTGGACGACCGGATGATTCGGGAAAGACTGAGGGAAATGTATGTATAAAATAGCAGTTTTAGGCGACCGCGACAGCATCTATGGCTTTGCGGCCCTGGGGCTGGAGGTGTTTCCGGTCCAGAACAGCGAGGAGGGCGCCAAAACCCTGCGCCGCCTCTCTGAGCAGGACTACGCCGTTATATACATCACCGAGGCCCTGGCTGAAGAGCTGACTTCGGAGCTGGACCGCTGCCGGGAAAACCTGCTGCCCGCTGTCATTCCCATTCCGGGGGTGCGGGGCAACACGGGGCTTGGCATCAACATGGTTAAGCACTCGGTGGAACAGGCCGTTGGCTCCGATATAATTTTCAACGGCAACTAACCGCGGGCGTGGGAGAGGGGAAGCTTTCCCTCTGTCCAGCCTGGGGATAAACCGTAAGAGACGCCGTCTCAATCAAATAAAAAGAAACGGGTGATCGGTAAACATGAGCAATGGCACCATCAAAAAAATAGCCGGACCTCTGGTGATCGCCAAAGGTATGCGCGACGCCAACATGTTCGACGTGGTGCGCGTCAGCGAACGCCGCCTGATCGGCGAAATCATAGAGATTCACGGCGACGAGGCCTCCATTCAGGTGTACGAGGAGACCTCTGGCCTGGCCCCCGGCGAACCGGTGGTCTCCACCGGCCAGCCCATGAGCGTGGAGCTGGGGCCTGGCCTGATCAGCAGTATTTACGACGGCATCCAGCGCCCGCTGGATGACATTATGAAGATTTCTGGCAACAACCTGCAGCGGGGCGTAGAGGTTCCCTCTCTGAAGCGGAACCTGGAGTGGGACTTTGTGCCCACTGCCAAGGCTGGCGATGAAGTGACCGGCGGCGACATTATTGGCACCGTGCAGGAGACCGAGGTGGTCTCTCACAAGATCATGGTCCCTCCCGGGGTTTCCGGCAAGCTGACGGAGATCAAGGCGGGCAAGTATAAGGTTACGGACACCGTGGCCACCGTGGAGACCAAGGACGGCCCCAAGCCCCTGGGCCTGATGCAGAGCTGGCCTGTGCGTATGGGCCGGCCCTACAAAGAGAAGCTGTCCCCGGATATGCCCCTGATCACGGGCCAGCGGGTGGTGGACTGCATGTTCCCCATTGCCCGGGGCGGTGTGGCGGCAGTTCCCGGCCCCTTTGGCAGCGGCAAGACCGTGGTGCAGCACCAGCTGGCCAAGTGGGCAGAGGCGGACATTGTGGTTTACATTGGCTGCGGCGAACGCGGCAATGAGATGACCGACGTACTGAACGAGTTCCCCGAACTGGTGGACCCCAAAACCGGCAAGTCCCTGATGGAGCGGACCGTTCTGATTGCCAATACCTCTGACATGCCTGTGGCCGCCCGTGAGGCCTCTATCTACACGGGCATCACCATTGCCGAGTACTTCCGGGACATGGGCTACTCTGTGGCCCTGATGGCTGACTCCACCTCCCGCTGGGCCGAGGCTCTGCGCGAGATGTCCGGCCGTCTGGAAGAGATGCCCGGCGAAGAAGGCTACCCGGCCTACCTGGGCAGCCGTTTGGCCCAGTTCTATGAGCGGGCCGGTTCTGTAAAGACCCTGTGCTCTGGAGACCGGGAAGGCGCTCTGTCGGTTATCGGCGCTGTGTCCCCTCCTGGCGGCGACATCTCCGAGCCTGTCTCCCAGGCCACCCTGCGCATTGTGAAGGTGTTCTGGGGCCTGGATTCCTCCCTGGCCCAGCAGCGGCACTTCCCGGCCATCAACTGGCTGACCAGCTACTCTCTGTATTTGGACAACATGGAGAACTGGTTCAACACCCATGTGGCCGAGGACTGGACCGCCCAGCGCACCAAGCTGATGGGTCTTTTGCAGGACGAGGCTGAGCTGCAGGAGATTGTGCAGCTGGTTGGCATGGACGCCCTCTCCGCCCCGGACCGCCTGAAGCTGGAGGCCGCCCGGTCCATCCGCGAGGACTTCCTCCATCAGAACGCTTTTGATGAAATTGACACATATACCTCCCTGGAGAAGCAGCACGACATGATGCTGCTGATCACCGGGTACTATGAGAAGGCTTTGGCCGCTCTCAACGCCGGGGTGGACATTCAGAAGCTGATCGACCTGCCTGTGCGCGAGCAGATTGGCCGCTTTAAGTACACAGAGCCGGATAAGATTCAGGAGAGCTTCAACCGGGTTATGGCCCAGCTGGACCAGGAGCTGAATGACGCCAAGCAGACAAAGGAGGACTTCTAATGCCTAAGGAATATAGAACCATCCAGGAAGTGGCGGGCCCTCTGATGCTGGTGCGGGACGTGGAGAATGTCTCTTACGACGAGCTGGCTGAAATTGAGCTGGCCAACGGCGAGCGCCGCCGCTGCAAGGTCCTGGAAATCAACGAGGGCAATGCCCTGGTACAGCTGTTTGAGAACTCTACCGGCATCAACCTCTCCAACTCCAAGGTGCGCTTTTTGGGCCACAGCATGGAGCTGGGGGTAAGCGAGGACATGCTGGGCCGGGTGTTCGATGGTCTGGGCCGCCCCATTGACAACGGGCCGGAGATTCTGCCGGACCGCCGGGTGGACGTGAATGGCCTGCCCATGAACCCCGCTGCCCGCAACTACCCCCAGGAGTTCATCCAGACCGGTGTTTCTGCCATTGACGGCCTGAACACCCTGGTGCGCGGCCAGAAGCTGCCCATCTTCTCCGCCTCCGGCCTGCCCCATGCCCAGCTGGCTGCCCAGATTGCCCGCCAGGCCAAGGTGCGGGGCACCAACGATCCCTTTGTGGTGGTCTTTGCCGCCATGGGTATTACCTTCGAGGAATCCAACTTCTTCGTACAGAGCTTCCGGGAGACCGGGGCCATTGACCGCACGGTTATGTTTGTAAATTTGGCCAACGACCCCGCTGTAGAGCGCATCGCCACCCCTAAGATGGCCCTGACCGCCGCGGAGTACCTGGCCTTTGAGAAGAACATGCACGTGCTGGTCATTCTGACGGACATCACCAACTACGCCGACGCCCTGCGCGAAGTCTCTGCTGCCCGGAAGGAAGTTCCTGGCCGCCGCGGCTACCCTGGCTACATGTACACGGACCTGGCCACTCTGTACGAGCGGGCTGGCCGCCAGAAGGGCAAGAACGGCTCTATCACCATGATTCCCATTTTGACCATGCCGGAAGGCGACAAGACCCACCCCATCCCCGACCTGACCGGCTACATCACCGAGGGCCAGATCATTTTGAGCCAGGAGCTGTACCGCAAGAACGTGACCCCGCCCATTGACGTGCTGCCCTCTCTGAGCCGTTTGAAGGACAAGGGCATTGGCGAAGGCCGCACCCGTGCGGACCACGCTGCCACCATGAACCAGCTGTTTGCGGCCTATGCCCGCGGCAAGGAGGCCAAAGAGCTGATGGTGGTGCTGGGCGAGGCTGCCCTGACAGACATTGACAAGCTCTATGCCCAGTTTGCGGACGCCTTTGAGAACGAGTATGTTTCCCAGGGGTACAACGCCAACCGGGACATTGAAGAGACCCTGGACATTGGCTGGAAGCTGCTGTCCATTCTGCCCCGTTCTGAGCTGAAACGTATCAACGATAAGTTCCTGGATCAGTATTACGGAAAGGTGTGATGCACCTTGGCGAGTAAACAGATAACCCCTACCCGCATGGAGCTTACCCGGCTGAAAAAGAAGCTGGTCACCGCCACACGGGGCCACAAGCTTTTGAAGGATAAACGGGATGAGCTGATGCGCCAGTTTCTGGAAAAGGTGCGGGAGAACCGAACCCTGCGGGAGCACGTGGAGGCTGGCATCCAGGCCGCCAACAAGAATTTCTTGCTGGCCCGGGCAGGGATGCAGGACCAGGTGCTGAACACCGCCATGCTGGCGCCCAAACAGCGGGTCAGTGTGGAGAGCGGTGTGGAAAACGTGATGAGCGTGAACATCCCCACTTTTGACTTTAAGACCCGCAGCCCGGATGAGAACGACATTTTCTCCTACGGCTTTGCCTTTACCTCCAGCGATTTGGATGGGGCGGTAAAGTCTTTGGCGGATATCTTCCCGGACATGCTGAAGCTGGCCGAGACCGAAAAAGCCTGCCAGCTGATGGCCGTGGAGATTGAGAAGACCCGCCGCCGGGTAAACGCCCTGGAGCATGTGATGATTCCAGAGCTGCAGGCCAATATCAAGTACATCTCCATGAAACTGGATGAGAACGAGCGCTCCACCCAGATTCGCCTGATGAAGGTGAAGGACATGGTGCTGAAGGACGCGCACAATTACGAGACCTTCTAAACACAACGCGAAGGGCCCTCCCGCTTGGGGAGGGCCTTCTTGTGTTTTTTTATACATTATATCCCGGCGGGGCCTCCGGAAAAGACCTGGGCAGAGACAGAATTTTTTGTTTTGCCGACGCTGTTTCTGCCAGGGCCCTGGGCTTGACAAACGGGGGCGGCAAGTGTATAATCTAAAATGCACTAAATTGGTATATTTTGGAGGCTTTTGGCACGTGAGCGAATGGATTTTACGGCTGGAGGATATTGAGAAAAGTTTTGGGGGCGTGAAAGTGCTGGGGGGCGTGAGCCTGGACGTGGAGGCAGGGGAGTTTGTTACCCTGCTGGGCGCGTCCGGCTGCGGCAAGACCACCACCCTGCGCATCATCGCCGGACTGGAGACCCCGGACCAGGGCCGGGTGCTGCTGGGCGGCAGGGACATGGCGGGAGTGGAGCCCAATAAGCGGGACGTGAACACCGTGTTTCAAAATTATGCTCTGTTTCCCCACATGACAGTGGAGCAGAACGTGGGCTATAGCCTGAAGATACGCCGGACCCCCAAGCCGGAGCTGCAGCAGCGGGTGCGGGAGGCTCTGTCTTTGGTGCAGCTGGAGGGCTTTGGAAAGCGCCGTCCCTCCCAGCTTTCCGGGGGCCAGCGCCAGCGTGTGGCCATTGCCCGGGCGGTAATTAACCGGCCCAAGCTTTTGCTGCTGGACGAGCCTTTGGGCGCCCTGGACCTGCAGCTGCGCCGGCAGATGCAGCAGGAGCTGAAGCGCCTGCAGAAGAAGCTGGGCATCAGCTTTGTGTATATCACCCACGACCAGGAGGAAGCCCTGAATATGTCTGACCGCATTGCGGTGATGAAGGACGGGCGCTTCCAGCAGGTGGGAACCCCGGAGGAGGTCTATGACCGGCCCAAGACCTCCTATGTGGCCTCCTTTGTGGGAGCCGCTAACCTGGTACACTGCCGGGTAGAGGCCCTGGAGGGCGGCCTGGCGGTCTTTAACGGGGACCAGGGCAGCGGGGCGTTCCTGACAGGGGAACGGCGGTTTGAGCCAGGCCAGCCAGTCACTTTGGCGGTACGGGGAGAACAGGCCCAGGCGGTGAAAGATTTTGACAAGGGAGCCCGGGGCCTGGTGGGCAAGGTGAAGGAGAAGAGCTTTGCCGGGGGAATGCTGCGGGTGACAGCGGAACTGGCGGGCGGGCAGGAGTTTGTGTGCAGCCGCCAGGGCATTGACTGGGACCTGGCCCCTGGCGACCAGGTGAAGATCAGCTGGCAGCCGGAACACGCCTGCCCGGTGGACCTGGAGGACTGACAGAGCGCAGGAAGGATAGGGAGAGTATGGAGAAAACACGGGAAAAAGCGGGAAAAATTTCCGCAAAGAAGGGGAGCTGGGCCTGGCTGGCCCTTTTGCCCCTGTATATTTTCACGCTGGCCTTTGTGCTGGGGCCGTTAATCTATATGGTGGCCCTGAGCTTTATGACCCGGGAAGAGGTGTGGGGCGTGGCAGCGGAGTTTACCCTAAAGAACTATAGGGGGATTTTCCAGCCTGTGTATCTCAGCACCTTTTGGGAGTCCATAAAACTGGCGTGCATCAGCACAGGGCTGGTGATTCTGCTGGGATATCCCTTTGGGTATTTTATGGCAAAGCTTACGGCCAAGTGGAAAAAGCGCACCATGCTGTTGCTAATGATTCCCTTCTGGACCAGCTCTCTGCTGAGGCTGTACGGATGGATGATCATTTTCCGGGCTGGCGGGGTGCTGGACAAGCTGCTGACCGCCCTGCACATCACCCAAGAGCCCTTAAAGCTGCTGTACACCTATCCGGCGGTTGTGGTGGGCATGGTGTACGCCTTGCTGCCCTTTATGATTTTCTCCGTGTATTCCAGCGCGGAGAAGCTGGATTTCAGCCTGGTGGAGGCAGCCAGGGACCTGGGGGCCTCGCCGGTGCAGGCATTTTTCACAGTGTCGCTGAAGCTGACCCTGCCCGGGCTGCTCTCCGGGGTGGTGCTTACTTTTGTGCCGTCCATGGGACTGTTCTTTATTGCGGACATACTGGGGGGCAACAAGGTGGTGCTGGTGGGCAGCCTGATTCAAGAGCAGCTGATGAAGGCCCATAACTGGCCCTTTGCCGCGGCGCTGTCTGTGGCCCTGCTGGCCCTGACTACCGTGTTCCTGTGGCTGTACAGAAAGCTCTCCGGCGTGAAGGACCTGGAGGGGCTTGTGTAGAGTGGTTTAGAGCAGAGGGTAGGGAGGAGGTTTCCATGAAAAAGAACGGAAGACTGACAAAGCTGTACCTGGGGCTGCTTCTGGCCCTGATGTATGTGCCGGTTTTGGTGGTGATTATCTATTCCTTTAACGAGAGCAAGATCAGCTCAGTATGGGGTGGTTTCTCTCTCAGTTGGTATGTCCGGCTGTTCCGGGACCAGGCTATGCTGGAGGCCTTGGGAAACACACTGGTGCTGGGGATTTCCAGCTGCCTGTGCGCAGGCGTGATTGGCACCCTGGGGGCCTTTGGCATGACAAAAGCCCGGCTTCGGTCCAAAGGGGCGGTGGAGTATTTGTCCACCCTGCCCATGATGGTGCCGGAGATCATTTTGGGCATGGTGTTTATGGCCTTTTTTTCTCTCATCGGCCTGCCTTTTGGCATGAGTACACTGCTGCTGGCCCATACTGCTTTCAGCATCCCCTATGTGTTCATGCTGGTGAAGGCCAGGCTGGTGGGCATGGACCCCAGTCTGGCGGAGGCGGCCTTGGACCTGGGGGCCTCTCCGGTACGGGTGTTTTTTGACATCACTCTGCCCCTGCTGGCCCCGGCCATTGCCTCTGGTATGCTGCTGGCCTTTGCCATGAGCATAGACGATGTGATTATCAGCATATTTGTGACCGGGGTGGATGTGAACACCCTGCCCATCAAGATTTACACCCAGCTGAAAACCGGCGTGACCCCCGAGGTGAACGCCCTATGTACCCTGATGTTTGCGGCCACATTGCTGCTGTGCGGCCTGGCTGCCCTGCTGGGCCGGGATAAGCGGCAGGAGGAAAAGGAAGGCGGCTGAGAACAAAGGGAAAAGTTTTGTCCATTTTTTCAAAAAGTGGAAGAGTTATGCATTGCATAACTCTAGGCTTTGAGTCGCGTCGAATTGGCAGACCAACTTGATGGCGCGGTCCAGGGGCGTTAGGCCCCTGGTAGGGTGTGGGGTGAGCGTCTGCCAGTGGCAGACAAGCCGCGAACCGACCGAGCCGACAGGCGTAGACCAAAGCCCCAAGGTCTTGCCGGAGTCGGCGTTCTGTGCCGACGGAGGCCACATATAAGCGTCAGCCCTTCTAGCCATTTTCAAAGAAAATGGCTAACCTGTCTGACGACGTTTCTGGCGCTGGCGCGCAAGACCGTGGAGCTCTGCTCCACACCTCGCAAGGGGAACCAGTTCCCCTTGACCCCTTTCTTGGCTGCCGTCCAGCCAACATAGAATCATTACCTGCTTCCACCCAACTACCCTAAAACCGTCCAGGCAGGAGTTTCGTCTGCATTTTCCGAAGGAAAACAAGCGCCTCGCGCGAAGAGACGAAACTCCGTGATTTGCCGCAGGCAACGTCAACGGTACTTTCCGAAGGAAAGGCGACCGCTTCGCGGTCGAGGGAAACTCCGTGACTTGGCCCAACGGGCCAATGTCATCCACACCTCGCAGCCTTTGAAAAGGGCGAGGGTCCCCGGTGGGGACCGTCCCGAGCTGACCGAACCGAAGGTGAGAAGGCGAAACTTTTACCGTTGCCCTCCCCTAATCTATACTATATCCGTCCTCGCCCTACGGCGTTGTTATATCATTTAGTTGGATGCGCCTGTATTGGCAGAAAGCACCAGCTCAATCTCCAGCCCGGTCTGTCCAGTCAGCGCCCGGTCTACGGTCAGCTTCACTGTGTCCCCAGGCTTCCTGCTGGCAATATAGGAGGCAATCGTGCCCGCGGAGGTAACCTGCACATCGTCTATGGCGGTAATCACATCATACATCTGCAGGCCAGAGGTCTTGGCATTGTCTGTCACCACGCCGCTCACATAATAGCCTTGAGAAAGGCCCGTGAAGCTGGCTGTGGTGCGGTCCACATAGCCGCCCATAATGCCCAGCATGGGCCGGTCTTTTACATAGCCGTACTCAATCAGGTCTGAGACAATGGGCTGCACCACGGTGGAGGGGATGGCAAAGCCCATGCCCTCATAATCTGTGGCCGCAATTTTAGAGGAGTTGATGCCCACCACAAGGCCCTCGGCATTGACCAGCGCGCCGCCGGAGTTGCCCGGGTTAATGGCCGCGTCGGTCTGGATGCAGTCCACCATAAAGCCAGTCTCGCTGTTGGTAACCGGCCGGTTCAGGGCAGACACATAGCCAATGGTCACGCTGGAATTGAACTGCAGTCCCCCCGGGTTGCCAATGGCCATTACCTGGTCTGTTACCTGCAGGTCGTCCGAGTTGCCAAACTCAGCGGGCACCAGCTTGTCTTCCGTGTTTATTTTCAAAACAGCCAGGTCGGTCTGGGTGTCCTCGCCAATCAATTCCGCCTCGTAGGTGGAACCGTCCGAGGTGACCACTTTCAGGTTGCTGGCTCCGTCAATAACATGCTGGTTGGTAACAATATAGCCATCCTCTGAGAGAATAATGCCCGACCCCTCCCCTGCGGGAGAGAGCTCTCCGGGTGGAAGAAGGCCCTCGGCTTCGAGGGGGCAGGGAGCCGGTACTTCGGCCCGGGGAAGAAGGCCTGAAGGAAAAAGAGCCGAAGAGGGAATGCCCAGAAAAAGAATATCCGGGGAAAGAATGTCCGGAGAAGGAATGCCCGGAGAAAGAATATCCGGG
>CAJUPK010000023.1 GCA_910588415.1 uncultured Oscillospiraceae bacterium | reverse complement strand
CAGGAAAGGCGACCGCTTCGCGGTCGAGGGAAACTCCGTGACTTGCCGAAGGCAACGTCAACTTGCCCCCCTTTCTTGGCTGCCGCCCAGCCAGCATAGAACCGTCCCAAGCTGACCAACTCGATGAGAAGGCGAAACTTTTTCCTTTGCTCTCCAGCCCCCTACTATTGAAACTGGGAGTTATACAGTCCAGCGTAAAAGCCCTGCTTCTCCATCAGCTGCTGGTGGGTGCCCTGCTCCACAATATCCCCGTCCCGCACCACCAGAATGTTGTTGGCGTTCTGGATGGTGGAGAGCCGGTGGGCAATGACAAAGCAGGTCTTATCCTTCATCAAGGTGCGCATAGCCGCCTGAATCTGCTGCTCGGTGCGGGTGTCCACATTGGAGGTGGCCTCGTCCAAAATCAGCATCTTTGCATCCAGCAGCATGGCCCGGGCAATGGTCAGCAGCTGCTTCTGCCCCTGGGAGATATTGACCCCGTTCTCGTCCAGAATGGTGTCATAGCCCATGGGCAGGCCCATAATGTACTTGTGGATGCGGGCCGCTTTGGCCGCCGCCTCCACGTCCTCCCGGCGGGCGTCCTTTTTGCCGTAGGCCAGATTCTCAAATACCGTGCCGGTAAACAGCCAGGTGTCCTGCAGCACCATGGCATAGGAGAGCCGCAGGCTCCTGCGGGTAATGTCCTGAATATCCCGGCCGTCCAGGACAATGCGCCCCTGGTCCGGGTCATAAAAGCGCATCAGCAGGTTGATCAGCGTGGTCTTTCCCGCGCCAGTGGGGCCCACAATAGCGGTCAGTCCCCCGGGAGGCGCGTGCAGGTCCAGGTTGTGGATAATGGTCTTCTCCGGGTTATAGCCAAACTGAACCCCCTCCATGCGCACATCCCCCTCCACATGGGAGAGTTCCACAGCGTCAGGAGCGTCCTCCGGCTCGGTGGCCTGGTCCATCAGGTCAAAGACCCGCTCCGCCGCCGCGCAGGCGGACTGCAGCTCGCTGACAATGTTGGCCATCTCGTTGATGGGTCCGGAGAAGCGCCGGGAGTACAGCACAAAGCTGGACAGGTCCCCAATGGAGATGCGCTGCAGCAGAAACAGGATGGACCCAAACATGCTGATAAAGGCCAAAGACAGATTGTTGATAAAGTTGACAGAGGGGCCGGTCATGGCGCCGTAGTAGTCGGCGTTGTAGTAGGCATCTACAGCGGCCTTGTTCTTCACGTCAAAGCGGCGGGTCTGGGTGGCCTCCTGGTGATAGGCCTTGGTGGTCTTTTGGCCGCTGATAATCTCCTCCACAAAGCCGTTCAGCTCTCCCAGCATTACAGATCGTTTGTGGAACAGGGGCCGCACCTTTTTGGTCATGTACCGGGTGAACATCACAGACAGGGGGATGGTCACCGCGAACACCAGCACCAGCATGGGGGATATGGCAATCATCATCACCAGGGACCCCACCACCGTGATGGCGCTGGCCGCGATCTGCAGCAGGTCGTTGGACAGCGAGGCGTTCACGGTGTCAATATCATAGGAAAGGTGGCTGACAATGTCCCCGGTCTGGTGCTGGTCAAAATATTTGACAGGCAGCAGGGTCAGCCGGTCAAAAACCTGCTGCCGCATTTCCCGCACAATTTTCTGGCTCAGCTTGATCATCAAAATGGACAGGACATAGGACAGCACAGAGGAGATGGCGTAGAACAGCACCATCAGCCCGCAGAAGAAGAACACCGTGGGGAAGTCCACCCCGCCTTTTGAAAGGCCAATGGCATCAATGGCCTGGCCGGAGAGATAGGGTCCCAGCAGAGCCAGCAGGTTGCTGGCCACGGTCAGCAGAACCGCGGCAAAAGCCATCCACTTGTGGGCGTATATGTAGCCCCACAGGCGCAAAAGCACCTTCCGGCGGTCCTTGGGCTTTTCAATAGGCCCTCTGGGCATAAATCTTGGGGGCATCAGCTCTCCCTCCCTTCTCTAACCATTGCGGGCTGGCAGGGGGTGTCCCCGCCGCCCTGTCCCATCTGGGACACAGCAATCTCCCGGTACACGCCGCAGCGCTCCATCAGCTCCTGGTGGGTGCCATAGCCCAGCTCCCTGCCCTCTTCCAGCACCAGAATATGGTCCGCGTGGAGGATGGAGCTGACCCGCTGGGCAATAATCACCGTGGTCACCCCGGCATATTCCCGGCGCAGGGCCTGGCGCAGGGCCGCGTCTGTGCGGTAGTCCAAAGCAGAGGAGGAGTCGTCTAAAATCAAAAACTCCGGGGTGCCGGCCAGGGCCCGGGCAATCAGCACCCGCTGCTTCTGGCCGCCGGACAGATTGGTGCCCTTGGAGGTAAGCATGTGGTCAAAGCCATCCGCCAGCCCAGAGATAAACTCCATGGCTTGGGCACAGCGGGCGGCCTTCTCGATCTCCTCATCGGACAGGCCCCGGCCAAAGTCAATGTTCTCTCGGATGGTGTCCGCAAACAGCACATCGTTCTGGAACACCACCCCAAACTTGGTGTGCAGCTCCTCGGGGGGAATGGAGGCAATGGGGCGGCCGTTCAGGGAGATGGACCCCTGGTCCGCGTCGTATAGGCGCATCAGCAGGTTGACCAGTGTGGACTTGCCGCAGCCTGTGGCGCCCAGAATCCCCAGGGTTTCCCCCTGCCGCAGCTGGAAGCTGATATCCTCCACGCTGGGCTCCTTTTTTCCATAGGAGAAGGTCACATGGGAGAAGTCCACATGGCAGGGATCCTTTTCTGGGGAGGCTGACGCAGGCACAACCGGCAGGTCCGCCGGGGTGGAGAGCACCTGGGCAATCCGGTTGCCGCTGGCGGAACTGCGGGAGAAGGACACGAAAATCCGGGTCATGGCCATCATGGCGTTCAGGATGATGGTGAAGTAGCTCAAAAAGGCGATGATCTTTCCCGGCTGGGTCAGTCCCGCGTTTACCCGGAAAGCGCCCACAATAATTACAGCCGTAAGGCCCAGGTTCAAAAACAGGTTCATCAGGGGATTGGTCAGGGCCATGGTCATGCCGGCCTTGGTCTCTCTGGCGGAGACGTCCGCGTTTACTCCGGCAAAGCGCTCCCGCTCAAAGTCCACTTTGGAGAGGGCCTTCACCACCCGGATGCCGGAGACCGTCTCCCGCACAGCGCGGACCATGGAGTCCACCCCCTGCTGTAAGTAGGTGTACAGGGGCACGCCCTTTTTAGAGACCGTATATACCAGCACGGAAATAAAGGGCAGGGTACACACCAGCACCAGGGTCAGCACGGGGTCCAGGGTCAGGGTGACCAGAATGCCCCCCACCAGCAGAATGGGCGCCCGCACGCCCATGCGCTGCATCATGCCCAGCATCTGGTGAATCTGGTAGGAGTCCGTGGTCAGACGGGCCTCCAGAGAGGGGATGGAGTAGCTGTCGATCTGCCCGCAGGAGAGCTCTGAGATTTTGGCAAACAGGTCGTGGCGGATGGCCTCTGTGGTGTGCTGGGCCACCCAGGCAGCCATGCGGTTGGCCAGAATATTGGTGACCCAGGCGGTAAGGGCGGCCAATACCATGGCCACGCCCCACCAGCCAATGCGGGTCATGTCCTTGCTGGGGGCCACCTCGTCAATCATGTAGGACAAAATCCAGGGCAGCAGCAGCTCCACAGCCGCGCCAGTGAACTTGATGAACAGCCCCAGGCTCATGCGGGGAACAAAGGGCTTTAGGTAACGGAAGATCATTCTCATAGGCAGCGCACCTCGCCATTTTATTATATATGCTATAACCTGCCATAACCATGGGTATAGGGGTACAGCGAACGCGGCGCAAAAGAAGAAAATCTTCTTCTGCAAACCCGTTTACTAGAATTATACAGCAAAGTAGTTGCGAAGGCAACTAATTTTAAAGAAAACTAGAAAATTGTAAAATATGTTCTATTTTATTTCTATAGCAGTGGATACATTAAGCGAAATATACCATATTCGCGTACCTGTTTGCGTGCCGCAGACCAATCAAATGGAAAAGCCGTCAGCCCATGAACCGTCGAAAAATTGAAAAAGCGGCTGGCCATTTCCAATATCCCCACCGGGATTGCGACTTTATAAATGAAGGAGGGGAAAACCATGCATACACGCTCAAAAGCAAATCCATGGACCATTGCCCTAACCCTGATTTTCTGCCTGGCCGCCATCCCCCTGCCCGCCTGTGCAAAAAGCGGCCCTTCCTCTGTGCAGGAGGCAGTGGCTGCCATTGTCCAGCACTCTAAGGAGGGGCTTGGCTACATGCACCAAGGGCTGGTCCGGTATCTGCACCCCACCCGCTGTGTCCAGGGCTGCCTGGCCTACCGCAGCATAGACGATCTTCTGGAGGACTCCGCGGTCATTGCCACCGGGAAAATCACTGGCCAGTCCGAGGCATTCCAGGTCAGCCATGCCACCACGCCCAGCTGGACTCAGGTCTATACAGACCACTATTTCACCATCGCAAATGTTCTAAAGGGCCAGCCCTATGCGGATACAGTCTATGTGCGGATAGAGGGCGGCACGGTGGACAATTACACGGAGGTGTACGACTGCTCTCCCCAGCTGAACCAAGAGGACGAGTACCTGCTGTTTTTGCGCCGTCCCACCTTTGGCGGAGCTTTTGAGACCGAAGGGGACTACTACACCATCAACGGCCTGATACAGGGGGCCTATGTGCTGGACAGCCAGGGCCTGTACCGCAATATCGAGACCCAGGAGGAACTGCCTGGCAAGGTGTTCCTCTCCCCCCACCTGGATGAAGAGGTGGACGGGGAGAAGGCCCGGAGAGAGCAGCTGGAGGTCTATAGGGAGAACTACGAGAGCGGGTTCATCACCAAAGAGGAGTACGATCAATGTGTGGCCGACCTGGACCTCTACGGGAAAATCGTGCAATAAAATAATGGGTGTACTATGAAAAAAATAGGCAAAAAGAGCCGGCAGGGACAGCTCCTCCCGCCGGCTCTTTTGTTTTTAGAACTGTTTAAACACAAACTTCCCGGATTCGCTCAGATCCTTTTCGGTCCACTTGGCCTTGGGGTCTGTCCCTGGCTTCAGGGCCGCCGAGGTCTCGCTCTTGTCGCACAGGGACCAGTTGGCCCAGCTGATCCCCTTTTGGTCCATCCAGTCCACCCACTCCCGGGATTCCTTCAAAAATACCCCGCCATTGCCGTCCGCCGCGCTGGTGCCCCATTCGCTGACAAAAATGGGCAGTCCGGCCTTCATGGCGGCCTCGGCCCGGTCCCGCAGCCATGAGCCATGGGTCCCGGCATAGAAGTGCAGGGTGTACATCAGGTTTTCACCCTGTACCGGGTCCGCAGCGGCCAGGTGTACGTCCTGGCTCCAGGTGCTGCTTCCAATCAGGATGACCCCCTTGGGCGACTGTTCCCGGATGGTCTTTACCACGGCCTCTGCGTAGGGCTTGATGTGCCTGCCCCAGTCCGCGCCGCCGTTGGGCTCGTTGCAGATCTCGTACAGCACCGCCGGCTGATCTTTGTAGCGCCCGGCTATCTCCTGAAAGAAAGCCTGGGCTTCCGCCAGATGGTCCATGGGGTTGCCGTCCGAGAGGATGTGCCAGTCGATAATCACGTACATGTCCTGGCGGATGGCCGCGTCCACAGCGGCAAGAGCCTGCTTTTTTATGGCCTCCGGCTGGCTGAGATAGCCGTTTTCTCCTGTATACATGGCCACCCGGAACAGGTTGGCCCCCTGCCCGGCTGTGTTCTGAATGGCCTGCTCCCCGGCGAAGGAACCAAACCACTGGATGCCGTGGCTGCTCATGCCGTGCAGGGCAATGGGCTGGCCCTTCTCATTGCACAGCTGAGTGCCCTTTACCTGCAGCCAGCCATTTTCGCTTACCCCGCCGGCAATGGTCTCCACAGGTCCTGGCGCGGGAGTCTCCTCCGGCGGAGGCGTGCCGGGCTGGCCCTCCATCCGCTTTTGGGCCCGGTAGATCAACATGCAGGCCTCTGCCCGGCTAAGGCTCTTTTTAGGGTTAAACCGTCCGGCATTGTCCCCCTTGACCACCCCGCAGGCATAGGCCGCCAGCACGGGCTCATAGTACCGGCCGTCCAGCTGGTCAAAGTCTGTCATCTTTTGGGATTCCGTGGTATAATCCCCCCGTTCGTCCGGCAGAAGGGCCCGCATCAGCAGCTTCACAGCCAGCTGGCGGCAGATGGGCTGGTTAAACGTTTCCCCTGTTGGGGGCAGTTCGTCCCAGTCGTACCAGCCCCGGTCCAGGCCTGCCTGCAGATAGCCAGAGGCCCAGTGGCTGCCTGTAGGCGTGCCGGAGACCCCGGCGCACCGGGCGGTCACTGTGGCAAACTCCGCGGCAGTTATGGTCTGGTTGGGCTTGAAACTGCCGTCCGCGTACCCTTTCAGCCAGCCCTGCCGGGCCATTTCCAGCACTTCGGCCTCATACCAGCTGCCTGGGGCCACGTCGGTAAAGACCCGTTGGGGGGCTGGAGAGGCGTACACGGTGCAGCTCAGGGCCAGGCTCAGCACCAGGGCTACAGCGGACCGCAAAGCGGCAGAAGCAGCGTTCATAAGGGATTCCTCCTTGTGTATAGGATTTGAGAATTGGCTGACGAAAAGCATAACTCTAGGTGTGGGACAAAGTCCCGCGGCCTTGCCGGAGCCGGCGTTCTGTGCCGACGGAGGCCACATATAAGCGTCAGCCGCCTTCGCCGGCTCCGACCGCATGGCGCTAAAGCCCAGGACCGCGGAGCAGAGCTCTCGTCAGCCAACTCCCAAACCCATAGGTATTTTTAGCATATTACAAACAAATAGTAGATGTATCTCCCTAATTATACTATGGAAAGGGGCTCTTGACAAGGCCCGGGGCTTGCAAAAATCTGCCGGAATGTGTATAATAGGAAAAATATTTAAGAGACAAAGAAGCAACAGGGCGCTTCTGCAAAGCCGGAAGCCCTGAAAGGAGGCGGCTCCATGCCCAAGGCCAGCGTGGTGGTCCCTGTCTATAATGTGAAGGACTACCTGGAAAAATGCGTCCGCTCTGTGCTGGAACAGACGGAGCATGACTTTGAGCTGCTGCTGGTTGACGACGGCTCTACGGATGGCAGCGGGGACTTGTGCGAGGCCATTGCCCAGCGGGATCCCCGGATACGGGTGATCCACCAGGAGAACCGGGGCCTGGGCGGAGCCAGGAACACAGGCCTGGAGGCTGCCCAGGGGGAGTGGATTCTGTTCCCGGACAGCGATGACTGGCTGGAGCCGGAAACCCTGCAAAAAGCCCTGGAGGCCGCTGAGACCACTGGCGCGGACATGGCCTGCTTTGCCTTCCGCACCGTGGACCTCCAGGACCGGGAGCTGGGGGTCTTTCAAGAGGACCTGCCCAAGGATACGGCCCTGGATCCCCGCCAGCAGAAAGACGTGCTGCTGGCCGCGCCCAGCGCCTGGTGCAGGCTCTATAAAACAGAGCTGTTCCAAAAAACAGGCGTGCGCTATCCCCCCCGGGTCTGGTACGAGGACATCCGCACCACCCTGAAGCTGCTGCCCAACTGCCAAAAGGTGGTCTATACAGGCTATGTGGGCTACAACTATCTGCAAAGGCCCGGCTCCATCATGAACAGCGCCACGTTGGACCGCAACCGGGAGATTATGGACGCCTTTACGGATATTTTGGGCTGGTACCAGGAGCAGGGCCTTTTTGAGGAGTACCGGCAGGAGCTGGAGTATCTCACCCTGTTCCATGTGTATCTCACCGCCTCGGTGCGGGTGCTGCGCGGGGACCCCCGCCACCCGTTGCTGAAAGAGCTGCGGCAGTACGCGGAGGAACACTTCCCCGGCTGGCGGCAGAACCCCTACCTGTCCAGGCTGGGAAAACAGCGGCAGCTTCTGCTCTGGCTGCTGACCCGGCGCATGTACCGGGCTGTTCAGGCCATGTTTAAAATTAAGGGATGACCAGGAGGTGGACGGCAGCCTTGAATATAAAAGAAAAATGGAAAAACCGCACTCGCCACAGCCTGCTGGAAAACACGGTGATGCTGTACATCCTGCAGTTTTCCAACATGTTCCTGGGCATGATCACCCAGGGCTACAAAATGCGGGTGCTGGGCATGGAGCTGGTGGGAATCCTGGGGGCTGGCCAGTACGCGGCCAATTTCTTCCTCATTTTTTTGGACTTTGGCTTTCTCCTGTCCGCCACAGCCAAAATATCCGCCCGGCGGGAGGATAAGAAGGAGCTGTCCCGCATACTCACCTGTGTGGTAACGGCCAAAATACTGTTCGCGGTCATCTCCGGGGCTGTGCTGGCTTTTTTGATTGTCCCCAAGCTCTCCGGCACAGGCGAGGTGCTGGCCTATGTGTTCTTCTTCCTCTCCACCGTGGGCATCACCATGCTGCCGGACTATATGTACCGGGGCCTGGAGCAGATGTCCGCCATCACCGTGCGGGCTGTCACCATCAAGCTGGTGGCCACCACCCTGGTGTTCCTGCTGGTTCGCCGGCCAGAGGACTTTTTCCTGGTGCCCCTGTGTACGGCTGTGGGCAACCTGGGCGCACTGGCCTTTGTGTACTGGCACCTGTTCACCCGGGTGGGGGTGCGCTTCCGCCGGGTGACCCTCCGGGACGTCTGGGGCGAAATCCGGGATTCCTCCCAGTTCCTGTTCTCCCGGCTGGCCGCGTCCGTCAACTCCAATCTGAACGGCCTCCTGATGAAAAACTTCGTGTCTGATGCAGCCACGGGCCTCTATACCAACGCGGACACAGTCATCACCGCTGCCCGCAACGGCATGTCCCCCATTGCGGACAGCCTGTACCCCCACATGATGAAGCACCGGAACTTCCAGATCATCAAAAAGGCCATGCTGTTCATCTACCCGGTGATTCTCTTGGGCTGCGCCGTGGTGTTCACCTTTGCCCAGCCCCTGCTTACCCTATGGCTGGGGCCAGAGGGGGTCAACGTGGTCCAGCCCCTGCGGCTGCTGATCCCTGTGGCGGTGTTCGCCTTCCCTAACTATGTGCTGGGGTACCCCACCTTGGGGGCCATGGGCCTCTCCAAGTTCGCCAATATCTCCACGGCCTTTGGCACGGCGGTGTATCTGCTGGGCGTGGGCGCCGCATATCTCACAGTGGGCATCCATCTCACAGTGCTGTGCCTGCTGTCCTCGCTGACAGAGCTCTCCATTCTGCTGTTCCGCCTGGCCGTTATCATCAAAAACCGGAATCTGCTGAAGGGGCCGGTTAAAAAGGAGGAAAAGCCATGACTGCCGGGAATCCCTTTAAAAAGGCATGGCGGAATATCCTGTGGATGGCCCTGTCCTTTCTGCCCAAGGACCCCCGCAAGGCCGTGTGCCAAAGCTTTTACGGCCGGGGCTATTCCGACAGCCCCCGGGCCATTGCGGAGGAGCTGCGCCGCCGGGGCTGGAAGGTCTTCTGGACCGTGAAAGGCCCCCAGGAGGCCCAGACCCTGCCGGAGGATGTAACCCCTTTGGCAGTGGACAGCCCCCGGGCTATCTACCATCTGTGTACTGCCGGGGTCTGGGTGGACAACTGCCGCAAATGGGCCTATACCCAAAAGCGGGGCGCCACCCGCTATGTGCAGACCTGGCACGGCTTTCCCCTGAAGCGCATTGAGGGGGACGCGGCCGGGGCCCTGCCAGAGGATTACCTGCGGGCAGCGGAAAAAGACTCCCGGATGGCTGACCTTTTCCTCTCCAACAGCGTCTTTTTAACAGAGATATACCGCCGGGCTTTCTGGTACCAGGGAGAGGTGCTGGCCTGCGGCTTTCCCCGTAACGACCAGCTCTTTGGCCCAGGGGAGGCGGCGGTGAGAAAGGTGCGCCAGGCTTTGGCCCTGCCGGAGGAAAAGCGGCTGGCTTTGTACGCCCCTACCTTCCGCAAGGACCAGGGCCTCTCCAGCTACGACCTGGACTATAAACGGCTGACAGAGGCTTTAAGCCAGCGTTTTGGCGGCCAGTGGCTGGTGCTGGCAAAGCTGCACCCCAACATGGCGGAAAAAGCCGGCCAGCTGAACCTGGACCGCCGCTGGGTGCGCAATGCCAGCCATTACGCGGATATCCAGGACCTGTACCTGGCCTGCCAGGCCCTGGTAACAGACTATTCCTCGGTGATGTTTGACTATATGAACACAGGCAGGCCTTGCTTCCTTTATGTAAACGACCTGGAGGCCTACCGGGGAGACCGGAACTTTTACTTTGACTTGGACAAACTGCCCTTTGCACGGTCCCAGACCAACCAGGAGCTGGAGGAGAGCATCCTTCACTTTGACGAGAGCGCCCAGAGAGAGAAGATCCGGACCTTTTGCCGGGAGTTCGGCATAAAAGAAGAGGGCGCCGCAGCGAGACAGACAGTGGACTGGCTGGAGGACAGCGGTCCTAAGCCGTAGAATTTTGCATTTTTTAGGGATCTGTGCTATAATGTCCGTAAAACATTTCAGCAGAGCCCAGCCTGCCCGGCCATGTGCGCCCATCCCCACTGCCAGGGCTTTAGGCGGCAGAGCCTGCCCTGCCGAATCCAGCGAAACAGAGGTGACTGATCCTTATGCACAGTATGATAAAAAAATTGAAGCGGACCGTGGTCTTTATTCTAAAGCTGGCGCTGTTTGCCTCGCTTTTTGCCATATTTTTTGGAATCTTCGGCATCCACAACCCCTGGCTGTTCAACCTGTCCCGCACCACGGGCGTCACCATGGTGACCTTTGTGGTGCTGGGCATCGCGCTGATGTCTGTGTACGGCGGCTATGCGGTGGGCACCCAAAAATCCAAGCCAATTGTACACTCCATGGCCCTGGCCACCATTATGACAGACCTGGTAACCCACCTGCAGCTCTCCATTATGAATACCAGCGAGAAAAACAACGACCACTTTGTCTATGAGACGCCCCACCTGCTGCTGCTGGTCATGGTTCTGCAGGTGCTGGTCATTGTGTTTTTTGCCTATTTTGGCAACTATGTCTACTTCTCTTTAGAGCCGCCGGAGAGATGCTGCGTCATCTCCTCCTCCCGGCAGAGCCTGGGGCATGTTATCCCCAAGGTGCAGCGCTTCCAAAAGCAGTACGAGGTGGATGAGATCATCCGCTACGACGACAAGGCTGTGCTGGACGTGATCTCCCGCAGCGATACAGTGTTCCTCTATGATGTGCCCCTGAAGGAGCGCAACGACCTGATCGCCTTCTGCTACCAGACCCAGAAGAATATCTACTACAATTTTGAGACCATCGACGTGGTGGCCCAAGGGGCCAAATATGTCACCCTGGACGACAAGTCCCTGGTAATGTACACCGCCAAAGACCTGACCATGGAGCAGCGCATCATCAAGCGGCTGACAGATTTGGCCGTGGCCATTGTGGGTCTGGTGCTCACCAGCCCCATCATGTTGGGCTGCGCCATTGCCATCAAGCTGGAGGACCACGGCAAGGTGATGTACAAGCAGAAGCGGCTCACCAAGTATGGCCGGGTGTTCGAGGTGTACAAGTTCCGCACCATGAAGGAGGAGAACTCCATCCACAAGTCTGTCACCGCGGACGACGACCGCATCACCAAGGTGGGCCGGGTGCTGCGCAAGTTCCGCATTGACGAGCTGCCCCAGCTCATCAACATCCTGAAAGGGGACATGACCGTGGTGGGCCCCCGGCCGGAAATGCTGGAAAACGTGGAAAAATACACAGAGGAGCTGCCAGAGTTCTCCTACCGCCTGCGCATGAAAGCGGGGCTTACAGGCTTGGCCCAGATCTCCGGCAAATACAACACCTCTCCCAAGGACAAGCTGGTTATGGACCTGATGTATATCGAAAACTACAGCATCTGGCAGGATTTTAAACTCATCTTCCAGACCATCACCGTGTTCTTAAAAGCGTCTGAGAGCACAGCGGCCTTTGGGGAGGAGGAGCTGTACGATTTTGACGAGGACCGGGTGCGGAACAGAAAGGAGCAGGGGCGTGGAAAATCAGAGAAATAAAACAGGCCATGGCCTGAAGGACTGCCTGAAGCGGGTCTTCCCCGGCACAGCGGCGGAGTACGCCCAGCGGGCCGAAAAAGCCATGCTCTCAGGAGAGCGGCTGTTTGTTGTCACCGCGAATCCAGAGATATTTATGCACGCCCAGCGGGACCCAGCGGTGGAAAAGGTCCTGCTGGCCCCAGAGACAGAGATCGTCCCGGACGGCATCGGGGTGGTGAAGGCCAGGCATATTTTGGGCCTGCCCGCCCAAGAGCGGGTCACGGGAGTGGACCTGGTGGAAAAGCTGCTGGCCGCGGCAGGCCGGGCCAAAAAGCGGGTGTTTCTTCTGGGCGCCAAAGAGGAGGTGGTCTCCGGCCTGACAAAGAAGCTGCTGGCCCAGTACCCGGGCATACAGGTGGACTACCGCAACGGCTATGACGGGGACAAGGACGAGATTTTCCGGGAGATTGCCGCCCTCTCGCCGGATCTGGTTTTAGTGGGGCTGGGGGTTCCGGCCCAAGAGCTGCTCATCTTCCGGCATTTGCCCCAGTTCACAAAGGGCGTGCTGGTGGGCGTGGGCGGCTCTTTCGACGTACTCAGCGGCAGTAAAAAGCGGGCCCCGGCCCTGTTTGTCAAAACCAATACCGAGTGGCTGTACCGCATCGCCAAAGAGCCCCAAAGGCTGGGCCGCTTCTGGAACAACAATGTAAAATTCCTGGGCGAAGTAAAAAAGGCCGCCAAACAGCAAAAGTAGACTTCTTCCCCGGAGAGCAAGCCAACGGTTTTGTAGGGAACCCATGCAAAAATCCGTGAATACTGGTTTTTACGCTGGGTTGCCTATAGCCCGGCCTATCCTGCCTGGAAGCGCAGGGGAAAAGTCTTAGAAGGTTCTTAGGAGGAGGGCGGAAAGTCCCCTAGCCGTCCCCCCCGCAAGGCCCGCAGGCAAGTTTTCCGCCAGCCCTGAATATAATCAACAAACAGGATGTGAGATGTATGAAAAAGCGCAAAGTCATGCTGGTGTTCGGCACCCGGCCGGAGACCATCAAAATGGCCCCCCTGGTCAAAGAGCTGAAAGCCCGGCCGGAGTTTGAGACCCTGGTCTGCGTCACGGCCCAGCACCGGCAGATGCTGGACCAGGTGCTCTCCGCCTTCCAGATTCAACCGGACTATGACCTGAACATCATGCAGCCGGGCCAGACCCTTTCAGACATCACCGCCCGGGTGCTCCAGGGCCTGGAGGGGGTCATCCAAAAGGAGAAGCCCCACATGGTGCTGGTCCACGGGGACACCACGACCACCTTTGCCGGGGCCCTGGCCGCCTACTACTGCCAGACCGCTGTGGGCCATGTGGAGGCTGGCCTGCGTACCTATGACAAATACTCCCCCTACCCGGAGGAGATGAACCGCCAGTTTGTGGGCTGCATGGCGGACCTGCACTTTGCCCCCACAGAGCTCAGCCGCCAGAACCTGCTGGCGGAGGGAAAAAAGGACAGCGCCATTGTGGTTACAGGCAACACGGCCATCGACGCCCTGTCCACCACGGTGCGGGAGAGCTATAGGGACAGCCTGCTGGACTGGGCTGCTGGCTCCCGGCTTATTGTCATCACGGCTCACCGCCGGGAGAACCTGGGAGAGCCCATGCACCGCATGTTCCGGGCCATCCGCCGGGTGGTGGAGGAGTTCCCGGACGTAAAGGCCGTGTACCCTGTCCACCTGAATCCCCTGGTGCAAAAGGCTGCCCAGGAGGAGCTGGGAGACTGCCCGCAGGTGAAGCTGGTAGAGCCCCTGGAGGTGGTGGAGTTCCACAACCTGCTGGCCCGGTCCTACCTGATTCTCACGGACAGCGGCGGCATCCAGGAGGAGGCCCCCTCCCTGGGCAAGCCTGTTATCGTGCTGCGGGACACCACCGAGCGGCCCGAGGGCCTGGAGGCTGGCACCCTGAAGCTGGCAGGCACAGATGAGGAGACCATTTATACCCTGGTGCGGGAGCTGCTGACCGACGTGGAGGAGTATAACCGGATGAGCCATGCCAGCAACCCCTATGGGGACGGACAGGCCAGCCGGCGCATCGCGGACGCCATTGCCGCCTATTTCCAGGAGTAACACAAAAAGCTTTGGTAAGCTGGAAGAAGAATAGGCCCAAGGGAACCAGATCCCCCTGCCCAGGGCGGGACGGTGCCCGGGGCCTCTCCCTGCCAGGCAAGAGATACCAACAATTCGTAAAATGGGGAGGTCTGTCCTATGAAAGACGCCTTAAAGGATCTGTCCGCGCCCCGGCTGTGCAAAAGCTGGGGCAATCTGCTGGCCGCGGGAACCGTGCTGGCTCTTGCCGCCGTGTTTTTCGCGGTGGAATGGCCCCTTGCCTGGCAAGAGGACAGCCTGGGCCGCCACACCCTCTGCTGGTGGTATGTGCTGGCCTTCATTGGGCTCAGTGCCCTGGCTGCGGCCCTGTGCCTGGTGCGCGTCAGGCTGTCCCCGGTTGCCAAAGAGGGGCTCAGCTGGGGGCTGGTGGCCGCTTTGCCCCTGGGCGCCTTTGTGGCGGTAGAGGTCATCAACAGCACCCGCATCTGGCAGTTTCCTGTCCGGCGCTGGCTGGCCAACTACCTGTGCTACCTGCTGGTGTTTACCCTGGCCTATGCCCTCACCCGGCGAGCCTGGGCGGCGGTGGCCATAGGCGGGGCAGTGGCCATCACCTTTGGCATTGCCAACTATTTTGTGGTGCAGTTCCGGGGCCAGCCCATTCTGCCCTGGGACTTCCAGTCTTTTTCCACAGCCCTGACAGTTTCCGGCGGGTACGAGTATGTCCCCACCCGAAAGATGGCCGTGGCGGCCATGGGCTATATCTGCGCGGTGGTCCTCTGTTACCGGCTGGCCCCCCACGGCGTTCCCAGCGCCAGCCGCCGGTTCCGGCTGACCGAGCGGTTTGTGGCCCTGGGCGTGTCCTCTGTGCTGCTGATGATGCTCTTTCCCCTGAACGGCCTGTCCGGCCTGGGCATCTCCGTGTGGACCTGGAACCAGAAGACCAGCTCCGAGATCACGGGAGTGGCGGCAGGCTTTTTCGCCAATGTGCAGTTCATGCAGGTAGAGACTCCCGCGGGCTATTCCGGCAAACGGGTGAAGGACCTGGCGGAGAAGCTGGAGCAGCTGCCAGACCCAGCCCCCCTGGGCCGTCCCGGCGGGCTGCCCACCGTGGTGGCCATTATGAACGAGTCCCTGACAGACCTGGGCAGCCTGGACACCCTGGAGTTTACCCCGGATAACCAGCCCCTTCTGCACAGCCTGCAGAGAAGCGGACAGGTGGTGTGGGGCACGGCCTATTCCTCTGTATACGGGGGCAACACCTGCAACAGCGAGTATGAGTTTCTTACAGGCAATACCATGGCTTTCCTGCCCTCGGGCAGCAAGCCCTACCAGCAGTACATAGACAGCCCCCACAGCGGCCTGCCGGATATTCTGAAGAGCTATGGCTATCACTGCACGGCCATCCACCCGGGCAACCGCACGGCCTGGCAGCGGATAGACGCCTATCCCCATCTGGGCTTTGACGAATTTGTGGACGCGGAGATCTTTGATGTGAAGCGGAGCTTCGAGCACCGGCTCACCAGCGACCGGTCCTGCTATGAACAGGTGATCTATGAGTACGAGCGCTGGAAAAAGCTGGACGGCGGCCCCCTGTTCCTGTTCAATGTCACCATCCAGAACCACGGCGGCTATGAAGACCCCCATTACCCCTCCCGCATAACGATAGAGGGGGCCAAGGGCATGTGGCCCCAGGCCGAGCAGTACCTGAGCCTGACCAAAAGCTCGGATAACGCGCTGAAATATCTGCTGGACTATTTCGAGGACCGTCCGGACCCTGTGGTGGTCCTGCTGTTCGGCGACCACTGGCCCAAGCTGGAGGAGGGCTTCAACCAGGCGGTGCTCCAGAGCTATGACACAACCAAAGACATGTACCGGGTGCCCTTCTTCATCTGGGCCAACTACCCCTTGCAGGGGGAGGAGCTGGAGGCGGTCAGCCTGAACTACCTCTCCGGACTGCTGCTCCGGGCCGCCGGGCTGCAGGGCACTGCCTACACCAACTACCTGGAAGAGCTGCGCCAGACCCTCCCGGTGGTTACGGATATTGGGTACATGGACAAGAGCGGCGGCTACTACCGGGCAGACGACCCGCTGCCGGGCGCTTTGTCCCAGCGGCTGAATGAGTACGCGGTGCTGCAGTACAACAATTCCTTTGACGCAGAGGGAAAAGCCCAGCAGCTGTTTGCCAGAGAGCCCTCCACTGTGGAGGCGGAGCGGAAAGCGGTGTAAAGGGATAGCGATATGCTTTTTGAGAATTGGCTGTTAAGAGCGAAAGGAAAAAGTTTCGCCTTCTCATCGAGTTGGCACACCACCTCGTCGGTTCGGTCAGCTCGGGACGATCCCTCTACTTGGCAAAGCCAAGTAGCCGGCGACCCTCGCCCTTTTCAAAGGCTGCGAGGCGTGGGATGACATTGGGCTTCGCCCAAGTCCCGTTGACGTTGCCTTCGGCAAGTCACGGAGTTTCCCTCCATCGCGCGAAGCGCTCGCTTTTGCTGCGCAAAAGTACGAGGAAAACTCCTACCTGGGTGGCTCTGGGGTAGTTGGGTGGTAGGAGGTTGTGGTTCTATGTTGGCTGGGCGGCAGCCAAGAAAGGGGTCAAGGGGAACTGGTTCCCCTTGCGGGGTGTGGGGCGGAGCTCCACGGTCTTACGCTTTAGCGCCAGAAACGTCCAAGTGGGCCATTTTCAAAGAAAATGGCTCAAAACCTGGAAATTAGCAAAGAATACAAAAGGATAGGAAGGAGAACGGCATGATACGGACAGCGGTACGCAGAGTGAACGAGTGGGACGGCCCCTCCATGCTGAAAATTTACCAGCCTTATGCGGGCACGGTGCAGGCCCCCGAGGAGGAAGCCCCCGGGCTGCAGGACTATATCCAGCGGATTGATACCTACACCTATGGCCTGGGCTGGCTGCTCTGCGAGCTGGACTGCCAGCCCGTGGGCTTCTGCCATCTGACGGAAAACAGGGAGGACCCCCAAAACCTTTTTTCTGTGGAGTTCCAGCTCTATGTGAAGCAAGGCTTCCAGGGCATGGGCGTGGGCCGGGCCCTGTGGGCCCTGATGCGGGACATGATGGAAGAGGGCAGCCGCCGGGAGGTGTTTGCCCGGGTACACCGGCAAAACCAGGAGGCGCAGGCCTTTTTCGCGGCCATGGGCTTTCAGCCCCAAGGAAGCCAGGGGGAAGAGCTTCTGCTGCGTTACCAGCTCTCCCCGGCAGACCCAGCGGCCCAGCGGCCCACAAAACCCTATCTGATCGATAAGTTCGCCTATGAGGCTGCCCGGGAGCGGGCGGCTGAGCTGGTGAACACAGCCCGGCTGGAGCACCCTTAAGGGGTGCTTTTTTCATATCCCCGGCTTTTACAGCATATTTTTTAAATTTCCCAAAATATTTTCTGAAAAAATTGTGAATGAAAGGTCTTGTCAAAAAGGCTCCTGCGTGGTATGATTTAGGTGACTTTGATAAAATGCGCGAGAATGGCATTTTTTTAAAGCCACGGGCTTGTTTGAAAAGCCGGGAAACCGCTGGGTTTAGGTCGGGCTCCCCAGGCCGCCCTAAAGAAAATCCCCGGCTCCGCTCCGCTTTTCGGGCGCTGTTTGTCCAGAAAAGACGGGTGTTTCCTTTTTTCAAACCAGCTCTCATCTGTGTTTTGTGCGTATGTCTTTTCATAATTTTCCTGGGAAAGGAGGTAAGATGCCATGCCTTTGACGCTGTTGACTGTCAATGCCGAGCCCAGCTTCCTGCAGGTGGTGGCAATGGGCCTGATCACTGTCTTCGTGGTGCTGATCTGCCTGATCATCATCATCAAGATTATGGGTTCCATCATGGGCGGCGTGTCCCACAGCGCGTCCGCTCCGTCTGCTCCCGCGCCTGCCCCGGCCCCTTTGCCGGCAGCCCCCGCGGCCGCGGCGCAGCCCAACAAGCAGCAGCTGGTAGCGGTCATTTCCGCCGCCATCGCTGAGGAAATGGGCAGCGGTGTAGAGCACATCCGCATCCATTCCATCCGCAAACTGTAAGAATTTGTACCAATCTAGGATTTGCACGGTATCCCCTCTGTAATCAAAGAAAGGAAAATGTCATTATGAGAAAATATAACGTGAACGTAAACGGCACCGCTTACGAAGTTACCGTAGAAGAGGTCCAGGGCGGCGCGGCCGCTCCTGTGGCTGCCCCGGCTCCTGTGGCGGCTCCCGCTCCCGCCCCGGCTCCGGCTGCTGCCGGCGCGGGCGAGCCTGTCAGCGCTCCCATGCCCGGCACCATTCTGGATGTGAAGGTTGCCGCGGGCCAGGCTGTCAAGTCCGGCCAGGTGCTGATGATCCTGGAAGCCATGAAGATGGAGAACGAGATCATGGCCCCCAAGGACGGCACTGTTACCAGCGTAGCTGTGTCCAAGGGCGCTGCGGTCGAGTCCGGCACACTCCTTTGCACAATCGCTTAAGCTTTTTGCTGCAGCGATCCGCCTGAGCCCCATAGGGCTGACCAAATTAGAGAAGGAGTGTAACCTATGGAAGCAATTCAAACCTTTTTGCAGAGCACAGGTTTTGCCATTGTGGCCAATGAGCCTTTAGACCTGGTCATGCTTGTTGTCTCCTGTGTGCTGCTGTATCTGGCTATTGTCAAAAAGTTCGAGCCCCTGCTGCTGCTGCCCATCGCTTTTGGTATGCTGCTCACCAACCTGCCCGGCGCGGGCATGTACCACGCCGAGTTCTTTGCGGACGGCGTTATCAACTGGGCAGAGCTGGGCACTGGCCATGGCGGCCTGTTGGACTACCTGTACCTGGGCGTGAAGCTGGGCATTTACCCCTGCCTGATCTTCATTGGCGTGGGTGCGGGCACGGACTTTGCCCCCCTGATTGCCAACCCCAAGACCCTGCTGCTGGGCGCTGCCGCCCAGCTGGGCATTTTTGTTACTTACATTGGCGCAAACCTGCTGGGCTTTACGGGCCCTGAGTCTGCGTCTATCGGCATCATCGGCGGCGCCGACGGCCCCACGGCCATCTACACCACCGCCAACCTTGCCCCCCATCTCCTTGGCCCCATCGCCGTGGCGGCATACAGCTACATGGCCCTGGTGCCGGTCATCCAGCCTCCCATCATGAAGGCGCTGACCACCAAGGAGGAGCGGCGCATCAAGATGAAGCAGCTCCGTCCTGTTTCCAAGACCGAGAAGATTCTGTTCCCCATTGTTGTCACGATCTTCGTATCCTTCATGCTGCCCTCTGCCGCCCCGCTGGTGGGCTGCCTGATGCTGGGCAACCTGATGAAGGAGAGCGGTGTTGTGGAGCGCCTTAATAAGACCGCCCAGAACGAGCTGATGAACATTGTCACCATCTTCCTGGGTATCTCTGTGGGTGCCACTGCCACTGCAGATAACTTCCTGAACCTGAGCACTCTGTCCATACTGGCAATGGGCATTGTGGCCTTTGGCATGGGTTCTGCCGGCGGCGTGCTGCTGGCCAAGCTGATGAACGTGTTCAGCAAGGAGAAGGTCAACCCCCTGATTGGTTCCGCTGGCGTGTCCGCGGTTCCCATGGCCGCCCGGGTATCCCAGGTGGTGGGCCAGAAGGAGGACCCCTCCAACTTCCTGCTCATGCACGCCATGGGCCCCAATGTGGCTGGCGTGATTGGCTCCGCCGTGGCCGCTGGCGTGCTGATGGCGCTCTTCGGCTAAGCTGGAAAAGTTTGAGTAGGCCGGAAGGGCGTGAGTAGGGGGAGGCCTTCGCCGGCACAGGACGCCGGCTCCGGCAAGACCCTGGGGGCGTTGCCCCCAAGCCCCCACCACCTTTTGAAAAAGGTGGACGAAAACTTTCCCACGCGACATAGACGGTGCGTGAATAACGCTTTTGCCCGCGAATCAAAAGTTTTTGAAAGGTCCAGGAAAACTTTTTACAAAAAGTTTTCCTGGGAAAGGAAGGCGGTTACAAACCATATGGCTAAAAATCCCTTAAAAATAATGGATACCATCCTGCGTGACGCCCACCAGTCCCAGGCGGCTACCCGCATGAAGCTGGAGGACATGGTGCCCGTGCTGCCCCTGCTGGACAGCATTGGCTACTGGTCCCTGGAGTGTTGGGGCGGCGCGACCTTTGATGTGTGTATGCGCTTTTTGAACGAGGATCCCTGGGAGCGGCTGCGCACCTTGAAAAAGGGCCTGCCCAATACCAAGCTGCAGATGCTTCTCCGGGGCCAAAACCTTCTGGGCTACCGCCACTATGCGGACGACGTGGTGGACGCCTTTGTGAAGAAGTCCATTGAGAACGGCATTGACGTGGTCCGTATTTTCGATGCTTTGAACGACCCCCGGAACGTCCAGGCGGCGGTCAGCTGCGTTAAGAAATACGGCGGCTGGGCCGAAGTGGCCATCAGCTACACCAAGAGCCCGGTCCACAGCGAGGACTACTTTGTGAAGCTCTCCATGGAGCTGGAGAAGATGGGGGCTGACTCCATCTGCATCAAGGACATGGCAAACCTGCTGCTGCCCTATGACGCTTACTCCCTGGTGAAGAAGCTGAAGGACAATGTGGGCGTGCCCATCCATCTGCACACCCACAACACCACAGGCACAGGCGACATGACCAACCTGATGGCTGCCCAGGCTGGTGTGGATATTGTGGACTGCTCCCTGTCCCCCCTGGCCAACGGCACCAGCCAGCCTGCTACCGAGGCCATGGTGGCCACTCTGCAGGGCACCAGCCGGGACACGGGCCTGGACATGAACAAGCTCTCCGAGGCTGCCGCCCACTTCCGGGGTGTGGCTGAAAAGCTGGACATCAACCCCAAGGTGCTGAAGGTGGACGTGAACACCCTGCTGTACCAGGTGCCCGGCGGTATGCTTAGCAACCTGATCAGCCAGCTGAAGCAGGCCAATGCGGAGGACAAATATTACCAGGTGCTGGAAGAGGTGCCCCGTGTCCGAGAGGACTTCGGTTATCCTCCGCTGGTAACCCCCACCAGCCAGATTGTGGGCTCCCAGGCCGTGCTGAACGTGCTGTCCGGCGAGCGGTACAAGATGGTCTCCAAAGAGTCCAAGGGACTGCTCCGGGGCGAGTACGGCAACCTGCCCGGCCAGGTCAATGAAGAGGTGCGCAAAAAGTGCATTGGCAACGACGAGGTCATTACCTGCCGCCCGGCTGACCTGCTCCAGCCCGAGATGGAGAAGCTCCGGGCCGAGTGCAAGGAGAAGGGCATTGGCCACTGCGAGGAGGACACCTTGAGCTATGCGCTGTTCCCCCAGGTGGCGGGCAAGTTCTTCGACTGGCGGGATAATCCCCATCCGGCGGCTCCCGCTCCGGCAGCTGCCCCCGCTCCGGCGGCAGCTCCCCAGCAGGCCCCCGCAGCTGGCAATGGTCCCCGCACACTGGTGGTAGATGACCTGACTGGCGGCAATTTCTAAGAAAAATCAGGAAAAAGACTGGAAGTTTATGAACAAACCGCGATCAGTGCAGGACCTGTCTGCGTCCTGCATATGGTCGGATTATGACAGAAACAACCGGATAAGAATGGAAGAACAGGCTGGTACTGGAATGTACCAGCCTTTCTGTATTTCTGCTTGTGCCCTGTCGAAAAATATGATATAATGTGTTGGACACAATGCGGGCCAGGCGGGCAGGTAGGACCGGCCAGGTTGTGTAGAAAAGTTTTTCTTTTCTGCGGAAAATGCGGAGAAAACTTTTGCTGTGTTTTTGTGAGAGGATGGTTAAATTCCATGCTTTTTGAGAGCATGTTTGCGCGGTCCAGGGGCGGGGAAGATTGCCAGTGGCAATCGTTCTGACCCGACCGAGGTGACAGGCGAGACAGGCCCCTGGTAGGGTTTGGGGCAAAGCCCCAAGGTCTTGCCGGAGTGCGCGACCTGTGCGCGCGGAGGCCCCATACGTGCGTAAGCTTTTTTATCCATTTTCTTTTAGAAAATGGATAT
>CAJUPK010000022.1 GCA_910588415.1 uncultured Oscillospiraceae bacterium | reverse complement strand
GCCCTTCTGCTGGTCGTAGAAGTTCAGGCCCGTCACGTCAGAGGGCAGCAGGTCCGGGGTGAACTGCACCCGGCCAAAGTCCGCGTCCACAGATTTGCTGAGAGCCCGGGCCATAACGGTCTTGCCCATGCCGGGCACGTCCTCCACCAGCACATGGCCCCCTGCCAGCAGGGCGGTGAGAAGCAGGCTGCAGGTTTCCTCCTGGCCCACCAGGACCCGGGCGATATTGGTTTTTATGGCTTGCAGGATTGGTTCCATCAATGGCTTACCTCGCTTTTCTTCTATATTTCCAGACCAATGTTCCTTTTATCTCCCTGATAGCTGCCCGCCTGGGGAAAGCCCTCCTGGGCCAGCTGCCGGAAACGGGGGGAGAAGCCGTATTCTTCCAGCTGGGCGATGGGCACAAACCGCAGGTCTGAGATGGGATTTTCGTCAAACTCGTTGGTGGGCAGGGTGAGCTGGCCGCCAGTCCGGGTAACCTGGAAGGTGATGTGCAGAAGCCGGAAGCCGGAGGCGGCTGAATCGCACAGATAGAGCAAAGGGCCTGCTTGGACCAGCAGCCCGGTCTCCTCCCGGAACTCCCGGCACAGGCCTTCCGCCAGGGACTCTCCCTGCTCCAGCTTTCCCCCAGGCAGGGACCAGGCACGTTTTTGGCTGAGCCGTTGCCGGACCAGCAGAAGGGAGTCCCCCTCCAGCAAAATGCCTGTGGCCCGGATTTGAAAATCAGTGTTCATGGGGGACACCTTCCGTATCCAGCAGCCGCTGCACGGCGGCAATGTTTTCCCGCTCTATCTGGCACAGGCGGGCGGTTTGGGCCTTCAGGGCTTCCCGCTGCGGCAGCTGTTCCGCGGCCTGGCGAATGGCCTGGTCCAGCCAGTCCTCCTGAAGCTCTCCCAGCTCTGTATAGTCGCCATAGCCCAAATAGCGCAGGTAGGAGCCGATTTTAGGGTCGTAGCTGACCCCTACCAGGGGAGCGCCGCTCAGAGAGGAGAAAATCAGCCCGTGCAGCCGCATGGAGACCACCACGCTCATGCGGGCAAGCAGGGCAATGAGCAACTCTGGCCCGGGGGCAGGGTCCGCCTCCAGGCTGATGCCCGGCTGTTTCATCTGGGCCAAGACCGCCTGGGCGGCGGTTTGGTCCTGCAGGCTGTTGATGGGCAGAAACACTGGCTCCAGCCCCAGCTGGTCCCGGGCCCGCTCCGCGCAGCGGGCCAAAATGCCAGCCTTTTCCCCAAAGCCCCGCCAGCTCCGCAGCAGGAAGCAGATATACCGTCCCTGGGGGTTCAGGCCCTGGCTGCGCAGAAAACGGTCGGCCTCTGCCTGGCTGGCCGCTGGCAGCACCAGGGCCGGGTCGCTGCTGAGTTTGACCCGGGGCCTGGTGACGCCGTAGCTCTCCAGTTCCCCCAGGGAGTCTGGCTCCCGCAGGGTGATCGTGTCCACAGAGCTGTTCAGCACCCGGCGCACCAGCTTTTGGTTGCGCCGGCCCTGCACCGGCCCAATGCCGCAGCCGTACATATCCACCAGATTGCCCAGGCGCTTGGCTGCCCAGAGTGTGAGCAGGTAGTACCACAGGCTGCGGTGGCTGGTGGCGTTTTGGATGAGAGTGCCGCCGCCGTTGATGTACAGCCGGGACTTGCCCATCTGCCGCAGGATTTTGGGCAGGTTGAAGGTGTACACCGCGTTGACCCGGTAGCGCTGCTTGATGCTTTGGGTGTTTTTGGCCAGCACCGTGATGGGGACATAGGGGTCCAGGTGCCGCACCGAGTGGATGATGGACTTGAGAA
Organism: uncultured Oscillospiraceae bacterium; assembly: GCA_910588415.1. Taxonomy (GTDB): domain Bacteria; phylum Bacillota; class Clostridia; order Oscillospirales; family Acutalibacteraceae; genus Acutalibacter. The sequence continues at coordinate 20,380 of CAJUPK010000022.1, read as the reverse complement.
TGGCGTCGTCCCCCGCGTTGCCGTGGCCATAGGCCCCGCAGACGACCACGCCGTCCCGGCCGGGGTGCTGGGCCTTGCGGGCCTCCCGCTCTAAAATGTGGCGGTAGATCTCCAGCTGGCGTTCTACCATGCTGTCTATGGAATACTCCTGCCGGGCTTTTTCATAGAGCCGGTCCCCCAGCTCCTGCCGCTTGGAAGGGTCCTGGGCCAGCTCCACCAGGTACTGGGCCAGGGTGGCCTCGTCCCGGGGCTTGAAGAGAAGCCCGGTCTCCCCGTGCTTGATCAGCGCCGGGATGCCGCCCACATCGGTGGAGATGGTGACCTTGTGCATCCGGGCCCCCTCGGTGAGAGAATAGGGGAAGCCCTCTGACAGGGAGGTGAGCAGGGCAATGTCAATAGCGTTGAAGAAGGAGTTGATATCCTTCCGCCAGCCGGCAAAGCACACCTGGTTCTGCAGGCCCAGCTGGGCGGTGAGCTGCTCCAGCTTTTCCCGGTCGTCGCCGTCCCCGGCAATGGCCAGCTTCAGATTGGGCAGCCGCTGACAGGCCAGCTTCATGGCCCGCAGCAGGGTGGGAATGTCCTTTACCGGGGAGAGCCGGGCCACAATGCCCGCCACCACGTCTCCGGGTTGGTAATTCATGCCGATGGAACGGAGGAACTCCTCTTTGGGGACGCAGTGGATGGGGGTGTTGAAGTCAATGCCGTTGCGGATGGTCTCAATCCGGTCAGCGGGGAAATTGCGCTGGATGAGCACGTCTGTGATATTGTCGGACACGCCGATATAGTAGTTCACCCGGCGCAGAGCCACCAGATTGGTGGTGCCATAGCTGAGTTGGGCCACCGGGCGGCCCAGGTAGTCCAGCCGGTAGTCGCTGTGGACGGTGGTGACCACAGGGACCTTGACCGTGCGCTTTAAAAGGTTGCCCATCAGGTTGCCCCGGGCGCCGTGGCAGTGGATGATGTCGATGGGCTGGCCAGCCACCAGCTTTTTCAGCTCCCGCAGGCCCCGGATGGGGTCGCCGGTATCAATGACATGGATGGGGATGCCCATTTTCTCGGCCTCTTCGGAAAATTCCGCTCTGCGGAAACAGACCAGCTGGGCGTTGATGAAATTGTTCAGCTCCCGCAGAAGGTGGAGCACATGGGTCTTAGCGCCGCCGGTATCGCCGCCGCCGATGAGGTGGATGACTTGCATAGGGGTTCATTCCTTTTCCATAGTTTGCGTGGGGCCTGTGGGTGGGAGGGCCTGGGCGGGCTCCGCTAAATCCGGCTGGGGCAGCTGCTTTTCCATGGACACATGGGGGCAGTGTTCCTCCAGGTAGGTTTCTCCCTGCTGGGTGTAGCCCAGCTTTTGGTAAAAGCCCGCTGCCTGGGCCTGGGCGGAGAGGGCCATGACCCTTGCCCCCCTGGCCGCGGCAGCTTTCTCCGCCTCTCCCATGAGGAAAGCCCCCAGGCCCTGGCCTCGCCGGTCCCGGCGCACGGCCACCCGGCCTGTATGCCATTGGCCGGAAGGGCCGTCCGGGAAAATGCGGCAGCAGGCCACGGCCTGGGCGCCGTCATAGAGAGTCAGGTGCCAGGCAGTAAGGTCAACCTGGTCAAACTCCTCCATGAAAGCCCTGCTCCTGGATAAAGACCTCCTGGCGCAGGGCGTGGGCGCTCTCCGGAAGATAGGGGGTCACTTCTGTACGGAGCATGGTCTGTCCTCCTTTGCTGGTCCAAAGCGGCGGAATTCCTGTAAAAACCACACGTTTCCCGCCTGGAAATCCTGGCCGTTGAGATACTCCAGCTCCTCTGCCGGGGTGGTGAACCGGAAGCCCAGCTGGTAGGAGCAGAGGGCCTGGTACTTAAAGCCCGTGGGCTTGTTTAAGGCGTTGCGGCCATACTTGCCGTCTCCGGCCAATGGATGGCCGATGGAGGCCAGATGAGCGCGGATCTGGTGGGTGCGGCCCGTGAGCAGCTCCACCTGCAGCAGGGAGAAATCCCCCCGCTCTTCCAGCACCTGGTAGCGGGTGCGGATGGTCTTGGCACCGGGGCTGGGTTTTTGGCTGATATACACCCGGTTCTGGCTCTCGTTTTTGCTGAGATAGCCTGTGAGCAGGGCAGAGGGCTCTTTCAGGCGGCCGCACACCACACAGAGATAGAGCTTTTGCAGCTCCCGGTCCTTTACCTTCTGGTTTAGTATGCGCAGGGCGGCCGCGGTTTTTGCAGCCATGACAATGCCCCCGGTGTTGCGGTCTATGCGGTTGACCAGGGCCGGGGCAAAGGAGTTCTCCTGCTCTGGCTGGTACTCCCCCTTGTCATAGAGGTAGTGCTGGACCCGGGCGATCAGGGAATCAAAGTGGTAGGTCTCGTCCGGGTGGACAATGAGCCCAGGGGGCTTGTCCAGCAGCATGAGATGGCTGTCCTCATAGAGAATATTCAGCTTGGTGGGGGCCTTGAGAAAGTCGTGGGCCTTGGGAGCCTGCTGAAAGTACTCCTCCTGCCAGTAGAGGGAGAGGGAGTCGCCAGGGGCCAGACGGGAGTCGGGGGCGCAGCGGGCGCCGTTGAGACGGACGTCCTTGGTGCGGATGCACTTATACAGGACCCGGGAGGGCAGGTTGGGAAACGTCTTGGTTAAAAACTTATCCAGGCGCTGGCCCGCGTCATTGGGGGCAATGGTGAGAATCTTACGGGGCATGGGGAGCTCCTTTCAAGGGGAGAAAGTGGAGGGCGGGTTATCCCCGGGGCCGTCTGCGGAAGGTGAACAGCCCCGGGGGCAGGGAGAGCACCAGGCCGATGCCCAGGGCAATGGCCACGGCAATCTTGATGGTCTCCAGCCCCTTATCCAGGGCCAGGCTGTCCTGGCCCATAAAGAAATTATATCCCGTGTAGTAGATGCCCGCGCCAGGCACCAGGGGAAAGATGCCGCAGATGAGAAACACGGTGACCGGCTCTTTGCGGGCAAAGGAGAACACCCGGGACAGCCAGGTGAGCACCAAGGTGGCGATAAACGAGGCGGCCACCACCCCGCCGCCTGCGTACACGGCAACGATGTAGGCCAGCCAGCCAGCTGCCCCGGTGAGACCGGTATAGGAAAGCTCCTGCCGGGGGGTGTGGAAGATAACCGCAAAGGCGACTGTGGCGGCAAAGGCCACTACAGTCTGCAGAGTCCAGTTGGCAAGAAGGGGTAGGCTCATGGCTGCAATCCTCCCGCTGCCCAGGGCAGCAGCCGCATGACCAGGCCCACGCCCACGGCAATGCAGCCGCCGATCAAAAACGCGTCCAGCATACGGATGGCGCCGCTGAGATAGTCCCCGTGGAAGAAGTCCCGGATAGAGGTGGTGAGAGCCACCCCCGGCACCAGGCGGATAATGGAGCCGATGATGATTTTGTCCAGATTGTTCCCCAGGCCCAGCAGGAAAAACAGCTGGGCGCACAGGGTGACCAGAGCGCTGGCGGAGATGTTGGTGAGAAACTTGCTCATGCCCCGGCGGGCGGCCAGGGCCAAGAACAGCTCCAGCGCCACGCCGCAGAGAAAGGCCACGGCGGCGTCCCAGCCGCTGCCCCCGAACAGGTAGCTGAAGGAGGCGCTGCCCACCGCGCAGCAGAGTACGGCCAGGGGCAGGGGGGAGCGGGGCAAAGTGCGGACCTGCTCCAGCCGGACAAAGGCCCCGTCGGGAGTGTGCAGGCCCTGGGCAATCTCCCGGGAGAGCTGGTTGACCGCGGAGATGCGGCCCAGATGGGTGGCAGTGGAGGGCACATGCTTCAGCTTGGCGCTGCGCTGCACACCGTTCTCCACGCCTGTGGCAAAAATGGCGTTGGTAAGCACATATACATTGAAGTCGTCAATCTGGTAAGAGCGGGCCACGCGCTCCATGGTCTCCTGCACGCGGGAGATCTCCGCGCCGTTTTCCAGCAGGGTCTCGCCCATCTGGAAGGACAGGTCCAGGACAGAGGGTGGGGCTTGGGAGGACATGGGCAGCCATCCTTTCATGTAGAGTAAATGAGAGCGGGAAGGGGGTCAGTCCTTTTGCCGCAGCAGGGCGAAAGCCTCTTCATAAGCCCGGACCTGGCCGTCTTTCAGGTAGTCTTGGAGCTCTGGCTCCAGCCCGCAGAGGGTGTGGGACCACAGGGGAGAGAGGTGTACGCCGGCCTCTGTTTTCAGCTGGGCCAGGGCTTCCTGCAGGCTCATGGATTGGGAGGTGAGAAAGACCCGGTCGTCCAGCAGGCGGATGAGATGCACCGCCGCGCTGATCAGGTCTGTCAGGGGCGCGTTGGGGTCCTGGGCCCGGTCATATTGTTGGGGATAGCCCCCCTGCCCGTTAAAAAAGCGGTGATGGCCCAGAGCCGCCTGTACATAGGGCCGGGTGGAGCCCCCCTGCAGCAACATGGCGGCCCCGGCGTATACATGGCACTGGTACATCTCTTTTTCCTCCTCCAGCCAGCTGCGGCCAATGTGCCGCACCAGGTTGTGGAAGGGCAGGATGCCCACATTGTGCAGCAGGCAGCCCTCGTAGACAAAACGCTGCAGTTCTGGGCCCCGGGCCGAGACCTCTTCGCTGGTCTGACAGCCCAAAGCGCCTATCAGGGACTGGGGCTGCTGGGCCAGGACCCGGTCCAGGGCCAACTGGGCCACAGCCGCGGCCATGCGGGCGGACACATAGGCGTCTGGGCTGCGGCAGATGACCAGCCGGAGGAGGAAGTCCTTTTCTGAGACGCCGTCCGGGTACTCTACAAAGCTTTGCAGGCAGGCCAGCAGGTTTTTCAGGGTGCGCTCGCTGAGCTGGTTGTCCGGCATACGGCGCACATACTTGATCATGCGCCGGTACATCAGGCCCAGGACCTCTTTTTTTCCGGCTCGCATGTCCGGGCGGCCCTCCAGGTATTCCGCGTACAGGGCGGGGAGAAACATGTTGTAGTAGATTCCCTCTGGGGTGTAGTCCTGCTCGTCCCGCTCCATATAGACCTGCTCCATCCAGTTGAGCAGGTAGGACAGGGGACGCACGCCGCAGTGGTACTGGGCGGCCTCGTAGGCATAGCGCCACCGCAGGGCAGGGCGGCCGCCCCGCTGGCGGCATAGTTCCCGCTGGCGGTCCAGGACGTATTCAGCGCTTTCCATCACTTCCCGCAGGGCCTGGGGGTCGTGGATGCCTGCCCGGAACAGGCTGAGGCCAGTGGTGCGCTCTTGGTGGGACTTATCGATATATAGCTGCCAGGGCAGGTCTGGGGACTTCTGCTGGTACACTGGGTCCGTGAGAATCCCTAGGGAGCGGCGGATGGCCGCCATTTTCCGCTGGCCGTCCTGGAGGGTGGGGTCCGTATAGGCCAGGGCCAGGTTGCCCATGGCCCGGTGGATATAACCCCGGGTCTCCTGGTCCGCAATCTCATCGTACTGCTTGATATAGGAGGCAGCCTCCCCAAAGAGCATGGCCATTTTCCAGCGGTAGCGGTTCTGCTTGGATATGGTAAGGATATCCTGCATATAGAAGAGGGTCATGGCCCCGTTATACAGCTCCCGGATGAGCATATTCCGCTTGCCCCAGTGGCGGGCATAGGTGATAAGCGCGTTGTGCAGGCTGAAGCACAGCACCAGGTCCAGGTAGGAGCCCTGGTCGTTTAAGCTTTGGGCAAAGGTCTCCAGGTTGCGGATGTCCTCTTCTCCGGCGGTGACAATATTGTCCAAAAGGGGGAACAGCTCCTGCCGGAGCAACTGGGTGTTCTCCTGGGAAATATCCCGGATGGCCGCCACCCGCGCCCGGCGGTCCTCCACATAGGCGGCCGCGTCCTGGGGGATTTCGGCAGGAGGGGCGTTAAGCTGAAAGACCCGGCGGAGATTTTCGATGTATTGTTTTTGATAGGCTTTCATAGTTAATGCCCCCTGAGAAGCTCCTCCAGGGTGGAGAAGACTTTGTCCATGTCCAAGGGTTTTGAGATATGGGCGTTCATGCCCGCTTCCAGAGAGTTTTTCACATCCTCCACAAAGGCGTTGGCCGTCATGGCGATAATGGGGACAGAGGCTGCGTCGGGACGAGGAAGGGCGCGAATCTGCCGGGTGGCCTCCAGGCCGTTTAGGACAGGCATCTGAATGTCCATTAAAATGGCGTCATATTGGTGCGGGGCCGAGGCCGCGAAGGCCGCCACCGCCTCCTGGCCGTCCGCTGCGCAGTCAATGAGAGCACCTGCCTGACCGATGAGCTCCTGGGCGATTTCCCGGTTCAGCTCATTGTCCTCTGCCAGCAGCAGATGGCGGCCGGTAAGGTCAAAGCGAGTCTCCGGTTCTGGTTCTCGGGGGCCAGCCCCCTGGGCATAGGCCAGCAGCCCGGCGGCCAGCCGGCTGGGAAACAGGGGCAGGGGCAGAAAGCCGTCCACGCCGGAGCGGGTGAAGATGGTCTCTATCTGGCTCCAGTCATTGGCGGTGAGCAGCAAAATAGGCAGGCTGCTGCCTAAGAAACAGCGGAGTTCCGGCAGGAGCAGGGTAAGCTCCGCGCTCTCCAGCCGTTCTGCCGTAAGCAGGGCGTAGTAGGGCTTGCCGTCCAGCTGGGAGTCGTTGATATAGGCAATGGCGGCAGCAGGGTCCGGGGCCCAGTCGGTGTGCATACCCAGCCCGGCCAGCATGTCCGTGACGTTTTCCGCCTTTTTGGGGTCCTCTTCCAGCAGCAGAATCCGCTGGCCTGCCAGCAGGGAGTAATCCTCGCCGGTCTTCTCCACCACCTGGAAGGGGATGCGCACATGGAAGCAGCTGCCCTTGTCCGGCTCGCTCTCCACACAGATGACGCCGCCCATAAGTTCTACCAGGCTTTTGGTGATGGTCATGCCCAGGCCGGTGCCCTGGATTTTGTTGACAACGGACTTCTCCTCCCGCTCGAAGGGGGAGAAAAGCTTGGTCAAAAACTCCCGGCTCATGCCAATGCCATTGTCCTTGACCTGCAGGGACAGAATGGCCTGGTCCGGGCCGCTGCCGGGAAGCACGCCGAAATACAGCTCTACCTGGCCGCCCTTTGGAGTGTACTTGATGGCATTGGAGAGCAGGTTGAGACAGACCTGCTTCAGCCGCACAGGGTCCAGCAGCAGGTCTTCTTTGGCAATGGGGCCCATTTCCAGGGAAAAATGGAGGCCGCCCGCGTCTGCCTGGGGTCGGGCCACAATGAGAATCTCGTGAAGCAGGTCCGCCACATTGGCCTCCTCCGGCTGGATCTGCACGCGCCCGCTCTCAATGCGGGACATATCCAGCACCTCGTTGAGCAGGGACATCATATGGCCGGAGGCCACCTTGATTTTTTTCAGGCACTCCCGAATCTTTAAGGGGGCGTCCTTCTGGCTCAAAGCGATCTCGGTCAGGCCCACAATGGCCCCCATAGGGGTGCGGATATCATGGGACATCTCGGAGAGAAAGGTGGTTTTGGCCTTGCTGGCCATAATGGCCTCGTCCAAGGCAGTCTGGTTGTGGTTGTAGTATTCAGTGACAGGGTTTAAGAGGCAGACCCGCAGGCCTTTCTGGGAAAAGACAGCGGCGGAGAACACCTGGTCTCTTAGGTGGAGGAACAGGGGCGGGGCAGGGTGGCCGTCCAGCGCCCGGCAGAGTGCCTGGGCCTCTTGGGAGGGAAGAGAGGACAGCAGCCCAAGGGGGGCCAGGCCGGCGGCAGCGGCGTTTTGATAGAGAGCCTCCCGCTCTCCCGGGGCGTAGACTGCCACAGGCAGCCCGGCCCCGCTCCAGGCGGAATCCAGCTCGCGCTTGTCCATAGCGGAAACATCCTTTCCGTGACCAGAACTGGTCGAATGAAATACCGTATATCATACTACTATTATACTACCGCCTTGTGATACAGTCAACATACCTAAAAAATAACCTGGGGAGGGAGAGGCGGTGCTTGCGGGCTGGAACGGCTTGACATTTTCTGAGAAAATTGATATAATGATTGGCACAAATAGGCAAGAAATCCATCAAAATTACCAAGGAAGAGGGCGGTCTTGTGGTTCAATCCAAGTTTTTTACAGCGGAGAAGATTTTTGATAATGTGACGGCCATCACGGGCATGGCAGGCGAAAAGTGTTTTCTGGTGGAGGGAAGCCAGTGCGCGCTGCTGATTGACGGCCTGACCGGCGTGGGCAATTTGAAGGCCTTTGTGCGGGAGCTGACAGAGCTGCCTGTGCGTATGGTGGCCACCCACGGGCACCTGGACCACATTGGGGCCAGCTTTGCCTATGGTCAGTGCTGGATTCATCCGGCGGACATAGGCCTGCTGTACGAGCATGGGGACCCGGAGGGAAGGCTGGGCTTTTCCAAGTCCGGGGCTGCCTTTCAGGCCCTGCGGACAGAGCCTGGCCTGGAGGATGTGACCCCGCTCTGCCCGGTGCGTACATACCCCGTGCAGGATGGGGACGTCTTTGACCTGGGCGGGGTGGAGTTGGAGGTGATCGCCGTGCCGGGCCACACCTTTGGCACCATTGTGCTGCTGGACCGGGCCCGCCGGGTGGTCTATTCCGGGGACGCCTGCAATGGGAACACCCTGCTGTTTATGCCTGGGTCCACTTCCATTGAGGAGTATAGGGAGAGCCTTTTGCACTTTAAGAGCTTCCAGCCCTATTTTGACGGGATGTATGGCGGCCATGGCCCTGGGCCTGTACCGAAGACGCTGGTGGACGAGGCCATCGAGCTATGCGATCAGATTATGGCGGGCACAGACGACCAGGCGGAGGAGGCGTTTTTGGGCCGCCCCTGCCTGTACGCCAAGCGCAAGGGACCGGACTTCCGCCGGGAAGACGGGGGGATTGCCAATATTGCCTACTCCAAGGAGATGATCTGGCGCAAGGAGCCGGACAGGAAGGTGGAACTCCAGCTGGGGTAAGAGCCAGCGCTGCGGCGCCAGTCAGAAAGCAAAAAGTTTCGGGGCCCTTGTACGGGGCGGCCCGAAACTTTTGCTTTAAAGTGATTCTAATAAGCCCTAGACCCTGTTTGAAAACCGGAGAAAAGCTGGATTCTTAGCCAAGAACCAGGAGATTCAAGAAAAAAACCGCAAGAAAGTCTGCTGCGCAGCATTTCTGGTTGAAACAGACAGTTTTACGGAGTTTTTAAACAGACTCTAGGTCCTCTGCCCGGCCCGCTGTCTGGCTGCCTCGTAGAGCAGGACCGTTCCCGCGCAGGCCACGTTGAAGGAACTGGCCGAGCTGCTCTCTGTCATGGGAATGGTGCAGAGCACATCACAGCTCTGCTTAAAGGCATAGCTCAGGCCGTCGGTCTCATTGCCCAGCAAAAACAGCAGGGGGCCGCGCAGGTCCTGGCCAAAGAGGGGACTCTCCCGGTGGGCAGTGGTGCCCACGGTCTGGAAGCCTGGGTACAGTCCCCGCATCTCCTCGATGAAGGCCGCTGCCTGGCGGGTCTCCACCTGGAAGGCAGGCACCCGGAAGAAGGAGCCCATGGAGGCGGTGATCACCTCGGGGTCGTAGAGGTCCACGCCGTGGCCAGTGAGAAGCAGCCCGTCTGCTCCCAGGCCGTCGCAGGAACGCAAAAGCGTGCCCAGGTTCCCCCGGTTGGAGGGCCGGTCGAACAGCACCCACAGGGGATTTTGAGGCCTGGGCAGAAGCTCTGGCCCGCCTGGGCGCATCTTTACAATGGCCAGCAGCTCAGAGCTGTCCCCTTTGCCGCTGAGTTCATCCAGCAGGCCGGGAGCCAGCCGGTAGTTCTGCTGGGTCTTTACGCTGCTGAGCAGACCCTGGGCCCAGCCGGACAGAGGGCGGTCCTGGGCAAAGAGAAAGGAGACAATCTGCCAGCCATTTTCCAGGGCCTGATTGATGTTCCGCACACCCTCTGCAAAAAATTCTCCATAGCGGTGGCGCTTGTTCCGGTTGGTCTTCAGCACCTGGAACTTTTGAAACTCCGCGCCCCGGCTGTATATATCCTTTGTCATTGCTGCACGTCAATCATGACCTTCATGGTGGACTCCCGGTTTTGGTCTATGTACTGGTAGGCGTCCAGATACTGCTGGAAGGGGAACCGCTTGGAGAGCAGGGGCAGCAGCTGTACCTTGCCCTCTGTCGCCAGCTGAATGGCGGTCTCATAGTCCTCGCTGCGGTACATCATGGAGGTGTTCAGGTCCAGCTCGTGGTCATTGAGCACAGCCAGGTCCACATGGGCCTTTTGAGCAAACACAGCCACCAAAATCAAAGTGCTGCCTTTGCGGGCGTTCTGGATGGCCTGGTCCATGGTGATGTCATTGCCAGCGCAGTCATAGATTACATCGGCCTTGTCCGGGCCAAAGCACTCCACCAGGGCCTGGCCGAAGTCCTTCTCCCGGGTATTGACGCAGACGTCGGCCCCACATTCCCGGGCCTTTTCCAGGCGCAGGGCACTTACATCGGTGATCATGACCTTGCGGGCTCCCAGCCCTTTGGCGGCCTGGGCCACCAGAATGCCGATGGGCCCGGCTCCCAGCACGCAGACGTCCTTGCCGCTTATGTCCCCGGCCCGGCCCACCGCGTGGACGGCCACGGCCAGAGGCTCGATCATGGCCCCCTCTTCCAAGCTCATGGCGTCCGGCAGGGGGGTGACTTTGGCGGCGTCTACCACAAAGTATTCCGAGGCGGTGCCAGTGGTCTGGAAGCCCATGACCTTCAGGCTTTCGCAGAGATTGTATTTGCCGTTGCGGCAGGGCCAGCACTGGCCGCACACTACCTGGGGCTGGATGGTTACCTTTTGGCCTGCTTGCAGGCCAGTGACCCCTTCGCCCAGCTGTTCGACAAGGCCGGACACCTCGTGGCCCTGGGTGACGGGGTAGCTGGTGAAGGGATGCTCCCCGTGGTACACGTGGATGTCAGAGCCGCAGACGCCGATCTCCATAATCTTGATCAAAACTTCTCCCGGCCCTGGCTGGGGCGTGGGGACCTCCCGGAACTCAATGACACCGGGAGCTGTCATAACTTGCTGAAGCATGATGGTAACCTCCTTGGTTTGGGTAAATGCGGCTGGGCCGCGTGATGAAAAATGGGCGGGGATTTATGGTCTGCCTGCAACAGGGCAGATACGGTCTTTGGACTCAGAAATCCGCCTGTTTCTCGGTTTTAAAACAGGCTTAGCCAGCTTTCAGGCTCTCCACTTTGGCCTCTATATAGCCCTGCACATTTTCCTTGGGGATTTCCAGGGCCGCGGCGAACTCTCCAAAGAGAAGCTCTCGGGCCTGTTTTAAGAATCTCTCATCCACACTGCTGAACTTCCGTTTCAGACGCAGCTGTGCCTGCTTCTTTTTCTGCAGGCACAGGGCCAGGGACATCCAGTCCAGACAGTCGTGGCTTTTCAGCAGCGCACCATAGCGCTCCGCCAATTCCCGGCTGGCCCGGGCGTGGAAGACCGGGTACTCCAGGGTGGGGATCAGGCTAATAAGCCGGTCAGCCTCTTCCCGGGAGATAATGGGCCGCAGGAATACCTTGTCCGATTCCACTGGCACAGAGATGACGCAGGGCTTGTACAGCGGCTGCAGTACATAGTACAGCCGCTCGCCCATGTTGGGAAAGTCCTGCTTTTTGACCTCGCTGATCCGGCACACGCCTGTGCTGCCGTACTGCACTAACTGCCCTACCTCATACATGATGATTCCTCCTGTATTTTGTGATTTTCTATGTATAGTATAGCACATTTTTGAAGAAAATGTAAGCAAAAAAATCAAAAAACAGGGAGAAAATTAAAAAATAATTTTATCAAGGCACTTTTTAGACACTACCATATTCCATTTGTGAACCAATCCGGCAGCAAAGAGGCCTGCTGAAGAATGAGCATGACCTTGAGCAGTATGCCAATAGCGGAAATGACAACACCCGCCACAGCCAGGCCCCGGTTGCGGATGCTGCGGAACCCCACGATAGAGGCGATAAGCCCCAGGGGAAGCAGCAGGACGCTGGCGTAAAAGTAGCCGGTCACCGCAGAGACAAAGCCCAGCACGGTGAAGATATCCCGCCAGGTAAAGGTCCCCTGCTGCCGGATAAACACAGGTCCAGGGGGGAGAGGGCGGGACGGCGGGGGCCCTGGGGGTGAGGGGAGCTGCTGGGGGCCAGCAGGCATGGGAGGAACCGGTGGAACCTGGGGGGCCTGGGGCGGCCCAGGGACCGGGATTTCCGGCAGGACGGTTCCGCACCGCTGGCAGACAGGAGACTGGGGGTAGTTCCACAACCCGCACTGGGGGCATTGCTTCATATAAAGCGCCTTCTTTCTAAAGGGATTGTAAAAAATCTTACGAGAGTTTTGCCACCATAATATACTCCTCCGAATTTTCGTCCACAATGGCGAAGCCTGCCCGCTGGTACATGCGGAACGCGTAATTGTCCTTTTGAACAGCCAGCGAGGCCTGCTGGTAGCCCTGCTCTTTGAGCAGCCCCAGCATGGCTTCCAGCAGGGCTGTGCCCATGCCGCAGCCCCGGTGTTCCGGCAGCAGGGAAATGGCAAAGGAGGGGGTCTGGTCATCTACATGGCCGTAATCGTTCATGATGCGCACCCACACCGCGCCCACCACCTGGTTTTGGGTGACAGCGGCAAGGGCGTAGTCGTCGGGATTTTGGCCGAAACCGTCTACATAGACCCGCAGCTCGGGGCGGCGAAGAATCTCTCTGGGCGGGGGCTGCTGGCCGGGCCGCACAAAGATGGCATGGTATAGAAATTCCTCCAGCAGAGGGTATTCCGAGGGCTGAAGGGGCCTGATCTCAAATGGCATAGGGACCTCCTGTTGTGAATAGCGGCCAGATGTTTGGCACGCCTGGTAAATGGATGGGCCGCCCCTTGAGGGCATAGGCCCATTGTTTGGAACATATGGGTTGGGCTTGTGTGAAACATCGAGGAAACCATCTTTTGCCCAGAAGCGGTCCTTTCCGGCGTTGAAAATCCCCACTGTGCGGCAGCATTGCTGTGCTTGTCCGTACAGCCTGTGGTTTTCTCCTTGAAATTCCCCGCTTCTGGTCAAAAAACCGGCCTTCCCTCTATGTTCCAGCAAGCCCTGGGATACTATATAATAATTATATGCCGGGCGATTCCTCTTTTACGTACAGGACCTCGTCCTCCTGGCGGAAGCCCTCGGCAGCGTAAAGGGATTGAGCGGAAGCATTATCGCTGCCCGTCAGCAGGGTGAAGTCTGCAACAGCGTGGCTTTGGGCGCAGACCTGCTGGACAAGCCGCAGCATGGCCCGGGCAGGCCCTGGCGGTGGAAAGCCTGGGCCACAAAGACCTCGGTGATCTCAGCGGTGGGGCGTTCGTAGCAGAAGGAGACTTTCAGCTGAGCGCAGACAAAGCCTGTCAGAACCCCGTCTTCCTCGGCCACAGCCACAATCTCCCGGGGGTTTTCCGCCAGAGAACGGGCGATGGCCTGGGGCGTGGTGCAGGAGGGGCCGTTGAACTGCTGGTTCAGCTGAAAGAGCTGCTCCGCGTCTTGGGGACAGGCCAGGCGGATCATGGGTTCACCGGGGGCCCAACCAGCCGGAGGCGCAGGGGACGCTGGGTGAGATACTCTGCGTTCGCATCCATGGTGCTGCGGGGATGGGGAAGCAAGTCCACACCCACCTGCACAGGCTCGTCAATAACATAGAGCCGGCCGGGCTCTTGGCCGTTGTGGGTGATCTGGCCGTTGTCATCATAGCAGAGCATGGCGGGCTTGTGGGAAAAGGCCTCTGCCAGCTGCCGCCACTGGGTGACAGTGCTGCCGGACTGCAGCTCCTGAAGGGCCAGGGGAGAACCGTGATACCAGGGGGCGGCGGGGTGGATGGCAATTTTCATGGAAAGACCTCCTTGAGGGGCTTGGGAGAAAATAGAGGAAGGTGGTATGCGGATGCTTCAACGGCTTTCAGCGTCTGTCTGCTGGCGCTGGCCTGTGAGAAGCAGCACAAAGCCCACCAAGAACAGCAGCGCCAGGCTGATGACGCCTACCGAGTCCCGGCCGGTGAGCTGGGTGAACAGGGCCACCAGCAGGGGGCCGATAACAGCCGCGAACTTGCCGAAAATGTCAAAGAAGCCGAAGTATTCGTTGGAGCGCTCTGGGGGGATGAGCTTGCCGAAGTGGGACCGGGAGATGGCCTGGATACCCCCCTGGACGGTGCCCACCAGAAAGGCCATGCACCAGAACAGCACCAGGGAGAGGGTGAGAGCCTGGGGGTCGCCGGGGTGGTTCTCAATGTTGAAGCCCATGTAGAAGCCCACCAGGCAGATGAAAAAGTACACGGCCACCGCGCCGCACAGGGCCTTCAGGGCGCCAATCTTTCCGGCCAGCCGCCCAAACAGGATGGAGAAGGGCACGGCCACAATCTGGGTCATGAGCAGGGCCAGGATCATGCTGATATTGTCCAGCCCCAGCTTGGAGCCATAGGAGGTGGAAACGGAAATAATGGTGCCCACGCCATCGATATAGAAAAAATAGGCCAGAATAAACAGGAAGATGTGCTTTTGGGAGAAGATATCCCTGGCGGTGCGCACCAGGTTGGAGAGGGTGGAGCGCACCAGGTTTTTCTGGGCCTCTATATAGTGAATCTGCCGGACATTGCGCAGAAACGGGATGCTGAACACCGCCCACCACAGGCTGGTGAGCACAATGACCAGCTTGAAAGCCAGCAGATTGTCCATGCCCATGACAAAGAGAATGACAATGGAGATAAGGAAGGGGATGGTGCTGCCGCCGATATAGCCCATGGCATAGCCCCAAGAGGAGACCCGGTCCATGCGCTCCGGGGTGGTCACGTCTGTCAGGAAGGAATCGTAGAACAGGCAGGACCCGGAGAACCCGATGTGGGAGAGCACATAGCCCACCAGCAGCATCTGGTGCTGGTCGAACAGGGCGCTGACCAGGGTGAAGCCCACGCCGAGGACCAGGAACAGGGAGAAGAGCTTCATCTTGTGGCCCTTGTGGTCTGCCAAAGCTCCCAGCACTGGGGCCAGGATGGCCACCACAAAGGTGGAGACAGAGGTGCCCAGGGACCAGAGCACCAGGTTGTCCGCGCCGTTTGCTTGGCAGACGCTGCCAAAATAGATGGGGAAGATGACAGCCAGGATATTGGTGGCGTAGACGGAATTGGCCCAGTCGTACAGGATCCAGCTTTTTTCTGTTTTCGTGAAGGATTTTTTACTGGTTTTAGCCATAAGGCGACACCCCTTTCCCCTATATGATTGCATATTTTGGACAAAAAGGCAAGGGGGTTGGGGGATTATTTGCGAATTTTTTCCACGGCCTCCATCATCTGATGGCTGCGCCGCTTTTTCACGGCCTCGTCTACCTGGTCCGGAGCTTTTGCGGCCAGGGTGCCGGGACGGCGGGAATAGGCGAACACATGGACCTTGTCAAAGGCCAGCTCCTGCACAAAGGCCAGGGACTCTTGAAACTCCTCCTCGGTCTCTCCAGGGAAGCCCACCATTACATCTGTGGTGACCCGGCAGGCGGGAAAGGCCTGGCGCAGCTGGGCCACGATATCCCGGTATCCGGCGGCCGTGTAGACCCGCTTCATGCGCCGCAGGGTGGCGGTGCAGCCGCTTTGCAGGGACAAGTGGAAGGCAGGCTGGAACTTGGGCTGGGCTTTCATCCGGGCAATAACCTCTGGGGTCAAGCCCTCTGGCTCCAGGGAACCCAGGCCCACTTGCCGCAGGCCATGGGCAGAGCAGGCGGCCTCGATGGCGTCGCAGAGGGTGAGGCCCAGGTCTTGCCCATAGGCGGAGAGGTTGATGCCTGTGAGCGTGATCTCCTGGTAGCCATTGGCGGCCAGGTCCGCCGCCTCTTGGGCAATGGCCTTTGGGGGTTTGGAGCGCACAGGCCCCCGGGCAAAGGGAATGATACAATACGAGCAAAAACGCTGGCAGCCGTCTTCGATTTTTAAGAAGGCCCGGCTGTGGCCCTCCAGACCATGGACCTGCATGGGCTCCAGCGCCTCTCCCTTCTGGTGGGGGGCGATGTCCACCACCCGCTGCTTTGTGGCCAGATAGGTCGTGATATGCCCGGCCAGGGCGGCACGGTTGGCATTGCCCAGCACAATGTCCGCTTCGTAAAAGCTGGCGGCAGCTTCGGGAAAAGCCTGGGGCCAGCAGCCGGTGAGCACGGCGATGGCCCCGGGATTCTGCCGCTTAACGCGCCGCAGGGCCTGCCGGGCCTTCTGGTCGCTTTGCCCAGTGACAGTGCAGGAGTTGACCACCACCACATCAGCGGTCTCCCCCTCTGGGGCGGGCTGGAAGCCCTGGGCGCAGAGGGCTTCCAGCATGGCCTGGCTTTCGTATTGGTTGACCTTGCAGCCCAAGGTTGTAAATTTTACCTTCATGGGGGCACCTCTTTTTTAGGATGGGAGAGCAAAAAGTATAGGTTTCGAGAGCAAAGGCAAAAGTTTCGCCAGCCTTTTCAAAGGCTGCGAGGAGTGGAGCAGAGCTCCACGGTCTTGCGCTTTAGCGCCAGAAACGTCGTCAGACCAGTTAACCATTTTCTTTGAAAATGGTTAAAAAGGGCATATGGTATGTGTTAGGCCTCCGGACGCACAGGGCGCGTCCTACGGCAAGGCCGTGGGACTTTGTCCCACACCCTACCAGGGGCCTAACGCCCCTGGACCGCGCAATAAATTCTTAAAACTTATTACTTTTTGAGGGCTTGTTTACGCGGTCCAGGGGAGTTTAGGCCCCTGGTAGGGTGTGGGGCAGAGCCTCCAAGCCTAGAGTTATACGTTGCATAACTCTTCCACTTTTTCCTTTTGCTCTCAAAACCCATGGCAAAAAGTTTCGTCCACCTGACGGAAAGGTGGACGAAGGGATCCTCTTGTCATGGGGCGGCCTGGCTGTTTATGGCTTTATCAGCCAGCCACAGCCTCTTTCACGGCAGCCTCTAAAATAGCCAGTCCTTTGCGCAGGACAGCCTCGTCGATGGTCAGGGCGGGCATGACCTTGACCACTGCATTGCCCCGGCCCACCCGTTCCACGATCAGGCCGTTTTGGAAGGCAATGTCCATGACCCGCCTGCTGGTGGTTCCCGGGGCGTTCTCCCCGTCGCAGCGGGCCAGGTCCACGCCCCAGACAAAGCCCAGGCCCCGGACAGCAATCTTTTCTGGCGCGATGGCCGCAATCTTCTCCATGGACTCTGCGATGATCTTCTCCTGAGTCCGCACTTTTTCCTCTATCTTCTCATTCAGCATAATTTCCAGCCCGGCTTTTGCGGCCACCATGGACAGCTGATAGCCCCGGAAGGTGCCGTTGTGCTCGCCGGGCTCCCAGATATCCAGCTCTGGCTTGATCAGCACCAGGGCAAAGGGCATCCCGTAGCCGCCGATGGACTTGGACTGGGTGACAATATCCGGCTGGATACCAGCCCGCTCAAAGGAGAAGAACCAGCCTGTTCGGGCACAGCCCACCTGCACATCGTCCACAATCAGCAGAATGTCGTGGCGGTCGCACAGGGCCCGCAGACCCTGGAGGTATTCGGTGGGCAGGGGGTAGATGCCCCCGTCTGCCTGGGTGGTCTCTAAGATAATGGCAGCGGGCTTTTCCACGCCGGAGTGGTCGTCTGTGAGCAGGGTCTCTATATACTGCAGAGTGTCCAGCCCCGGGAACATATAGGGGGCGGGCACATGGGTAACGTTGGTAAGGGGTACGCCCGCGCCTGCCCGGCTGGCGGCGTCTGTGGTCAGGGCAATGGAGCCCAGGGTCATGCCGTGGAAGCCTCCCATCAGGGCAAAGATATGAGTGCGCTTTTTCACCTTGCGGGCCAGCTTCAGGGCCGCTTCCACCGCGTTGGTGCCAGTGGGGCCGGGAAACTGGAGCTTGTAGTGCAGGCCCCGGGGCTTAAGCACCTTTTCCTGGTAGAACTCAATGAACGCCCGCTTGGGCTGGGTATACATGTCCAGGGCGTGCATCACGCCGTTGTTTTGCAGGTACTCCACCAGCCGCTCCCGGATGAGCGGGGGGTTGTGGCCGTAATTCAGGGCGCCTGCCCCGCAGAAAAAGTCGATGTACTCTTTCCCGGTCTCATCGTACAGGAAGGGGCCCTGGGCTGTGGTGAAGACCGTGGGGAAGCTGCGGCAGTAGGACCGCACCTCGGATTCATAGGTCTCAAAGGTCTGTGTGCTGTTTGCTGTGCTCATGGTTACCATCCTTTCTACCACGGGAGCTGCCCGTGATTCAGCGATCAACGCCCGGAGGCCCGGGCGGGGCTGTTCGCCCTCCCGAAAAGGCGGGAGAGCCAGCGGCAATAGCGGCCAATGGGTATAGTATTTTGGCTTAAACCCTATTCTACCACATTTTTCTGGAAAATGAAAGGGGCTGGGAGAAAGTTTACAACTTTCTCCCAGCCGCCTCTATGTGTGGAAAAACAGCACCACGCCCGGCGTACCGTCCGGGTAGGGGACGTCCGGCCGGGTCTCAGAGCGGAAGCTGCCTTGGGTCCAGCTGTCTACCACCTTGTTCCAAAAGTGTACGGAGGGCAGGTTCCCGGGGTGGTATTTCAGCTGCCAGGTGCCCTTAAACCGCTCAAACAGCTGCTGGACAGCCCAGGTCCCCAGGCCGCAGCGGCGGTACTTGTACATCACAAAGAACTCGGACATGCAGTAATCGGTTTTGCCCGCCTCGGGATAGTCGTTGACCATGGCAAAGCCCGCCAGCTGGCCCTCCGCCTTCAGGAAGAAGGCCCAGCGGCCCTCCTCTGTCCAGTAGGCGTCCAGATAGCTGTAGCCGTACAGGCCCAGGGGGTTCACGTCACAGAGTTCGTACTGGGAGAACTCATAGAGATATTTCTCCATCAGGTTCCGCAGAATCTCCTTCTCGTCCTCCTGGACAGGGACTATTTCAAAATTCATACAAACCTCCTGAGAGTGCTTGAAATAAGAGCGCTCGAGATAGAATCATTCTCCAGCCTGTATGCCGCTGGAGATGGTCTGGCCGGCGTGCAGGGCCTCCTCTGCGGCCTGCATGGAGTCAATGGCCTCTGCGGCGGCCAGCCGCTTGTTGACCTGCTCCGCAATATCGCCGTGCCGGTTGTAGAGGTAGTTGCCGGGACAGGATTTGTCCGCAAACCACCGGTGAACAGTCATGTTCTGCTTGTCGGTTTGACCCACCAGACTTTTATTCCCCTGCCACAGCAGCCGTTTGATGCCGTTGCGCTGGCAGATGTCCGTGACCAGGTCGATAAGGGAGGCATAGGCCAGGGAGGACACGGGCCAGTCCGGCGCGCCCGCGATGTTGGCCACCTCGATGGTGACAGCCCGGTGGTCGTTGGCAGCGGAGGAGCTGCACCAAGAGCGGCAGCCCTCGTCTACATACAGGGCGATGCGCCCGTCGCTGCCAATGGCATAGTTGCTGCTGGCCTGGCGGCGGGGGTCCGCGAAGGTCTCTCCGCACTGTTCCACACTCAGGTCTCCGGCCATGCAGTGGATGGTGATGGTATCAATGGGGTGACTGCGTCTGCCGGAGTGGTTGGGGGAGAGGTGTATGTAGTCCACCAGCGGGCTGTTGCGGGGGCCTTTGTGGAACAGGTCCATGGGTTCCGGCTTAACAGGCCCAACCAGTGTGCCGTCTGAACGGGCGGGCTCGTAATAATTTTGGATGGACTGGGCCAGCTGGGCCCGGGTGCAGGTGCCCTGGGGCGAGAGGGTGTCTGGCCCGGTGCCGGAGAGCACCCCGGTCTGGACCGCCCAGTTGACGCTGGGCAGGGCCTGGGGAGAGGTAAGACCCCGGTCGGTGAAACGCTCCAGATAGGAGCCAGCCAGGTCCGCGGGCTCCTCCAGGGAGTATTCCCGGTAGCTTTTGTAGGCCACAGCCATCTCTTCCCGGGTCATGGGCTGGTCCGGGGCAAAGAGCAGCCCGCCCAGGTCTGTGAGCTGGCCAGCGCTTTTGGCCATATTGACATTATAGGCCCACACAATGGCCCGTCTGCCCCAGTGTTCGGAGATGTCCACAAAGGGACAGTCCATGCCGGCAATGCTGGGGGAGCCAGCCATGTTGTACAGGGTCTGGATGACCTGGGCCCGGGTGACAATGCTCTCCGGCTCAAAGGTAGTGGAGCTGGTGCCAGTCATATAGCCGTTTTCCAGGCAGTACCGAATAGGCTTTTCCGCCCAGTGGCCCTGGATGTCCGTCATCAGCTGGATGCTGTCGCCGGGGCTGTTTTTGGCGGCGGAGGCCCTGCAGCCGGAGAGGCACAGGCACAGGACCAGCAGCAGGGCCAGGGCCCGGCGTTCCTTTAATAACCATGGAGAGGAGCGGGGCGTTTTCATCTTTTATTCCACATCCTCCCGCAGGGCGTTCTGGCTTTTTGCCGTGAGATAGGCGTTGATGAACCCATCCAGGTCCCCATCCATCACAGCGTTCACATTGCCGGTTTCATGTCCGGTGCGGTGGTCCTTCACCATGGTGTAGGGCATGAACACATAGGAGCGGATCTGGCTGCCCCAGGTGATCTCCAGATCGGAAGAGCGTCGTGTA
>CAJUPK010000021.1 GCA_910588415.1 uncultured Oscillospiraceae bacterium | reverse complement strand
GGGGCGCCGCCCAGGCGCAGGTTTTTCTCTTCAGCCAGGGCAATCAGCTCGCCTGCCTCGTCCATGTCCACGCCCAGGGGCTTCTCGCTGTATACATGCTTGCCGTGCAGCAGCGCCTGCTTGGTCACTTCAAAATGCTCGTAGGGCCTGGTGAGATTTAGGACGACCTCCACTTCTGGGTCATTAAAAGCCTCGAACATGTCCTTGTAGATCTTAGGCTCCTGGACCTGGGCGCCTTTTTCCATCTCCGCCTTCACATAGGCCGCGCCCTGCTGAGCCCTCTCAGGGATCAGGTCGCACACGCCCACCAGGCGGACCTCTTGAAAGGTGTGGGTGATGTTTTTCAGATAGATGCCGCTGATAGCGCCCACGCCTATCATGGCAACGGAAACGGGCTTCTTGTCCTGCATAGGGAACCATCCTTTCTCTTATGGGGGATTTGGCTGTAAGCCAGAGTTTGCTGTACCATATCATGTAGTAAAGCTTGAGAGCGCGGAGTGAGGAAAACGCCTGTACACGGCCTGCAGAGCTATGCCCATCCGCTTGGTTCGCACCGTGAGCCGCAGAGGATGGGAGTTTTCCGGCATTTCACGAAGTGAAATTGCGGTTTTGCAAACCGCACAGGAAAACTCTTGTACACGGCCTGCAGAGCTGTAACCATCCGCTTGGTTCGCACCGTGAGCCGCAGCGGATGGGAGTTTTCCGGCATTTCACGAAGTGAAATTACAGTTTTGCAAACCGCACAGGAAAACGCCTGTACACGGCCTGCAGAGCTGTAACCATCCGCCCAGTTCGCGCCGTGTACATTATAGCGCATCCCCTCAAAAAATTCCATAGAATGTTTCAGGTTTTTCCGCATTTTTTCTCTCGTACCTGCAAACGGGCACAGTTTTTGCGCCCCTGCATATCCTGTCAATGGGGACAATCCCCGGAGAGCCTGTTCAGCGTCCTCCTTTAGGCGCTGGGACGCGGAACAGGCGGCAGGGAAAGGACCCATGCAAGAAAAAGAAACCTATAGAAAGGGGCAAGCAAGATGGCAGACGAACACATTCCCGGGCTGAGCGACCCTGTCGCCCCGCCTTGCGGAGAGGACCCAACGCCCCTGCCGGCGTCGCCCACTCCCACCATGGCCTATGTGCCCTTCCAGCAGTGGAGCAGCAGCCTGCACAGCGCGGAACGGGCGCTGGATTCCGGCACGCTGTTCCCAGCACTGGATAAGCCTTTCTACGGCGGAAGGAGGGAGCCCCGGTGAGCGGCAACGAACAGATGGCCCTGCGCAGAAGGCTGGACGCCATGCGTTTTGCCTGCTGGGAGCTGCACCTCTTTTTGGACACCCATCCCAATAACTGCGACGCGGCCCGCCGCCTGGAGGAATACCGTCAGCGCCTGGCCCGGGCCGTGAAGGAGTACGAGGAGAAGTTTGGGCCCTTGGGCGAGAGCAGCAAAACCACCAGCCGCTGGGCCTGGATCAGCGGCCCCTGGCCCTGGGATATAGAGGGGGAAGACTAATGTTTGTATACGAAAAACGGCTGCAGTACCCAGTGCGCATTAAAAATCCCAACCCCAAGCTGGCAAAAATCATCATCACGCAGTATGGCGGGCCCCACGGCGAGCTGGGCGCCTCCCTGCGGTACCTGAGCCAGCGCTACACCATGCCTTACCCAGAGCTGGCGGCTATCTTGACGGATATCGGCACCGAAGAGCTGAGCCACCTGGAAATGGTTGGCACCATTGTCTACCAGCTTACCCAGGGGC
This sequence comes from uncultured Oscillospiraceae bacterium, assembly GCA_910588415.1. Taxonomy (GTDB): domain Bacteria; phylum Bacillota; class Clostridia; order Oscillospirales; family Acutalibacteraceae; genus Acutalibacter. The sequence goes on along the minus strand of CAJUPK010000021.1, from coordinate 21,104 downwards.
TTACGGCAGAGGAGCTGGACGCCGCTGGGTACACGGACTACTTTGTAGATCACACCACCGGCGTGTATCCTCAGGCCGCCTCGGGAACGCCTTTCAGCGCGGCGACCATTGCCGTTACCGGAGATCCCATTGCCGATTTGAACGAGAACCTGGCCGCAGAGCAGAAAGCGCGCCTAAGCTATGACAACATCCTGCGCTTTGCGGATGACCCGGACGTGGCCGGGCCCATCAAATTCCTGCGGGAGCGGGAAATCGTGCATTACCAGCGGTTTGGCGAGGCAAACCGTACAGAGTTAAGCAGTCTCCCCAAAGCGGCGTGGGAGAGCTGGAAAAGGCCCGGCTGATCTGAAAGACAGCTTTGGGCAGGCTCTGCCCGGGAGAGTTTGTCCGCAGCCTTAGGAAAAAACGGTTTTGCCGCTTTGATTGCCAGCTGGTTATTGACAATCCTCTGTCTGATATACTATAATAAATGGGGCCTGGCAGGTCCTGGCCATGAAGTTACATAACAGGAGTGCATCGAGATGAACAGTATCCGGAAAAAAATTACCATTTGTCTGATTGCAACAGTTCTCATTGCCCTGCTGGTAGTGGGCCTCTCCAGCATTGCGCTGAACTACAGAAGCACCTTGAGCACAGTGGAGCAGATGATGAGCGAGACTGCCGTGCTGGCTGGCGAGCGCATTGAGCAGGAGCTCAGCGCTTACCGGAACGTGGCAATGGACACAGGCTGCATCGCCCAGCTGTCGGATAAGGACGTTTCTGTGGAGGAGAAACGGGCCATTATTGACGAGCGGGTCAGTATGCACGGCTTCCAGCGGGGAAATGTAGTGGGCGCGGACGGAATCAGTATTTTTGACGGGAACGACTATTCAGACCGGGAATATGTGCGGCAGGCCATGCAGGGCAATGTGTATGTGTCAGAGCCCCTGGTCAGCAAAGTGACCGGCGAACTTTCCATCATGGTGGCCGCCCCTCTCTATGACGGCGGCAGCCAGGGCGGGGACATTGTGGGCGTGATCTACTTTGTGCCTCCGGAGACTTTTTTGAATGATATTGTCTCCTCCATCCAGGTCAGTGCGACCAGCCATGCCTATATGCTTAACAAGTCCGGCGACACCATTGCGGACACCACGCTGGAGACCATCACCACCCAGAATATCCAGCAGGAGGCCCAAAGCGACCCCTCGCTCAAAGAGCTGGCGGCCATTCATGGGGCCATGATCCAGGGCAATGCTGGCTTTGGCAGCTTCCAGGCTGCGGACGGGCCCCGCTTCGCGGCCTATGCCCCGGTAGGCGGCACGGACGGCTGGAGCGTGGCTGTCACTGCCATGAAGAAGGACTATCTGGCGGAGACCTATTTTGGCATCATCATCAATTTTGGCACGATGCTCCTGTCCATTCTGGCCTCTGTAGGCGTGGCGCTGAAGCTTTCCAGCAATATCAGCGTGCCCATGCAGGCTTGTGCCAGGCGGATGAAGTTGCTGGTGGAAGGGGACCTGGACTCTCCAGTGCCCCAGAGCCAGGGCAAGGATGAGACGGCCGAGCTGACCCGGTCCACAGCGGACCTTGTGTCAGGGCTGCAGATCATCATCCATGATATGGGTGACCTGCTTACCAAGCTGGCCAATAAGAATTTTGACATTGGCTCTACCCACCGGGAGGCCTATGTGGGGGATTTCCAGGGGATCTTAAAGTCTATGCGGACTTTAAAGGTAGAGCTGAGCGCTACCATGCGCCAGATTGACTCAGCGGCTGCCCAGGTCTCTGCTGCCAGCGATCAGGTCTCCACCGGAGCCCAGAGCTTGAGCCAGGGTTCCATGATGCAGGCCAGCTCGGTAGAGGAACTTGCCGCCACCATCAATGATATTGCGGCCAACGCCAAGCGCACCTCCGCAGCCGCGGAGGAGGCGGGCCAGTTTGTGGAGCAGGCAGGGGCCCAGCTGGGGCTCAGCGTGGAGCATGTAGGCGAGCTGAACACCGCCATGACCAAAATTTCCCGCTCCTCGGAGGAGATCTCCGTTATCATCGCCACCATTGAGAACATTGCCTTCCAGACCAATATTCTGGCGCTGAACGCCGCCGTAGAGGCTGCCAGGGCCGGGGTTTCCGGCAAGGGCTTTGCTGTAGTGGCAGAGGAAGTGCGCAACCTGGCCTCTAAGTCTGACGAGGCCGCCAAGGCCACCAAGGACCTGATCGAGCGCTCTATAGAAGCTGTGTCAGAGGGTAACCAGGCGGTCACCCAGGTGACCGAGTCCCTGGAGCGCACCAGTGTCTTTGCGGGCCATGTGACGACCCAGATGGATATTGTGGTGGAGGCGATTGAGAGCCAGACCTCTGCCATTGCTCAAGTGACCGAGGGTGTGGAGCAGATCTCCCAGGTGGTACAGACCAACAGTGCCACCTCGGAGGAGAGCGCCGCAGCCAGCCAGCAGCTCTCGGCGGAGGCCGCTGGCCTGAAACAGCTGGTGGGCCAGTTCACTCTGGCAAAGGACTGAGAGCCTGTACACACGGGCAAGGGCGCCTTTGGATTCTCTTTCCTGCGGGGCGGCTGATTCCGCCAGCAAATAGCTCCCCCCCCAAAGCCCCAAGCTGTTCCCTGCGCGGGTCTGTTCCGGCAGGGCAGGCAAGGGGTATAGGGGAAACGCAGGTAACAATATCGCGAAAGAATACCGCCAGGGAATGTTTACCCTGGCGGTATTCTCATAGGTTCCACAGGATTTTTACACTGCCGTCCGGACGGATCAGAATTTTATGTAGGATCATCCCCGCGGCAGCCTTCCTCTGGGTGTAACCGGCAGTTGTCCAGGCTTCCGCCAGTTTGATTGCCGTGCCTGCGCCCTCCTCCCGACAAGCCAGCTTTTCCAGCTGCTCATACAGGGCTTGCTTATCCCTTTTCAGCTGGGCGGCTTTTTGGTTGGCAAGGGCCAGCATCTCCGTATGAAAACCGCCTGCCAGCAGGGCGTCCACAAGCTGCTGTTCCGCCTTCTCAATGGCCGCTATCCGCAGCTTTAGGGAATTGGCCCCAGGGAGGTCCCTACTTTTTGCAAAGCGGCCCGGGTCTTTTAAGTCTGCCAGCTTTTGGAGGATGCAGTCATAGACCAGGCGCTCCAAATCCTCTGCGTAGATGGTGGCCTTTGGCCCGGTGCAGGTCCCCTTGTGGGTTTTTCCGGTGCAATGAAAATACCGGCGCACCTGGCCGTTCCGGTTGGGCTTCCCTTTGACAGTGGTCATGGTGTGCCCGCATGATTCGCAAACCACTTTCCCGGCCAGCCAGCTGGTGCGGTTGCTGGCGCTGTTTCCAATCCGGCGGTTCTTCTCCAGCTTTTGCTGGCACTGCAGCCAGACAGGAGAATCTACAAGGCCCGGATGGGTCAGCAGCACCAGTCTCATGTCCGACCAGCAGGGATTTCCCGGGTCATGCTTGGTGCGGCCGTAGAGCTGGGCGCCGTTCTCCCCGGTGAAAAGGGACAGGTCCGTGACTATCTGGGTGCCGCGGCAGTCAAAATAGCGGTACACGTCGGAATCCGCTTTGACATAGAGGGGATTTTTCAGCAGGGCAGACAGCTTTGCCGTGGTCCAGCCGCTGCCGTGCAGAGGCTGCCTGCCCTCGGCCAGAAGCTTCTGCTGCAGCTGCCGTAGGGACATGCCTGCCTGGGCATAGGTTCTATAGATGTACTGCACCTGCTCTGCCTCGGATGGGATAGGGCGCAGCTTTTTTGTCTGGATATTGTGGATGACAGCGGGAACCAGCTCAAACCCATAGGGCCGGCGGCCTCCCATGTAAAAGCCCATCTGGCTGCGGTGGACGTATGCCTGGGTGACGCGGCTGATAATGGATGCGCGCTCAAATTCAGCGAAGACCATCAGCAGCTTGACCAGCATTTCCCCATAGGGCGACGAGGTATCAAAGGACTCCTGGGAGGACACAAACTCCACCTGGTGTTCCTTGAACTCCTGCAGAATCTTCACAAAATCAGACAGGGAACGGCTGATGCGGTCCAGCTTGTAGACAATGACCTTGCTGACCTTACCCTGGCGAACCAGCCCCATCATTTTCTGAAAGCCGTCCCGCTGCACATTGCCTCCGGAGAAGCCGTTGTCCACAAGGGGGATAAGGGTTTCCTCTCTCTCGTCAGGCCGGACAGCCAGCCGGCAGTATGCAAGCTGGGTTTCGCAGCTGATGCTGTTTTCCCGTTCTACAGACTTGCGGGCGTAAAGAACGATTGCCATTGCGCACCCCCTGGTTTTTCAAACAGGCCGGAAGCTTAGGGGGAAAAGTCCCTGCCAGGCTGGGCCAGCACAGCCAGAAGCTCCGCTATAAGCCGCTCCCGGTCAGCGCTCTCCTGCCCGGAAACAGGCAGATGTTCCACAGAATGTTTCACGTTCTTACAATCCCTGTACTCCTGCTTCAGATTTGCCATGACAGTCCCCCCTAAAGTGCCTGCGCCAGAGCGCGGCCCTGGAATCCAGGCAGCTTGGCTGCTAAAGGGTATGGGCGCCTTGTTTTTAAGGGCGCTTGCTATAAACGCCTTTAAAAACCAGCAAGCCCTGCTTTTAGACCGCGCTTCCTGTGCTAGTAGAATCATATGCGGGAAGACGCGGCATATTTCCTCCTTTTTATGTCCCGGGAAATGGGGGCGGCTCGCGCAGGCCCTGGAAAATGCGGTCCTTGGGAGGTTTGCTTAAATGGCTCATTTCGGCGAGGGCCTTCGTATCCTTACAGACCGGCTGGATTCCAAGAACTTCTACGCCTTCAATCCCTCTTTTGACAAGACCTGACCAGGCTGCCTATAGACAAAAAACTCTCACAGCACTGCACCAGCCAGTTTTTTGACAGCATGAGCTGTATAGGTAAAGCGGCAGGCTATGCCTGCCACTTGAAAAGATCCTCTTTTAGAGTCTGTTTGAAAACCGGAGAAATGCTGGATTTTTGGCCAGAAATGAGGGATTTCAAGGAAAGAAACCGGGATTTTAGCACCGAAAGCTCCATTTCTGGCTAAAACAGACAGTGACAGTATTTCGGAGTTTTAAAACAGACTCTAGTATGCCAGCCAGGAAAGGCGCGGAAACGGGGGCCTTGCAAAACAACACCTTTACCCTATGGCAAAAGGCCGGCAGAGCATTGCCCTGCCGGCCTTTCTGCGTGGAGATGGAAGCGATAGCGGGTTCAGCTGGCCGGGTCCTTCTTGTCCTGGCGCAGCCGCAGGACTTGGGGCAGGCCCTTTATGGCAGCCGCCAAGGTGTCTATGCCCAAAACAGCGCCCAGCAGAAGCACGGGCACATAGTTGGTGATATACCGTCCAGCGGTCTCCCAGCAGGCGAAGAAAAGCAGGACCCCCAACACCGCCACCCGGGGGGCCAGCAGCCGGGCGGTATCCCGCTGGCTGCGGCCTGGCCTGCCAAACACTTCCTGCAGGCTGGACAAAGCCACCAGGGCGAGAACAGCCAGGAACACGCTTTGGCACAGGCCCTGGTACAGCGGGTAATTCTGGCCGTCGTAGAGCAGCAGCTCCTGGAGCCAGCCCCGGTTCACCGGGCTGTCGTCCAGAAAATCCGACTGGTTATAGGTGCCGCTGCCAAAGTTCCGCAGGGTCTTCCTCCAAAAGAGCCTGTACAGCCCGTCCGGACCCAGCTGCTCCATCCGGCTGCCAATCTCATCCACCAGGGCTTGGTGCTGCTGGTCCGGGTCAGAAAAGGACCGGGTGAACTCATAGTCCTGGGGATTATAGCCTCCCTCGCCCTGCAGGCCCATCATCACCCAATGGAGCTTGGGTGTGTTTTGCACCTGGGCAATGTCCTTGTCCAAGTGCCAGGCGTAGATCATCCCGTTAAAAGCCCAAAAGCCCGCGGCCACCACCAGGAGGGACAGGCCGGCCATGGCCGCTGTGCGCTTTAAAGGCAGGCGCAGCAGGCTGTCGATGAGAATGGCGATCAGCATAATGGCCACGGTAAACTTCACCAGCATTCCCACAGTGGCGGTCACCCCCATCAGGCCGGTAAGCAGCAGCCGCTGCCAGAGGCCCTGGCAGTCCTGCAGTCTTATATATAAGTAGTATAGCAAAATGGGGAAGAGGATGGACAGGGAGTCTGTGTAGAACACTGGGGCCATGCACCAGAAGGGCAGGCTTAGGGCAAACAGCGCCAGGGCAAACACCGCGTGCCGCACCCCCAGCAGCCGCCTGCACACGGCCGCGGTGGCGCAGATAGCGCCTAGCACGCACAGGCCGTTGACCACAGAGGCCACCATAAAGGTATCTGTGACGCCCACCCAGCGGGCAATGGAAAAGAACACCGCCAAAAAGGCCATGCCGCCCAGATTGTTGGGGAAATAGTAGAAGTAGCTGTATTGGCTGAAAAAGCTGCCCTGCTCCACCCACTCAATGGCGCCCTGGTAGATGGCCCCCAGGTCAAAGGCAGGCTGGTACCGAAGCAGCACCGCGCTGGCCAGCTGAACGGCCCCGGAAAGGGCCAAAAAGCCTGCCAGCAGCGGGAGGTAGTGCTTTTCCAGCCAGGACTCCCACCGGCCCAGCAGGGAATATATCCCGGCCAGCAGCAACAGAGCCCCAGCGGCCAGCCAGGGGGCAAAGGGCGGCGCGGAGTTCTGTCCCAGCAGACGCAGAACTAGAGAGGAAAATAAAAGTCCAAAGCACAGATAAAACAAACCGGGCATAAAGTTTTTGATACGCTGTCCCATGGGGAACCACCTTCCCAAATCCAGATCATTTGTAAGCCAATTCAAATATATTATATACCAGCGGGCGGCCTCTGTCAAAGGCCCGACAAAAAAGGGAAGTGTTCAAACCGAGTTGTTACAGGAGAAAACTTTCGGCAGCAAAAAAGCTCATCCAGAGACGGGACGGGTTTGCGCGGCGCTGGCGGCTCCTTCCTCCCTTGGAAGTTGGCTGTCCCCACAAAAAAGCGGTCACAAAGAACGGCTTGGCAATATTGACGGGGGAAACCTGGGGGAAAAAGATTTTTCTTGTTCACCTAGATAGGCAAATAGAGTTGATTCACGCTGGCAAATGTGGTATAATCACCCTATCAAGGTATGTAATGGAAAAGGAATGGTGATGCACTATATCATCAAAGTGACTTTTATATTATAGAACGTCTGGAAACGCTGCCAGCGGAAAGGGAAGCGGCCGGACAAAAGCGCGGAAAACAGCATAAGGATGCTGCCAGGGGAGAATGTATGCGGCATATGGGCGAACGGAGCAAGACCATGAACCCAAAAGGAGGAGAGTTGATATGGAGAAAGTTTTGATTGTGGATGACAGTGCCGTACAGGCGGCCAAGCTGAAATCCATTTTGGACGAGGAGTACGACATCACGGTGGCGCAGACCCCGGAGAAGGGTCTGCAGCTTGCCAGCCAAGGGGAGTTTTCCCTGATTCTGCTGGACGTGGTGATGCCAGGCATGGATGGTTTTACACTGCTGAAACTCCTGCAGGAGACCATCATCACCAAGAGCGTTCCGGTTATTCTGATCACCAGCCTGTCGGACATTATACACGAGCAGCGGGGCCTTACCCTGGGGGCAGTGGACTACATCACCAAGCCCTTTCACCCGCTAATCGTACAAGCCCGGGTGCGCACCCACATCAAGCTGTATAAGTACCGCCAGCAGGTAGAGCGGCAGTCTATGACCGACCAGCTGACCGGCGTGGCCAACAGGCGGCGGCATGACGAGTACAGCGCGATCAAATGGAGCGAGGCCACCCGCCTGCGGCATCCCTTTTCCATCTGCATGTTTGACATCGACCATTTCAAAAAATATAACGATACCTTCGGCCATCCTGCTGGGGACAAGGTGATTGCCAGTGTGGCCAAGGTGATCTCAGAGCACCTGCAGCGCAGCACGGATTTTTGCGCCCGCTATGGGGGCGAGGAGTTTGTGGCCTTTATGCTGGGGGACAGCGGGGAAAAGGCCTTCGGGCATTTAAAGTCCATCCGCCAGAAGGTGGAGGACCTGCATATCCCCCACGACCCGGCCACTGCCCAGTGGGTGACGGTGAGTATAGGCGGCGTTACGATCATTCCCCAAAAGGAAAATTCCTACGACGCTTATCTGAAGATTGCGGACACCATGCTCTACGACGCCAAACGCTTTGGCCGCAACCAGGTGGTGTGGGCAGACGAAAAGCTGAGGCAGATGCGGGAAAAACCTTGAGCAAAGGATGAGAGCGGCCCCTCCGGCCAAAACCGGGAGAGGGCCGCTCTGTTTTCTTTTTACAGGATGAACCGCCGGACGGCCAGGGCCAGGCCGTTCTGGTCATGGGCGGCAGTGGTGTGCTTGGCGGCGGCCAGGGCCTCTGGAGAGCCGTCTGCCACAGCCACCGAACAGCCTGCTGCCTGCAGCATGGTCACATCGTTGCCGTTGTCCCCCAGGGCCATCAGGTCCCCTGGGGGAATGCCCAGCCGCTCCGCCAAGTCCAAAAGCGCCTGACCCTTGTGGGCCTGCCAGCTGTTGATCTCCAAGTTGTCCGGGATGGAGGAGGTGGGCCGCAGGCCCCCCAGGTCCTCCAGGCGGCGCCAGATTTCCTGCCGCTGGGCGGGCTCCATGTAGGGCAGGTTGATCTTCTCTGGGCACAGGCCAGTCTCTTGCAGCATGATCCCAAAGTCCTCGGTAAACAGGTAGTCCTTTTCCCGAATAAGCCAGTGCTTGCGCTCCGGCACCATCCCTGCCAGGGCCCGGTCCCGCAGATCCCGCCGGGTAATGGCCCGGCCCTGGGTGTAGTATTCAATATAAATATCGTACTCGTCCAAAATGTCCTGTATGGCCTGGGCCTTCTGGTTGGGGATTGGGTTTTCCACCACAGGCGTCCCAGTGGTCCAATCATACACCGCCCCGCCGTTGGAGGTGATGGCATACCGCACAGGCAGGGCCCGGATGGCCTCTGGCAAAAAGCTCAGCATACGCCCCGTGGCGGGCACCAAAATCACCCCCTGCTCCGCTGCAGCCAAAAGGGCCCGGCGGTTCTCCTCGGGCAGCTCCCAGTGGTTGACAAGGGTGGTGCCGTCCAGGTCAAAGGCCAGCAGCTGAATGGCCATCGCCGTCCTCCACCTTTCTCCATACACCGTCCACAGTTGCATACTTTCTGTGCCGATTGATCTCCATTTTCTTCAAGACCTCGTCCTCCAGGTCCAGGCCCAGAATTTCCGCCAGGCCCAGCAGGTAGATGGCCACATCAGCCAGCTCGCTTCCCAGTCCGGGTTGGTTTCTGCGCCAGGCGGTATAGGCCTCGCCTACCTCGCCGTAGAGGTGGCAGAATTCCATGTTCACGTCTGTTACATTGAAACGGTGGTCCAGTTTGTTCTGGTAAACAGCCTTCTGCAGCGCCTTCCAGTCCGCGGCCATCACAGCACCTCCACAGAAAAGCTGTGCCGGGCCTTTTCCCCTGGCGCCAGCTGGGCCATGCCCTTCTTCTCCACAAACTCGTCCCCCTCGGTGGTCAGGGTAGCACAGCCGGTCCAGGGCTCCAGGCACACATAGGGCCCGTCGTTTACAGCGGACCAGACGCCCAGCATGGGGAACCCGGTAAAGTCCATTTCCACGCCCCGGCCAGTGGCCTTGTTGACCACGCGTACTTTCTGGGAACGGAGGTTTTCAAAGACCAGGGCGTCCTGGTAAAAGAGGGAGTGCTGCAGGGGAATCTCCCTGCCCTCCAGCCGGAAGCCCGCCTGGCTCCAGTCGATCAGCCCGGCCTGCAGGTCGATCACCGGGCAGTGCTGGTCCTCCTCCTGGTCAAACTGAATGGTATAGTCCTCAAAGGCAGCGGGCTCATCCATGGGCAGGTTAAAGCCCGGGTGCCCGCCCACAGAGTAGGGCAGCGGCTGGTCCCCTGTGTTCTCTACAATAAAGCTGGTGGAAATGCCCGCGTCTGTCAGGGCATAGGCCACGGTCAGGGAGAAGTCAAAGGGGTACAGGGCCTTGGTCTCCGGAGTGGCGGCCAGGGTCAGGGCAAGGCTGGTCTCCGTCTGCTCTTTCAGGGAAAATTCCAGGTGCTTGGCAAAGCCGTGGCGGCCCATCTGGTACCATTGGCCGTTGATTTTGGTCCTGCCATCCCGCAGGGCGCCCACAATGGGGAATAGCACCGGGGCGTGCTCCTTCCAATAGGCGGGGTCGCCTACCCACAGGTATTCAAAGCCCTGGGGGCCTTTCAAAGAGACAAGCTGGGCGCCCAGGCTGTCCACCAGGGCGGTAAAGGTTTTGTTTGCGATTTTGTAGGTCATGGTCAGGATCCCCTTTCCAGTGGTTTCGGATACTATAAGTATTATAGCAGACCTGTCCCTTGGTTGCAAGGGCGGATGAGCCTCCGGACAGGCTGAAACCGGAGCGGGGGTTTCCTCCTGCTTTTGCAAAGCAAACGCGAGTGCTGCGGCTTGGTGCAGGCGATGGTAATGTCATCCGCTGTTGGGCACTTTGTGCCCAAGGCGCTGATCTGCTGGGCGGCGCACAGTTATGGTCTACAGAGGTGTGGAGAGGGCGTTTGCTTTCTGCTTCCCCGGTTTCTTTTGCGCCGCCTTTAAGGGCAAGGCCGTGGAGCGCTGCTCCACACCTTGCAAGGGGAACCAGTTCCCCTTGACCCCTTTCTTGGCTGCCGCCGTGCGGAAGGTTCGTCTGCATTTCCCGAAGGGAAACAAGTCTTTCGCACAATTTGTCTTTACCTTTTCAGGCTTTTATGCTATAGTTATCCCAGCGTAAACCCAAACCATTCTTTTTGAGGTGATTTCTATGCGAGCAGTTGTCCAGCGGGTGCTTTCCGCCTCTGTGACCATCAACGGCAAAGAGACCCGCTCCATTGGTCCGGGTCTCACCGTCTTTTTGGGGGTGCTGAAGGGGGACAGCGAGAGCCAGGCCAGCGCTCTGGCCCAGAAGATTGCTGGACTGCGGGTGTTCTCAGACAGCGCGGATAAGCTGAACCTGTCCCTGGGAGAGATTGGCGGCCAGGTGCTGGTTATCTCCAACTTTACTTTGGGCAGCGACTGCAAAAAGGGCAGGCGGCCCTCCTTTGACCTGGCCGCGCCCCCGGCAGAGGCGGAGTGTCTGTACAGGCAGTTCACCCAAGGGCTTATAGACCTGGGCCTGCCTGTCACCACAGGGGAGTTTGGCGCGGAGATGCGGGTGCTGGTGGAAAACGACGGCCCTGTTACCCTGATTCTGGACACGGAGAAGCTGGGCAAATAGACCGCTGAAAGCAAACGCGCAAGAGGCAGAACGCAAAGACAAAAACCAATCCTTTGCAATCAAGGAGGAACTGAAATGAACAAAGAATTTTTACAGCTGTTGATGGACAAAACCGGCTTTCCCCCAGAGGCCCAAGAGGCTTACCGGCAGGCCGCAGAACAGCTGGACAGCCAGCAGGTGGACGGGGCCATTGCCTTTTATTATGAGAACGACTTCTCCACCCAGCTGGTCCATCCTTTGCTGGAGGACATCGCGGAAGCGTCCGGCCTGTCCATCCATACGGTGTGGGGGCTGTTTTTGGCCTTTGCCGCGGAGACGGCCCGGCATGACTACCTGGAAAACGGGGTCAGCGAGGAGATCTTCTGGGACACCTTCTGCGACCTGAAGTACAAGCTGCTGGAGTGCAAGGAGAACAAGGGTGTGTGGGGCAACTTTGTCCCCTTCTGGTACCCCATCTTCTACAGCTGCGACATTGTAAAGCTGGGCCGCCTGGAGTACGAGACCAGGGCCTATTCCGGCCCTGCCCGCACGGTAGGGGGCCATACCCTGCAGCCTGGGGACAAGGTGCTCAGCATCCACATTCCCTCCAGCGGCGAGCCTTTCCACAAGGAGGCCCGGCTGGAATCTTACCGGAAGGCCTATGATTTCTTCCAGGACCTGCGGGACGGGGGTCCCCTGGTCTGCCAGTGCCACTCCTGGCTGCTGTACCCAGAGTACCGGCAGGTGCTGCCCGCTGCCTCCAACATTGTCAGCTTTATGGACGACTTCTCCATTGTAGAGGTGGAGGACGGCAGCTTTGACGACGCCTGGCGGGTCTTTGGCCCAGAGGCGGACAAGCCGGCCGACCAGCTGCCAGAGACCACTTCCATGCGCCGGGCCTTTAAGCGCCACCTGCAAAACGGCGGAAAAACCGGCTCGGCCCTGGGGCTGCTGGTGTTTGACGGCCAGAAGCTGCGGACCCCTTGACATTGCCTGCGGCAAGTCACGGAGTTTCGTCTCTTCGCGCGAGGCGCTCGTTTTCCTTCGGAAAATGCAGACGAAACTCCTACCTAGGCGGCTCTATGCTGGCTGGGCGGCAGCCAAGGAAGGGGTCAAGGGGAACTGGTTCCCCTTGCGTGGTGTGGAGCAGCGCTCCACGGCCTTGCCCTTAAAGGCGGCGCAAAAGAAAGCAGGGCAGCAGGGACTATATACTCTCATGAAATGTTTTGTAGTCCACTATGCGCCGCCGCCCATCTTGCCAGCGCCTTGGGCACAAAGTGCCCAACAGCGGGGTAACTTTGACGTTGGCCCTTCGGGCCAAGTCATGGAGTTTTGCCCCCGCGCGCGAAGCGCTTGTTTCCCTTTGGGAAATACGGGCAAAACTCCTACCTGGGCGGTACGGTGGCAGTTAGGTGGGAACCGTTGGCGGTCCAGCCTTTTGCCTGCCAATTTTTTCCATCCGGTATCTTTCGAGCCTCTCCCGGAGAAAATATTCCCGTGAAATTGTGCGGAGAAATATAGACGCAATCCAATGATTCAACGGGAGGACAGGCGTATGAAACGTGTGGGCAGGCAGACGCTGCAGTTTGACAGGGCTCCTGGCATTTTGGGCCGGGGAGCCGTGGGAGGCCGCAAAGAGGCGGCCGGGCCTTTGGGGGCTGATTTTCACCAGACCTTTGACGACACTACCCTGCAGGAGGACAGCTGGGAGAAGGCAGAGGCCCAGCTGCAAAAGGAGGCCCTGGCCGTGGCGATGAAGGGGGCTGGGTGCCAGCCCCAGGACATCCACCTTATCTTTGCCGGGGACCTGCTGAACCAGTGCATCTCCTCTACCTTTGGCCTGCTGGACTACCACATCCCCTTTCTGGGCCAGTACGGGGCCTGTTCCACCATGGCCCAGACCCTGCTGATGGCCTCCATCATGGTGGACTGCGGCGCGGCGGAGAAGGCGGCGGCAGTGACCAGCTCCCACTTCTGCTCAGCCGAGCGGCAGTTCCGCACACCCCTGGAGTACGGGGCCCAGCGCACCCCCACCGCCCAGTGGACTGCCACGGCGGCGGGCTGCGCCATTGTGGGCCGGGAGGGCCCTGTGCGGGTACTCCATGGCCTGGCAGGCAAGGCTGTGGACCTGGGGGTAAAGGACCCGGCCAACATGGGGGCGGCCATGGCCCCGGCGGCGGCGGACAGCATCTACCAGTACCTGACGGACACGGGCACCCAGCCCCAGGATTATGACGGCATTTTCACCGGGGACCTGGGCGCGGTGGGCAGCACCCTGCTGCTAGACACCCTGCGGGACAATGGGGTGGACCTAAGCGGGGTACACAAGGACTGCGGCCTGATGCTCTACGACCGGGAGCGTCAGGATGTACACGCGGGGGGCTCGGGCTGCGGGTGTTCCGCCAGCGTGCTGTGCGGGCACCTGTTGGGCAGGCTGGAGAGGGGAGAGCTGAAAAACATCCTCTTCTGCGCCACAGGCGCCCTGATGTCCACCACCTCCCAGCAGCAGGGACAGGGTATCCCAGGGGTGTGCCATGTGGTGCATCTGGCGGCACAGCCAGCAGGAATCCAATAGCAAATCTGGCAAGCAGGGGCAAAACAGCCCCTGTTTTTGCTTTCTTTTGGTATTTTTCCAGGATTTTCTCCGGCATTTTCTCTCGGATTTTTCTTTCCGTTCTCCGAAACTCTTGCGATTTTTCCTGCAAAGTGGTATAATACCTTAAACTTATGCCTAAAAACCTGTATTGCAGCCTGGAAGCGCCGGGCCTTTTCATGCCGCTGGCTGTGGAACGGCGTCTCAGAGAGGCTGGCAAAAGCGGCCGCGGCTCTGGGGCCGGGGCTTGTAAGAACCCCCGGTTTGCCCATGCTTTTTGCTGTGCGTACAGGTCCCTGTATTTCTAAAATAGAATCCCCCAAAAGGAGCGTGTCCTTTGGAACATAATGAGAAACAACCCTATGGCAGCGATATCATCCCTGGCCGCAACTCCGTGGCCGAGGCTCTGCGTTCCGGCCGGGCTATCGACTGCCTCTATGTGGCCCAGGGCCAGCGCACGGGCCCCATGGCAGTGCTGCTGGCAAAGGCCAGGCAGGCGGGCGTTCCCATCAAAGAGGCGGACCCCCGCAAGCTGTCCCATATGTGCAACGGGGCCAATCACCAGGGGGTGGTGGCTGTAGCTGCCGCAAAAGAGTTCTCCACTGTGGAGGACATGCTGGCTCTGGCTGAGAGCCGGGGCGAGCCCCCTCTGCTGCTGCTCTGCGACGGGCTGGAGGACCCCCACAACCTGGGGGCTGTGCTACGGGCGGCGGAGTGCTCTGGCGCTCACGGGGTGATCATCCCTAAGCGGCGCAGCGTGGGGCTCACCTATGCGGTGAGCAAGGCCTCGGCTGGGGCGGTGGAATATGTGCCTGTAGCCCGGGTACAGAATATGGCGGCGCTGATTGACCAGCTGAAGGACCAGGGCCTATGGATTTTCGCAGCGGACATGGACGGCCAGCCCTGGCACCAGGCGGACTTCACCCGGCCTGCGGCCATTCTCATCGGCTCAGAGGGCCGGGGAGTGGGCCGTCTGGTAAAGGAGAAGGCGGACTTTGTGGTGTCCCTGCCCATGCGGGGAAAAGTGAACTCCCTGAACGCCTCGGTGGCAGCAGGTATTCTCTGCTATGAGGCCCTTCGCCAGCGGGGATAAGGAGAGAGGCCGGTATCTATTATTATGGCCAGCCAGCTTGCGAACAGCACTTTGGGGGGATATGGTTCAAGAAGGTATTCCGCTGGCTGGCATGCCTGGCGGGCAACCCCCGTGGCCGTGCAGGTAAGCCATTGGCAGCGGTCCGGCATGGCCGGACGATAGCGGGAGAAAAGCTGGAAAACCTAGAGGGGGCTTGACGCGGAGACAGGCGCCGCGTATTCCGCAGGGCGGCAAAGGGCAGAGCGCTGTCCTGGGACCAGGCTGCCAGAGAGGAGACCAAATAGAGTATGAAACAGGATTTTACCCTGGAAGATATTTTGGAGGAACAGCGCCAGGCACGGGAGGACGCGGCGCGCCAGGCAGGCGGGGAGCGGCCCCTTCCCCCTGGGGTGGAGTATGTGGAGGCGGACCCGTCGGACGAGGCTTTTGTCCCCGCTCCGGCAGGGGAGCCCCTAACGCCCCAGACCCCGGAGCCGGTTCCCGCCGCGCCCGCCCCGCCAGCGGCTCCCCAGGCCCCAGAGCCTTCTGAGCCTCCGGAGCCCAGCCAGGGGCCGGAGGAGCGGCAGGAAGAGGAGCCGGAGAGCCGGTCCAAAAAGAAAAAGAAGAAGCGCCGGAGTCTCTTCGGCTGGCGGAAAAAGGTGCCGGATTTTGACGAGAACGAGGACGACACCTATTATGGCATCCAGCTCAAGCCCATTGACGAGTACCGGCTGGACGGGGACGCCCCTCCTCTGGGGGAGGAGGGCTATAAGGCCCTGTTTGACGACTCCAAAGCCATCGATGACCAGGTGGAGGAGAACTTCCAGCGCCTGCAGAGAGAGCGCCGCCGCCGGGTGGCAGAGGCTGTGCAGAGCGCCGGCATGGACGAGGAACAGATCGCCGATGAGTTCGGCGTGGTGGCTCCCATGCCCGTCACCCCCTTTGCCGCGGACCCCTATGCCCGCCAGCACGGCCTGGACCTGGAGGGAGGCGGGCTTTCAGAGGTTTCGGACCTGCAAAAGGCCATGATGGAGAGCTCGCACACCATGGAGATCAAGCTGAACGTGCTTAACAGCACGGTGGAGATCCAGAAGATCCGGGAGGACCAGCTGGCCGGGCAGCCTGTCAGCGATGAGACTGTGGACAAAATCCTGGCTTCTTTTCCTCGGCCAGAGCCTTCAGCGCCCCAGAACCCCCCTGTGGAACAGGAAGCCCAGGCGGACCGGCCCCTGCAGGGGGAATATCCGGCGAATCAGGCAGAGGTCTCTGGGGAGCAGGCCGGAGAGCCAGACTATTCCGCTGGCGGGTATCCGGAGTACCAGGAGGTCCCGGCGGAAGAGCCGGAGGGCTACCCAGAGCCAGCCCAAGGCACTGGCCAGCCGGTGGATGACCCGGCGGGGTATCCGGAGCTGTCCCGGCAGGACCATGCTCCAGGGGAAGAGGCCCAAAGAGGGTCCGGGGAACTGGAGGAGCTGCCGGAACAGGTTTTGCCCCCCGAGTCCGCCTATCAGGAGGCCCCGCGCCCAGCCCCTTCTGGCTATGCAGAGGAAGAGGCGGCCCGGCAGACCCCGGCTGTGTACACAGAGCTGCCTCCCCAGAATCAGGGGCCTGCCCCTGTGTACCAGGAGGTCCCTGCAGCCTCTGGCCAGCAGGCCCCCCGGGTCCCTTCGGGAGAAAAGCCTGCCCCGGAGATAGGACAAACCCGGGAGATGACCCAGGAGGAGCTGGCCAGGCTGGCCCAGCAGGCGGCCCAAAAGGGCAGGCACCGGCAGGTTCCAGGGGAACAGCCAGGAAAGCCCGCCCCACCCCGTCCGGTCCAGCAGGTCCCCTATGTGGACAGCATATTCCAGTACCGCTCCCGGAACATTCCCACCCACATCATCAACGCGGACCTGCTGCAGAGCGCCCTGCTTTCAGAGACAGAGACCCTGCAGCAGGCCCTGGAGGCCGCCCAGGCCCGGCAGGCCCCCCGCCGCCGGAAGTCTAAGCGGCCCCCGGAGGAGCAGCGGGAGATCCAGGAGGCCCTTCCCCCCCGGGAGGAGTCCACGGAATCTATTGAGGACTATACCGGGCCGGAGGACGCCCGCTCCATCTCCAACGAGCTGCGGGGCGAAATGCACGAGCTGTCCCTGCGCATGATGATTACCGGGGTGTGTACCGTGCTGCTGCTTCTGGTCAGCCTGGTCTGCCGCAGCCGCTTCTCCCCCACAGGGGTCAACGGCAGCTGGCCCCTGGCCTATGTGATCCTGACCCTGGTCTTCCTGGTGGTGGCTGTGGGCATGTGCTTTAAAACCGTGGGCAATGGCCTGAAGGCCCTGTTCTCCGCCAAGGCCAATTCAGACAGCGGCGTGGCGGTGGCAGCCCTGGCAGCCCTGGTGCAGACTGTGGCCTCGGTGTTCTTCCGCACCCAGTTGGTAGAGGACGGCCTGCACCTGTATGCGGTGGTGGCCGCGGCCCTGCTGTTTGTCAACACCGCGGGCAAGCTGACCATGATCCGGCGCATCCACAGCAATTTCCGCTTTGTCACGTCCCGAGAGCAGAAGTACGGCGTGCAGATATTTGACGACTACAACACCTCCCTGAAAATGACCAAGGACTGCGTGGCGGAAAAGCCAGCGGTTGCCTACCAGTGCAAGGCCGGGTTTTTAAAGCGCTTTTTAGAGCTGTCCTATGCCCCGGATCCCTCCGAGGCGGCCTCTCAGCTGCTCGCGCCCCTGGGGCTGCTGTCCTCTCTGGTGCTTACGGTTGCCACGCTGCTTATCTCCAAAAGCGTGCCAGCGGCCATTGGGGCTTTTGCGGCAGGCTGCTGCGCCTGCGTGGCGGCAGGCAACATGCTCTCGGTCAACCTGCCCATCAGCCGGATGTGCAAGACCGTGCGCCGGGCTGGCGGCATGGCCGTGGGCTATGAGGCGGTAGAGCACTTTGGCGATGTGAACGCTGTGATTGCCAACGCGGACGAGCTGTTCCCCACAGGCACGGTTACCCTGCATGGCATCAAAACCTTTGGCAGCCGGCGGATAGCGGAAGCAGCCATCGTGGCGGCCTCTGCCCTGATGAAAGAGGTGGGCGGGCCCCTGTCCGGCGTGTTTGACCAGGTGATCAGCGAAAACGAGGAGATCCTGCCCCAGGTGGAGAAGTTTGGCTATGAGACCGGGGCCGGCATTGTAGGCCGGGTGGACGGCCACACCGTGTATATTGGCACCAGAACCCTGCTGATCAACCACCGGCTGGAAACGCCCAGCCGGGAGGAGGAGACCCAGTATGCCTCTGGCAATAAGAACATCATCTATATTGCCGTGGACGCGGAGGTTGCCGCTTTGCTGGTGGTGGCCTACACAGCGGACCGCCGCAGGAAAAACGAACTCCAGCGGCTGGAGGACAGTGGCATCAGCGTGCTGGTGCGCACCACAGACCCCAATGTGACCGTGGGCCTGGTGTCCCGGCTCTTCGGGGTGGATTCGGCCAGCGTGGGCATCCTGGACGCCCAGCTGGGGGATATAGCCCAGCGGCTGACTGGGGAGCCCCAGCCTCGCATGGATGCGGTGGCAGCCACCAAAGGCCGCATGGAGTCCATGATGAGCCTGATTGCGGCCTGTGTAGAGCATAAGCGCACCGCGGGAATTCTGGTGGCCATCCAGACAGCGGCGGTGGTATTGGGCTTTGTGCTGGTGGCCTTTGTGTCCTGCTTTGGGGCCATCCGGCAGCTTTCGGCCTTTGTGCTGCTGCTGTTCCAGCTGTTCTGGGTGGGCGTGCTGGTGATACTGCCTCGGTTCCGGCGGTAGTACCCATCAGACCAGAAACCGTACCCCCCATCCATGCCCGAAAGAAAAAACAAAACAGGCAGAGAAGGAAGCCCTTGCTTTCCCTCTGCCTGTTTTCTGTTTTTATAGCAGCCGCACATGAAAATGTGCATACCGATTGGTAAGCTCTTGTAAGCGGAACCGCCGGGGCGTCTAAATACCTGCTTTACCTGGCCGGGCGCCCAAAGCCCGGGTGGCGTTCAGCACGGCCAGCACCATCACGCCCACGTCTGCAAACACAGCCAGCCACATTGTGGCCAGGCCCAGGGCGCTGAGTACCAGCACCAGGGCTTTCACCCCCAGGGCGAACACAATGTTCTGCCGCACAATGCCCAGGGTTTTGCGGGAGATCCCCATGGCCAGGCTCAGCTTAGAGGGCTTGTCGTCCATCAGCACAATGTCCGCTGCCTCTATGGCCGCGTCAGACCCTAGGCCTCCCATGGCAATGCCCACGTCCGCCCGGGAGAGCACCGGGGCGTCGTTGATGCCGTCTCCCACAAAGACCAGGGTGCGGCCCTTAGGCTGGCTTTTCAGCAGGCTCTCCACCTTCTCCACCTTTCCGGCGGGCAAAAGCTCAGTCCAGACCTGGTCCAGGCCCAGCTGACGGGCCACCTGCTCTCCAGCGGCTTTGGCGTCCCCGGTGAGCATCACGGTCCGCAGTCCCTGGGCTTTCAGGCTGCTGACTGCCTGAAGGGCGTCGGCCTTGGGCTGGTCGGCAATTAAAATCCATCCGGCGTATTGGTCCCCTGCCGCCACATGAACCACTGTGCCTGCCGCCTCCACAGGGGGAACCTGCAGTCCCGCCTCCTCCATCATGCGCAGGTTCCCGGCGCAGACAGTCTGGCCGTCTGCCTGGACCCGCACGCCTTTGCCAGAGAGTTCCTGGGCGCTTCCCAGCCGTCCGGGGTCCAGGGCCTGGCCCCAGGCCTCCTTCAGGGACCGGGAGATGGGGTGCTGGGACACGCTCTCCGCCAAAGCGGCCAGCTCCAGCAGGCGTTCTTGGGTAAAGCCCTCTGCCGGGTGCAGCTGGGTCACGGTGAAGGCCCCTTGGGTCAGGGTGCCGGTCTTGTCAAAGACCACGGTGCTGGCTTTGGCCAGGGCCTCCATGTAGTTGCCGCCCTTGATGAGAACCCCCTGCCGGGAGGCCCCGCCAATGCCCCCAAAAAAGGTCAGCGGCACAGAGATGACCAGCGCACAGGGGCAGGAGACCACCAGAAAGGTCAGCGCCCGGCGAAGCCAGTCTGCCCATCCCCCTGCAAACAGCGGAGGGATCACCGCCAGGGCCAGGGCGGCCAGCACCACCGCCGGAGTGTAGTACCGGGCAAAGCGGGTGATGAAATTCTCGGCCTGGGCTTTTTTGCTGGCGGCATTCTCCACCAGGTCCAAAATCTTCGCCACAGTGGATTCCTCAAAGGGTTTCTCCACCCGCAGCCGGACCAGGCCGGAGAGATTGACGCAGCCGCTCTGCACGGTATCCCCCACAGCGGCGGCCCGGGGCAGGGCCTCTCCGGTGAGAGCGGCGGTGTTCAGGGTGGTCTCTCCCTGCACAATCACCCCGTCCAGGGGGATTTTCTCCCCGGGCTTCACCACCAGCACCTCGCCCACGGTAATGTCCTCTGGGTCGGCCTGCACCAGCTGGCCCTCCCGTTCCACCTGGGCGGAATCGGGCCGAAGGTCCATCAGCGCCGCAATGGACCGCCGGGACTTGCCCACCGCATAGCCCTGGAACAGCTCGCCCAGCTGATAAAACAGCATTACAAACACAGCCTCTGGGTACTCTCCCTCCCCGAAAAATCCGGTGCAGAAGGCCCCCACTGTGGCAAGGGCCATGAGAAAGTTTTCGTCAAAAACCTGGCCATGGGCTATGTTTTTGGCCGCCCGCCAAAGCACGTCCCAGCCTGCCAGAAAGTAGGCGGGCAGAAACAGCAGGAACCGCAGGGGCCCCTGCCAGGGCGCCAGCACAGCGGCCAGCAAAAGCACCCCGCCGCCCGCAATGCGCAGCAGCATAATCCGCTGTTTTCTTGTCATATTGTCCAGAATGTTCATGGATAAAGCCCCCTATTGTCCCAAATTTCCGCAATTTTCTGTTATTTCCGCAGAATCCGGCAGTCAGGCTCCACTTTGCGGCAAGTCTTTTCAATCTGGTCCATGATCTCTTCAAACCGTTCGTCGTCCGCGTCCACGGTAAGCCGCTGGGTCATGAAGCTGACAGAGGCGTCGTGGACCCCGTCCAGCTTTTTGATGGCGTTCTCCATTTTTGCGGCGCAGTTGGCGCAGTCCAGGTCTGTAAGCTTAAATTTTTTTGTCATGATGGGTCATCCTTTCTATAAAAATATTAAGTGTGGGCTTTTAAGAACAACGGTAAAAGTTTCGCCAGCCTTTTCAAAGGCTGCGAGGTGTGGATGACATTGGCCCTTCGGGCCAAGTCACGGAGTTTCCCTCGACCGCGAAGCGGTCGCCTTTCCTGCGGAAA
>CAJUPK010000020.1 GCA_910588415.1 uncultured Oscillospiraceae bacterium | reverse complement strand
GGGAAACTCCGTGACTTGCGCCCCCCAGGGCCAACGTCAAAGAACCACCCAGGCAGGAGTTTTCCCCGTGCTTTTGCGCAGCAAAAGCGAGCGCTTCGTGCGATGGGGGGAAACTCCGTGACTTGCGCCCCCCAGGGCCAACGTCAAAGAACCACCCAGGCAGGAGTTTTCCCCGTGCTTTTGCGCAGCAAAAGCGAGCGCTTCGTGCGATGGGGGGAAACTCCGTGACTTGCGCCCCCCAGGGCGCAATGTCAAGTGCCCCTTGCGAGGTGTGGAGCAGAGCTCCACAGCCTTGCGCGATAGCGCCAGAAACGACGTCAGACAAAGTTAGTCATTTTCTTTGAAAATGGCTAAAAAAGCTGACGCATATGGTAGGCCTCCGGACGCACAGGGCGCGTCCTCCGGCAAGACCATGGGGCTTTGCCCCACACCCTACCACCTTTGAAAAGGGCGAGGGTCCCCGGTGGGGACCGTCCCGAGCTGACCGAACCAAAGGTGAGAAGACGAAACTTTTACGGTTGCTCTCACCCATAGGACAACGGAAACCATAACCAGGAGGGGAAACCATGCCCATAAAAGTTGGAATGATCTCGCTGGGCTGCGCCAAAAACCAGGTGGACGGCGAGATGCTGATGGCCAGCCTGAAAGCGGCGGGCTTTGCGCTGGTCGATGATGTGGCAATGGCCGATGTGGCCATTGTGAACACCTGCGGCTTTATTGACAGCGCCAAGAAGGAGTCTATTGACGAGATTTTGGAGCTGGGCCTGCTGAAGCAGGAGGGCCGTATTCAAAAGCTGGTGGCCACCGGCTGTCTGGCGGAGCGGTACCAGGAGGAGCTGCGCAGGGAGATTCCCGAGCTGGACGGGGTCTTTGGCATTGGGGCCAATGGGGACATGGCCCGCTGTCTCCAGGAGATGCTGGACAAGGGCACAGCAGAGGCCTTCCCCCCCAAGGGCGGGCTGCCTCTGTGCGGGACCCGGGAGCTCTCCACCCCCAGCTGGTCCGCCTACCTGAAAGTTGCCGAGGGCTGCGACAACCGCTGCTCCTACTGCGCCATTCCGGCCATCCGGGGGGGCTATCGCAGCCGGACCATGGAGGACATTGAGCAGGAGGCCAGAGGCCTGGTGGAAAACGGGGCCAAAGAGCTGGTGCTGATTGCCCAGGATACCAGCCGGTACGGGGTAGACCTGTACGGAGCCTACAGCCTGGCAGAGCTTTTGGAGCGGCTGGCCAAGCTGAAGGGCCTTTGCTGGCTGCGGGTGCTCTACTGCTACCCAGACGCCATTACAGACCAGCTGCTGGAGGTGATGGCCCGGGAGGAGAAGGTGCTGCCCTACATCGACCTGCCCTTGCAGCACTGCTCGGGCCGGGTGCTGCGGGCCATGAACCGCCGGGGGGACCGGCAGTCCCTGACAGCGCTCATCGGGAAAATCCGGGCCAAGGTGCCCGGCGTGGTGCTGCGCACCACCCTGATTGCCGGGTTCCCCGGGGAGACGGAGGAGGACTTTGAGGAGCTGGC
This sequence comes from uncultured Oscillospiraceae bacterium, assembly GCA_910588415.1. Taxonomy (GTDB): domain Bacteria; phylum Bacillota; class Clostridia; order Oscillospirales; family Acutalibacteraceae; genus Acutalibacter. Next base: position 22,188 of record CAJUPK010000020.1, on the reverse strand, counting down.
AGAGTTTGTGAAGGAGATGCGCTTTGACCGGATGGGCTGCTTTGCTTACTCCCAGGAGGAGGGGACCCCAGCCGCCCTGCTGCCGGACCAGCTGGACCAGGAGGAGAAGGAGCGCCGGGCGGCCATTCTCACCAATCTGCAGATGGACATTGCGGACCAGCTGGGCCAGCAGCAGGTGGGCCGGACTTTGCAGGTGCTGGTAGAGGGCTTTGACCGGTACGCGGAGTGCTGGTTTGGCCGCAGCTGCATGGACGCCCCGGACGTGGACGGCAAGGTGTTTTTCCGTCTGGAACAGGGGCAAAAGCGCCCGGTGCTGGGCCAGTTTGCCCAGGTGGTCGTAGAAGACAGCATGGACGGGGACCTGATGGGGCGCATGGCGTAGGGCCTGCCCTGGATAAGGAAAGGAGTTTGGCGCATGAAACTCAATCTGCCCAATAAGCTGACCCTGCTGCGGGTGGCTTTGGTTCCGGTGTTTATGGTATTTGCGGCCTTTGGCGGGTTTGGCACAGAGCGGTTTTCCCCTGTAGCCTGCCTGCTGGCTGGCATTGTGTTTGGAGCGGCCAGCCTGACGGACCTGCTGGACGGGAAGATTGCCCGCAGCCGGGGCCTGGTGACAGACTTTGGCAAGTTTGCCGACCCCCTGGCGGACAAGATGCTGACCACAGCTGCCTTTATTTACATGGTCTGCGACGGGGTGTGTAGCCCGGTGGTGCTGGCCGTTGTGCTGTTCCGGGAGTTCGCGGTGGCAGGCATCCGGATGCTGGCCGCGGCGGGCAGCCAGGTCATTGCGGCCAACCTGTGGGGCAAGGTAAAAACCGTGGTGCAGATGGTGGTCATCCTGCTGTACTATGGGGGTGCGGCAGTCATCCCCCCGGACGGCGCGGGGCTGCTCAGCCTGTGTACCCAGGTTTTGTGCTGGGCGGTGGCCCTGCTCACCGTGATCTCAGGGGTTATCTATATAAAAGACAGCGCAGGGGTGCTGAAGGGATAGACAGAAGCAGGCGCAGGGGGCGGCAGCTCCCTGCTTTTTTGTCCTCCGGGGGGACAGGGAGCCTGCAATGCGCATTTTTCTTAGCAGTCCCTTGCATTTTTGACGGTTTTATGATAAAATTACTATACAAAAGCACCGGAGCAGTCCCCAGGGCTGGCAGGACCCCAGGGCCTGCCGGAAACAGAGGGAACCAGCTGCCCGGGTGCAAAGGCCAGCCGCGGGGTTTGCCGCGCCGCAAGGCGCCGTCCGGCGCCTAGGAAGGGGATTAAGCATATGAAACTTATACTAGCCATTGTCAGCAACGACGACAGCGGGGCCGTGTCCTCCGCGCTTACCAGGGAGGGCTTTTCCGTGACAAAGCTGGCCACTACCGGCGGGTTCCTGATGGCCGGGAACACCACCTTCATCTCGGGCGTGCAGGATGACAAGGTGGACGAGGTTATTGGCATTATTGCCAAGTACAGCAGCCGCCGCACCCAGATTGTCCCCCATTCCTCCACCATGGAGGTGGGCATGTACTCCTCCTACCCGGTGGAGGTCACGGTGGGTGGTTCCACCATTTTTGTGCTGAACGTGGACCGGTTCGAAAAGGTTTGATGGAATTTCCCGGTTTTTTGGGCAACGCCCCGGTGAAAGAGGCCCTTAGCGCGGCCTTTGCGGCGGGGCGTTTTCCCCATACCCTTCTTTTGCAGGGAGAGCCCGGCACGGGAAAGCGCAGCCTGGCGGCCCTGCTTTCCCAAGCGCTGGTCTGCCGCAGCCGGGACAGCGCCCCCTGCGGCCATTGTCCCAGCTGTGTGCGGGCCCGGGCAGGCAGCCATCCGGATATCCGGCGGGTAGAGGGCACGGGCAGCTCGGGGGCGCTGTCCGTGGAGGCGGTGCGCCAGATGGCGGAGGACGCCTGCCGGATGCCGGAGGAGGCGGACTGCAGCGTGTACACAGTGCTGCTGGGCGACCGCACCCTGCCCGCTGCCCAGAATAAGCTGCTGAAGCTGATTGAGGAGCCGCCTCCCAGCGCGGTGTTCCTGCTGATTTGCACCCATGCCCAAAACCTGCTGCCCACCATCTGCTCTCGGGCGCAGATTTTTACCCTCCGGCCTCCCGCTCTGGAGGAGGCTGCCCAGTGGCTGGCCGAACATGCCGCTGCCAGCCCGGAGAGGGCCCAAGAGCTGGCGGCGCTTTGCGGGGGCAATCTGGGCCGTATGCAGGAGGAGCTGCAGGGCGGCCAGGCGGGCCGGGCCTTTGCCCTTGCCTGCCAGATAGCCGCCGCCCTTTTGGAGAGGGGGAGCCACCCGCTGCTGAAGGCGGCGGCGCCGCTCTCCAAGGACCGGGAGCTGTTCCGGCAGGTGCTGGTCCGGCTGACGGTGATTTTTCGGGACGCGCTTGCGCTGCGGTGCGGGGGCACAGGCGGCCTGGGCGGCGCGGAGCAGCTGGCGGAGCAGCTAGGCGCCCTGCCCAGGGAGCGGCTGCTGGCTCTGCCAGAGCTGGCGGAGACCTGCCGGCAGAGGCTGGAGCGCAACGCCAACACCGGCCTGCTGGCCACCTGGTTCTGCGCCCAGCTGAAAAGGGCATAGGCCGGGCCTCTCAAGGCCCAGAACAGACCATAAAAGACTTTCAGGAGAATAGAAAAGAATGGCAGAAGTAATTGGCGTGCGCTTTAAAAGCACCGGCAAGGTGTACTATTTTGACCCCGGCGGCCAGCAGCTGGCAAAAGGAGAGATGGCCATTGTGGAGACCGCCCGGGGCGTTGAGTGCGGAGAGGTGGCCATGGAGAACCGGGAGGTGCGGGACGCGGCCATTGTGCAGCCCCTGCGCAAATTTATCCGCCGGGCCACCCCCGAGGACCTGAAACGGGTGGAGGAGAACCACCGCAAGGAGAAAACCGCCTTTAAGGCCTGCGAAAAGCGCATTGCTGCCCGGGGCTTGGAGATGAAGCTGGTGGATGTGGAGTACACCTTTGACAACAACAAGGTTCTCTTCTACTTTACCGCGGACGGCCGGGTGGACTTCCGGGAGCTGGTGAAGGACCTGGCAGGCATGTTCCGCACCCGCATTGAGCTGCGGCAGATCGGCGTGCGGGACGAGGCCAAAATGCTGGGGGGCATTGGCATCTGCGGCAGGCCCTTCTGCTGCGGGTCCTTTCTGGGGGGCTTTCAGCCCGTGTCCATCAAGATGGCCAAGGAGCAGGGCCTGTCCCTGAACCCGGTGAAGATCTCCGGGGCCTGCGGGCGGCTGATGTGCTGCCTGAAATACGAGCAGGAGGCCTATCAGGACCTGCTGCGCACCACGCCCAAGGTGAACGCTTTGGTCTCTACCCCGGACGGCAAGGGTGTGGTCATTGACCAAAACCTGCTGACTCACAAGCTGACCGTGCGCTTGGACAAGGACCCGGACGCGGCCCCCAAGGTGTTTTTGGCCAGCCAGGTCAAGGTGCTGCGGGACGGCCGGGTGAAGGTGGAGAGGCAGGAGCTGGAGAAACTGAAGGACCTGGAATAGCCCGGCAAAAAAATCCATGGATATGGACAGGAAAAACTGTTGCAATTTTACGGAAATATGATAGAATAGAAGAGAAGCGCGGCAGGGAAGCCGAAAGGGCTTGATAAAGGACCCTTGGGGCTTCACCAAGCCGCCCAAATTACATGGAGGTGTTTTCAATGCCTTATACCATCAACGACGAGTGCATTGCCTGCGGCGCCTGCGCGGGCGAGTGCCCTGCTGACGCCATTGCTGAGGGCGACGGCAAGTACGTGATCGACCCGGACAAGTGCCTGGACTGCGGCGCCTGCGCGGGTGTTTGCCCTGTGGGTGCTCCCCAGGAGGGCTAAACTCTGGCAAAAAGCAGAAAAAGCGGAACCTGAACAGTGTTTTCGGGTTTCGCTTTTTTCGTGAAAGGAGAGTGGGGCGATGGACGGCGGGAAACAGGGGAAACATACAGAGCGCTGGGAGCCCCTGGGGCAAAACCTGCGGGTGCTTACAGGAGGGGGCCATGGCTTTACCACAGACACCCTGCTGCTGGCCCATTTTTCCCAGCCCCGGCCAGGAGAGCGGTGCGCGGACCTGGGTACTGGCTGCGGGACCATCCCCCTGCTGTGGTGCCGCAGGGCCAGGCCAGGGCCTGTGCTGGCCCTGGAGGTGCAGAGGGAAGCGGCAGAGCTTGCCAGGCGGTCGGCAGAGGCCAACGGACTGGGGCAGCGGATTACCGTGGTGCAGGGGGATGTGCGGGACTATAAACGCTGGCTTCCCCATCAGGGGCTGGAGCTGGCGGCCTGTAACCCGCCCTATTTCCCTGTGGGAGCGGGCCTGCGGGCAGAGGACCCCCAGCGGGACACAGCCCGCAGGGAGGGGGAGATGTCCTTGCAGGACTTGGCCCGGGCCGCCCAGTATGCCCTGAAGTGCGGGGGCAGGCTGTGCCTCTGTCTGCCGGTGGGGCGGATGGCGGAGGCCATGGGCACGCTGGCGGGCCATCGGCTGGAGCCCAAACGGCTGCAGCTGGTGCAGGCCCGCAGGGACAAGGCCCCCTACCTGTTTCTGCTGGAATGTAGAAGCGGCGGCAGATCCGGCCTGCAGGCCCTGCCCACGTTGGTGGTGCAGGGAGAGGACGGGCAGCCCACAGGGGAGATGCTGGACATATACGGGGACTATACATGGTCCCATAGAGAGGAGGGGGCGGTATGAGCCAAACGCTGGAAAAAGGGGCGCTGTACGTGGTGGGCACCCCCATTGGCAACCTGGGGGACTTTTCCCCCCGGGCCCGGGAGACCTTGGAGCAGGCGGACTTTATCGCCGCAGAGGACACCCGGGTGACCAGGGCCCTGCTGAACCACTTTGGCATAGGCCACAGACCGCTGGTCAGTTATTTTGAGCACAACAAGCGCAGCCGAGGAGAGGCCATCCTGCAGCGGCTGCGGGCCGGGGAGACCTGCGCCTTGGTGTCTGACGCGGGGATGCCCGCTGTCTCTGACCCGGGGGAGACGCTGATTGCCGCCTGCGCGGCAGAAAACCTGCCGGTGTACGTGGTGCCCGGCCCCACAGCCGCCATATCGGCCCTGGCGGTCAGCGGCCTGCCCACCGGGCGGTTCACCTTTGAGGGTTTTCTCTCCATGAACAAGCGCAGCCGCAGGGAGCATCTGCGGCAGGTGGAGAGGGAGACCCGCACCATGATCTTCTACGAGGCCCCCCACAAGCTGCGCCGGACCCTGGGGGACTTGGAGAAGCTCTTTGGCGGGCAGCGGCGGATCGCCCTGGTGCGGGAGCTGACCAAGGTGCATGAAGAGGTGTGGCGCACCACTTTGCAGGAGGCTGCCGCCCATTACCGGGAGCAGGAGGCCAGGGGAGAGTTTGTGCTGGTGGTGGCCGGGGCCCAGCCGCTGGCAGAGGAGGAGCCCTATACCCTGGAGGACGCGGTGGAGCTGGCCAGGGACCTGGCAGCAGAGGGCTGCTCTGCCAGCGAGGCGGCAAAGCAGGCCGCAAAACAGACCGGGCACAGAAAAGCGGAGATCTACCGGGCCCTTGCGGAGGAGAAACCCCTTGGGGAGACGGAGGAATAAAGGGGAAAGCAAAAAAGGGAAACTGCCCCTTGACTTTTGTGTCTCCAAAATATATACTATACTTACGGTGACACAAAAGGGGGTGTAACATGTCTCCGAAGATGGGAAGGCCCACCATGGACCCCAAGACCCATGAAACCAGAATCCGAATGTCCGACGAGGATGTCCGGCTGTTGGAAATCTGCTGTAAGAAAACAGGGATGACGAAGGCGGCGGTCATCCGCCAGGGGATTCGGGAGGTCTATGAGAAGGTAAAAGAAAAATAAGACAGCCAGGACCTGCTCTGCAAAGCTTCCTGACCATCTTATAGCCCCATCTCCCCAAGGAGTTTGGTCAATTCATTCTACCAGATTTCTAGGGAAAAAGCAAGAAAAAGGGGAACTGCCTCTTGACTTTTGCATAGGCATATGCATATAATTAAGCATAGGCAAAAGCGAGGTGGTGAGATGTCGCCTAGGACAGGCCGCCCCATTGCAGGGAAAGAGCGCAAAGACGCTCAAATCGCCTTTCGGGTAACCCCTGAAACCGTGGCAAAGTTCCAGGAGTGCTCCCGGCTTTCTGGGAAGACCAAGATACAGCTCTTTCAAGAAATGGTGGATTCTCTGTACAAACGGCTTACAAAAAAATAAGAAACAGCCCGACGCCGTCCAAAGCAGCGGGCTGTTTCCAGACAAACCCCCAAAGGGCTTGGCAAATCTATTCTACCAGGTTTCTAGGGGAAAAGCAAGAAAAACAGAAAATTGCCAGTTGACTTTTTGCGCTCTATAAAGTATAACAAATTTACAGAGTGCGGAAAGTGAGGTGATGGGATGAGCCCGCGCACAGGGCGGCCAAAATCAGAGAATCCCAAGAATGTGGACCTGAAAATCCGGTTTGACCAGGCAACCAACCAGCGCTTGCTTCAATATTGTGAAAGACATGGCGTTACAAGAACAGAAGCGATCCGCCGGGGGATACAGCTGCTTTTGGAACAGGAAAAATGAAGAGGACACTCGTTCAGCTGCAGCAAGCACACACGAGTGTCTCTTAAGCAAACCCCAAAGGGCTTGATAAATCCATTCTACCAAACTCCTGGGGAAAAAGCAAGAAAAATATGTCTTGACTTTTTGCTTGGGCAAATATATTAATTACTGCAGGAGCAAAAAGTGTGGTGATGCGATTGGCTCCAAAAACAGGGCGGCCTCCCAAGGAAATTACGAAAAATGTCAGCTTGGGGTTGAGACTTACCCAAGAGACCGCAGATAAACTGCAATACTGCGCGGAATACCTGAAAATATCCCGTACAGAGGTCATTGAGAAGGGTATTGACCTTGTGGAGGCAGAAATCAAAAAATAAGAAACAACCCGGCGCCGTCCCAAGCAGCGGGCTGTTTCCACACAAACCTCCCAAGGGGTTGGTAAATCCATTCTACCAACCCCTTGGGGAAAAAGCAAGAAAAAGGATGAATTTCCCCTTGACTTTTGAGGCCCTTTATGATATGGTTATTTTGGGCCACGAAAGGAGGCGGAAAGCTTGCCTGAGAAAAAGAAGTTAGGCCGCCCAACGGATAATCCCAAGGGGCAGTCCATGCATGTCCGGCTGGACGCGGAATGTGCCGAAATATTGGCGAAATATTGCGAGCAGGAGGGGACAAGCAAAATGGAGGCTACCCGGCGCGGAATAAAGAAGTTGAAAAGCGACCTAAAAAAGTGAAGTAACCCGCCACTGCCACAAGTTCCGGATTACTTCGCAACACCAACCCCAAGGGGCTTGGTAAATCTATTCTACCAAACTCCTTGGGGAAAATCAAGGAGGAATTTTATGGAAAACAAAGAATATGGCTGCTCCCTAACCGATATTTTTGATGAGCTGGAGGAGATTGCCCAGGCCATGGACCGGGGCCTGGCCCTGCTGGCCGTGGTGGAAGAGGCTGGCCGCCATGAGACGGACCGCCGGGATATCTGCAGCGCCCTGGCGGTTCTGCGGGACTACCTGTATGCCCCGGCCCGGGACCTGGGGTCCTTGGCCAAGGCGGGCCGGCTGCTGCTGGAGGAAAGCGCTTAAAAAATAGCCCGGGGGACCGCCCTCTCCCCAGGCCACAGGGAAACCCAGAGAAAAAGGAGTGAGACCTATGCCGTGGTTTTTTAAGGACGATGATACATCTCCGGTTTTTACAGCCCAGCAGCATGTGAAGAGCAAGCATGTCACAGGGGCCGTGCAAAGCCTGCCCAAGCGGGCCGTGGCCTTTTGCCTGGGCCGGGGCCTGCCCGTACTGCAGGAGCGCTTTGAGACCCGCCTGCTGGCAGAACAGCTGCCGGGGTTCATCACCCACAGCCCGGTGCTAGCTGTGGCTGGCCGGGAGGATGTGTGCTTTTTGGACGGAGGCCGGGGCGCGCCCCAAGGGGCCTGCACCGTGGAGACCCTCCACGCCCTGGGGGTGGAGGAGCTGCTGGTGGCAGGCCTGTGCGGAGCTTTTGGGGAGGATGTGCAGGTCTGCGATGTGCTGGCGCCAGAGAGGATTCTGGTGGAGGAGGGCAGCTCTTTCCACTATTTCGAAGCCCCTCTGTACGCTGTGCCGGACAGCGCCTGGCTGCCGGAGGAACCCGCCGGCTTTTTGGCCCAGCGGGGATTTGCGGTGAAAAAGCAGGACACAGTCACAACAGACGCCCCCTACCGGCAGACCTACCGCAAGGAGGCCCTGTGGCGGGAAAAGGGCTGCGCCGGGGTGGACATGGAGGCCTCTGCCATGGTAAACCTGTGCCGCTACTGGGGCATGAAGTGCGCGGTGCTGCTGATGGCCTCGGACAAGCACCCCCTCTTCCCGGGTGCGCCCCCTTGGGAGTGGGGCAGCCTGGACTTTGCCAAGCGGCGGGATGATTTTATTGAGGCCTGCATCCAGCTGGCCCTGGCGGGTGAACCGGTGATTTGAATTATTTCCCTTTCCTGGTTGACTTTTCTACCAAAATACGCTATTATATAGATACAGAAAGTGTCCAGTTTTCCGATGAAACCGGTTCTGTATTCTATCACTGTATAAAGGGGGATTTCGTATGTTGCCCGTTATCACAATTTCTCGCCAGTTTGGCAGCGGAGGCCATGAGATTGGCGAAAAGCTGGCCCGCCAGCTGAACGTACCCTTCTATGACAAGGCGCTCATTGCCATGGCCGCCAAGCAGAGCGGCCTCTCAGAAGAGGTGTTTGCCCATGCCGATGAAAAGGCCACCAGCAGCCTGCTGTACTCCATGGTTATGGGCAGCTACTCCTTTGGGGCCCGGGTGCCGGGCATCAATGAGATGCCCATTAACGACAAGCTGTTTATTATCCAGTCCGACATCATCAAAAAGGCCGCTGGAGAGGGTCCCTGCGTGGTCATTGGCCGCTGCGCGGACTACATCCTCCGGGAGCATGACAACTGCCTGAACGTCTTTGTCCACGCAGACAAAGAGACCCGCATCAAGCGGTCTGTGGCCAAAAAGGACTGCGAAGAGCGCAAAGCAGCGGATTTTGTCACCAAAAAGGATAAACAGCGGGCCAATTACTACAATTTCTACTCCAACAAGCGCTGGGACGATTTGCAGAACTATGATATCACCATAGACACCTCCCGCTTCACCATTGACCAAGCAGTGGAACTGCTGATTGACGCGGCCCGGAAGCTGGACAGATGACGCGCAAGGAGAAAACCCATCCAAGCAATCGCAAGGCCCGCCTGCTGCTGGCGGGCCTGTTTTTGGCCGCTGTGGCCGGGAAGCTGTATTATGACGACTATATGGCCCGCCAGCCCACAGAGCTGACCGCCTTTGCCATGGGCTCCTATGTAGAGCAGACCCTGTGGGGGCCAGGCCGGGAGCAGGCGGCGGAGGAGGTCCCGGCGGCTGTGACAGAGCTGGAAAACCGCATCTCCTGGCGGCGGGGGGGAGAGATTGCCCAAATCAACCAGCAGGCAGGGAAAGAACATGTCCTCGTGTGCAGGGAAACCCAATCCCTGCTGGAAGAAATGCGGGCGCTTTGTAAAAAAAGCGGCGGCGCTTTGGACGTCACTATTGGCCCTGTTTCGGCCCTGTGGAGCTTTGACGATTCCCCCTCCCTGCCAGAGCCGGAGGCCATTGCCCAAGCCCTGCCTTTGGTGGATTACACCAAGCTTTCCCTGGACTGGGAGGAGGTATGGACCTCCGCACCCGCCCAGGACGGTGCCCATATCGACGGAATCACCAGGGCCTACACCGTACAGCTTGCGGACCCGGCCATGTCCCTGGACTTGGGGGCCATTGGAAAAGGCGCGGCCTGCGACACAGCCATAGCCCTGTACCGGGAGTTCGGAGTAACGGGCGCTGTGATTGCCGTGGGAGGCAGCGTGGGCCTTTGGGGCCAAAAGCCGGACGGCAAGCCCTTTCGGGTCAGTGTGCGGGACCCAGCGGGCACGGGAAGCCTGGGGGTGCTGGAGCTTTCCGGGGGTTTTGTGTCCACCTCGGGCAGCTATGAGAAATTTTTCCAGCAGGACGGCCGCACCTACTGCCACCTGCTGGACCCCCGCACCGGGTATCCGGCGGAGAGCGGGCTGGTGTCTGTGACTGTGTGGTGCCCGCCGGACAGGGAGTGGGAAAATCCCGGGGCTCTCAGCGATGGACTGGCCACAGCCTGCTTTGTGCTGGGGCTGGAGGACAGCCTGCCTCTGCTGGAGGCATACGGCGCGCAGGCTCTGTTTGTGGAGGACGGGGGCCAGATTACCCTGACGGACGGGCTTTCCGGCCGGTTTACCCTGAGAGAGCAGGACCCCTATTTTGGCACTTCCACCTATTCCGTGGCAGTGGTCAGCTTGGGAGGCGGTCCGGATGAAGCTTAAAAACCGGGCGTTCCTCTCCAAAAGGGACGGGCTGTGGATTGCCCTGGCACTGCTGGCGGCCGGGGCGCTGTTCCTGCTGGGCCGGACCGGGCCCCAGGGCCAGCGGGCCGTGGTGGAGGTGGATGGCCAAGAGGTGCTGGCCTGCAGCCTGGCCTCCATGGCCGGGCCGGAGGAATACCCGATTGCCGGGGCCGGGGACGTGGCCCTTGTGGTGGAGATAGGCCCCGAGGGGGCCCGGGTGGTCTCCTCCTCCTGCCCGGACCAGACCTGCGTGGGCATGGGGCGGCTCACCCGGGGGGGAGACGCCGCCCTCTGCCTGCCCGGCCGGGTGGTACTGCGGATAGAGGGCCGGACAGACGCAGACGCCGAGACCTATTGACACAGGCAATGGAAGGGGACGCTGGAAGCTGATGAGAAAAAAAACAGGCGCGCTGGCTTTGGGGGGGCTGCTGGGAGCCCTGGTCCTGGCCCTCTCTCTGCTGGAAGCCGCCCTGCCCCCCCTGCCGGGAACGCCTCCAGGGGCCAAGCTAGGGCTTTCGAATATTGTGGTGATGTACGCGGCGGGCAGCCTGGGACTGCCCTGGGCCCTGGCCCTGGTCCTGGTAAAGGGGGGCTTTGCCCTGCTGGCCAGGGGGATTACTGCCGGGCTGATGAGCTTCAGCGGGGGACTGCTCAGCACCTTGGCCATGTGGCTGCTGCTAAGGCGGCCAGGGGTTAGCCTGGGGCTGGCTGGAGTGTGCGGAGCTCTGGCCCACAACGGCGGGCAGTTGGTGATAGCCTGGCTGATAACCGCCACGCCAGTGACAATCTACCTGCCCATGCTGGGAGTGTTCGGGGTGCTGACCGGCCTGCTGACCGGGGCCGTGCTGAAGCTGACCCTGCCTGCGCTGGAAAGGCTGGGACAGCGCCTGCTGCCATAGGGGGCAGGGATTTTCTCCTGCCTGGGCGCTTTTAGGGCAGCTGGGTGGTAGGAGATAGTGGTTCTATGCTGGCTGGGCGGTAGCCAAGAAGGGGGTCAAGGGGGACTGGTTCCCCTTGCGAGGCGTGGAGCAGAGCTCCACGGTCTTGCCGGAGGACGCGCCCTGTGCGGCCGGAGGCCTAACGCATACATACGCCCTTTTTAGCCATTTTCTTTGAAAATGGCTAACTTGTCTGACGACGTTTCTGGCGCTGTCGCGCAAGACCTTGGAGGCTCTGCCTCCAAACCTCTGCCACTTTTGAAAAAGTGGACAAAACTTTTTCCTTTCGCTTGCAAAACCCCTTGTTATAATATGGAAAAATCCGCCTGTACATAGACCGGTACGCAGACAAAGCAGACTTGCGAAAGCCAAGAAACTTGGCTGCTGAAAAAAGGATAAACCTTCATTTCATGCAAATACTAGTGCTGGAAAAGGCCAGTGGAAGCGGCAGCTTTTGCCGTGCGGGGCGGTTTTGGAATGGGAAACAGCCGGCGGCCAGACGCAGAGACAATGGGCGCTTCCACGGGCAATCTTTGCGCAAACATGCAGACAGGAGGGTTTTTATATGAAAGCGACAGGCATAGTCCGGCGTATAGACGACCTGGGCCGGGTGGTCATCCCCAAAGAGATCCGCCGGACCCTGAAGATCCGGGAGGGGATGCCCATGGAGATTTTTACGGATGTTTCCGGCGGGGTCATCTTGAAAAAGTATTCTCCGGTGGGGGAGATGTCCCAGCTGGCCCAGTCCTATGCAGAGGCCCTGGTAAACCTGACTGGGCTGGCCGCCGCTGTGTGCGACACAGAACAGATTATCGCTGTGGCGGGTCCTGTCAAAAAGGACTTGCTGCACAAGCCTGTGTCCCCGCAGATGGACGAGCTGGTCCAGGGCAGGCGGACCTTTGTGACCAATTCGGAGAATACGGTTCTGGCAGCCCAAAGCATGCCGGCAGCGGCGGCAGCGGTGTTCCCGGTGGTTTCCGCCGGAGACCCCATGGGGGCGGTGATGCTGCTGAAAGGGGAGAAGTCCCCGCCCAAGGTGAGCAGCGAGATGGTGGAAAGCCTGAAGGCAGCGGCCATGTTCCTCTCCCGGCAGCTGGAGGCCTAAAGCCCTTGGCTTGAAGGCGCCCGGAGGGGTCTGCGGCCATAAAAAAGCGTCAGCCTGGCTTTCCCTGGCTGACGCTCTTTGTATGTATGAAGGTATTTGTGCGGGCTGCGGGGCTTTAGACGTCCGTACCCTTTAGCAGGAAGCTGCCTGCAAACTGCATGACCAGGAAGGCGGCCAGGCAGGTGAGAAGGATTTCAGGCAGCATGTAGCTGCCGTTGTAGACCAGGGAGTACAGGCAGGCCAGCTTCTGGCCGCTCATGCCTGCCAGCAGGGGAGAGAAGTTGGCGTCCGCGTACTCGCTCCATAAAATCCAGCCGGAGAGGAAGGAGCAGAGGTACCGCAGGAGCCCGGCCGCCAGGCAGCCCAGGGTGAACGAGGCGGCCCGGTGCCGGACCCTGCCCCGGAACAGGCCCGCCAGGCCCAGCACCGTGAAGGCCAGCAGATAGTCCAGCAGAATGGAGCCAGCCACAGTGGCGCCGCTGATGCCTTTAAGGCCGTCCATGCCAAACAGCAGCTGCAGCACGCTGAAGGTGAAGCCTGCCCCCAGGCCCCACTTCAGGCCAGCCCGGTAGGCAAACAGCATGACAGGCAGCATGGAGCACAGGGTGATGGACCCGCCGTAAGGCAGGTCGAACACCTTGATGAAGGAGAGGGCTGTGCCCAGGGCAATGAGGACCCCGGCCAGCACCAGGTTCTGGACCCGCTGGCGGCTTGCTGGCGTTTCTTTTTCGGTCATGATGGATCTTCCTTTCGTGAAGAATTTTTTTGAAAAATGAAAAGCGCCGCTTGGATGGCTCCAAACGGCGCAGAAACGCTTTTCCTGTATAAAGTGTGGGCAAAAGGCCCTCCCGGGTGAGGCCCTGTCCCTGCTCTACAAAAGAAAATGAAACGCTTCCTCCGTCGGTATTATCCGCATCAGGTTCATAGGGTTTAAGCTCTGGGCTCCTCTCAGCTGTCTGGCCCTGTCCCGGCGGCCTTCCTCCCAGTCCGGCATGAATAGGAAACGGCGTAAAATCCGGCAGAGCCGGACCGTAAGCGGCGGTTTTGCCGCCTGGCGTTGCCTATCAGCCGGAACCGCGATAGAAAACAGTTCCGCCTTTGGGACTGGACGGCCCGCGGCACAAGCCCGCGGACGCACAGCACCCCTGCTTTTCACTTTTCGACCTATATTGTAACTTTTCTTTGTCAGATTGTCAATAGGGGCTTGCATTTTCCTGCAAGATGGTTTATAATATTTTATAAATAGTTTATAAAGACAAACCTTGCCGGGGTGGTCATGGATGAAAGCAAAAGATCTTGCAAAAAAACTGGGCGTGTCCCCAGCTACCATTTCTCTGGTACTGAACAATAAGCCGGGTATCAGCGACTCTCTGCGGAAGAGCCTGCTGGAGAAGATACAGGAGCTGGGCCACGAGGAGATGCTGTGCAGCGCCTGCCGGGAGGGGGACGCCCCCGGCAAGCCTGTGGAGAAGAAGGAGAACCGGGGCTGCGCCTGCAAGGTGATTGCCTATATTATCTCGGACGATTTCTACGCGGACCGGAGCGACCGCTACAATTTCTTCTCCGGAGTGCTGGAGGGGATAGAGGCCGAGGCCTGGGAAAACGACTGCTGCCTGGTGATGGTGCATACCAACCGGCTGAGAAACGTGACTTTGGCAGAGCAGCTGCGGCGCACAGGCGATGTGCTGGGGGCCATTGTACACCCCTGTCGCCTGTCCAAGCAGCTGGAAAGGGACATCAAAACCGCGGGGGTTCCCTGTGTCTTTATGGATGCGGGGGGATTTTTGGATGGCCCCGCCTGTTGGGAGCCCAGCAGCGTGTGCATCAGCAACCGGCAGGGCATGTACCATGTGGTGCGGTATTTAAAGGAGAAGGGCCACACCCGCTTGGGCTATGTTTACAGCGGCTGGTCCGGCGAGGTGCGGGAGGACCGCCGCCGGTGGTACCTGCAGGCGCTCCAGCAGTTTGGGCTGGAGGAGCGGCCGGAGTTCTGCCTGTGCGCCGGGCAGGGGCATGGCGAGGACCTGTTTGAGTACCAGGGGCTGGCGGAGCTGCTGCGGAGCCTTCCAGAGCTGCCCACGGCCCTGGTGTGTGAGAACGATAGGCAGGCCTGGCGGGCCATTAAAGCCCTGAACCTGCTGGGAAAGCGGGTGCCAGAGGACGTATCTGTCACAGGCTTTGACGACCAGCCCTTGTGTACCATGATAGAGCCCGCTATCACCACCATCCACAACTCCCCCCAGCTGATGGGCCGGGAGTGCGTGACGATGATCAAAAACCTGCGGCGGCTGGAGGCTCTGGGGGAGGATTCGCCCTGGCTGCGCTATGAGCTGCCTGCCCGGCTGGTGGAGCGGGCCAGCGTGCGGGATCTGAACAAGACGTAACAAGGCGGCTGGCTCGGTTTCCAGGGGCCAGCTGGCAGCCGGATGGGGGGGCCGGATGGACATGGGGCGGAAGCTTTTTTCGCCCTATGTCCATTTTGTGTCGTGAATCTGCCTATATCCGTAAAGAGCGGTGAATAAATATTGTTCCGCAAGAAAAATTTAACTTTTTTGTAACCTTTGGCATCTTGACATCCCCTGTTTTGGGGAGTATAATTCCAGATGGTTCCCAGAGGCACCTGCCCGGTGGAATATAGCGTACATTTTACTATTTTATTCCCATTCATAATTAAGCAAAGAAAGGTGATTGTTCATGAAAAAGAATCTTCTCCGGCTTCTGGCCGGCACCATGGCTGTTGCTATGGTCTTGTCCCTGGCTGCCTGCGGCGGCGACGATAAGAAGAGCAGCTCCAGCGAGAGCGGCGCTGGTTCTTCTTCCCAGACCAGCAGCGTAGCGGAGGAAAGCTCTTCGGAAGACAGCAGCGCGGAAGACAGCAGTGCTGAGAGCAGCGAGGCCGCTGCCCCTGCCTCCGGCAAATTTGCCTCTATCCAGGAATTTTTGGATGACCCCACTGTGAAGGGCCAGCTGGACAGCATGATTGAGTCCCTGACCGCTGGAGACGACAGCATGGCGGTGGATGTGAAAGGCGACGGCAACAAGCTGGTTTATACCTTTACCTTTGTGGGCGAGGAGTTCGGCGAGGACAAGATCTCTGTTATGAGCGCCGCTTTGGAAGAGGCCATGAGCAACCAGCGCAGCACCTTTGAGAACATCGCCTCTTCTCTGAGCCAGGCCATTGAAGTGGAAGATCCCAAGGTTGTTGTGACCTATGCGACGGAGGACGGCACCGAGATCTACAGCGAGGAGTTCAGCGCGAAATAAAGCGAGCCCAGTAGTGAGACTTGTTTGAGAAATCACCTGCGGGAGTGTTTCCTGCAGGTGATTTTTGCCTAAATACGCTTGCGGCATTGCGCCGCGGAAAGAGGAGAAAACCATGTTCGACATGCAGAAGCTGGCCTATTTTTTAGAGGGAAATGTGTTTACCGGCAGCCACACCAACGGCCAGGCGGTGCTGCGCTATAAGGTGGAGCTGGACCGGGAAAACGAAGAGCTGTCGGTCTGGTGCTGGCAGCAGGATAGATGTTTTGAGCGGGCAGCAGACAAGCACCACCAGCCGTTTCCCGCTACCCAGGAGGGGCTGGATGCGGTCCAGGACTGGCTGCGGGGGTATTGGCCGGACCAGGCAGAGAAGTAGCCCCCAAGGGGAGTGCCCGAAACGCAGCTTTTTGAGGATGTTTTGGCCTCCGGCGGCTCGGAGGCTTTGCCCCCAAGACCCCCACCACCTTTGCCAAGTAGAGGGGGACCGTCCCGAGCTGACCGAACCGACGAGTTGGTGTGCCAACTCGATGAGACAACGAAACTTTTTGCTTTTTTGCTGCCGAAAGTTTTCTCCTTTAGCAACTCGGTTTGTACACTCCCGCCCCCAAGCAGGGGCTTGACAAAACCGCGGAAATGGAGTATACTAAAGTTGCGCGGAGAAGACGCTTTTTAACCCGGCAAGCAGAGAGACGGTGGCAGGTGCAAGCCGTTGCGGGCAAAAAGCGGGCCATTCCTTTGGGGACAAGCCGTAACAGGCATGTCCTGCGCTCTGCCGTGATGAGCGGCGGCGTACCAGGCGTTAACGGAGAAGGAAAGCAGGCTGAGAGAATAGGCGGGACCCCCTGATAAACGAGTCCGTCTTTTCGCAGCAATTTGGGTGGTACCGCGGGCTTGCCCGTCCCAAGGGGACGGGCAAGCCCGCACCTTTTTTGGGGGAAGGAGGGAGAGGGAAAGCGGATGAAGAAGGCAATGAGAAGGACGGCGGTTTTTTTGGTGGCCGCGGCCTGGACCCTGGCCCGCCTGCTTGCGGTGGTATGGGCGGTGGAATTTGTGGCCGCATATCTCAAAAAGGAGGACTGACCCATGGTTTTGCTGATTGGAGACACCACCCACACAGGCAAGACAGTCCTGGCCCAGCGGCTGTTGGAGGAGTACAAGTACCCCTATCTATAGACCACCTGAAGAGGGGCTCATCCGCAGCGGCCAGACTGCCCTGACCCCGGAGGATGACCCGGAGCTGACCCAATACCCATTGTGCGGGGAGATGGCCAAAACCGCCATAGAGAACCGCCAGAACCTGATCGTGGAGGGCTGCTATATCCCCTTTGACTGGCAGGCGGGACTAGGGCCGGGAGGCGCTGATTCGGGACAATGAAGAAAATCTGCGCCAGTGCCAGGCAAGGGGCCTGGAGTATATTTTGATGGACAATAGCTATCAGGCGGATTGGAAACTGCAGGATAGGCGGGCGGCTTGAAAATCTTGGCTTTTAAGCGCGTTTACTAGAAAAGAGCCGGGCCTCCGGCTTCTATTCTGGCTTTATGTTGTATAGGATGCTTTTCAGAACATCCAGGCTGTATACCAAGTTGTATACTTTATTATTTAATCAATGAAAGGCTGCGATAACCATGCAATGGACCGGACTGAACGAATTGAGAGAAAAATATCTGCGTTTTTTTGAGAGCAAGGACCACCTGCGGCTGCCCAGCTTCTCCCTGGTGCCCCAGGGGGACAACAGCCTGCTGCTCATCGGCGCTGGCATGGCCCCCATGAAGAAATACTTCACCGGGGAGGTAGAGCCCCCCCGCCGCCGGGTGACCACCTGCCAGAAGTGCATCCGCACCCCGGATATTGAGAGCGTGGGCATTACGGACCGCCACGGCACCTTCTTTGAGATGCTGGGCAACTTCTCCTTTGGGGACTACTTTAAGCGGGAGGCCATCTCCTGGGCCTGGGAGTTCTTTACAGAGGTGCTGGAGATGCCCAAGGACAAGCTGTATGTCACGGTTTTTGAGACAGATGACGAGGCCTGGGACATCTGGACCAAAGAGGTGGGCGTGCCGGAGAGCCACATGAAGCGCATGGGCCGGGAGGACAACTTCTGGGAGCACGGCAGCGGCCCCTGCGGCCCCAGCTCGGAGATATACTTTGACAGGGGCGAGGAGCACGGCTGCGGCAAGCCGGACTGCACGGTGGGCTGCGAGTGCGACCGGTACGTGGAGATCTGGAACCTGGTGTTCTCCCAGTTCAACAGCGATGGCAAGGGCCATTATACAGAGCTGGTCCAGAAGAACATTGACACGGGCATGGGCATGGAGCGCCTGGCCTGCGTGATGCAGAATGTGGACAACCTCTTCCTGGTGGACACCATGCAGAACATCATGAAGAAGATCAGCGAGATCACCGGCGTGCAGTATGGCGAGAACCCCAAGACGGATATCTCCCTGCGCATCATCACAGACCATATCCGCTCCACGGTGTTCATGATTGGCGACGGGGTGCTGCCCTCTAACGAGGGACGGGGCTATGTGCTGCGCCGCCTGCTGCGCCGGGCTGCCCGCCACGGCCGCCTGCTGGGGGTCCACGGCCCCTTCCTGAAGGATGTGGTGGACACGGTGATCGAGGAGAACGGCGGCGCCTACCCAGAACTGCGGGAGAAGCGGGAGACCATCCGCAAGGTGATGGCCTATGAAGAGGAGAACTTTGAGCGCACCATTGACCAGGGCATGGCCATGCTCACCGAGTTTATCGACAAGGCGGAGAGCAAAATGTTCTCCGGCGAGAGCGCTTTCACCCTGAACGACACCTTTGGCTTTCCCTTGGATTTGACCAAGGAGATTTTGGCGGAGCGGGGGATGCTGGTGGACGAGGACCGCTTCCGGGAGCTGATGCGCCAGCAGAAGGAGCGGGCCCGCTCGGCCCGGAAGAACGCTGGGGCTGACGCCTGGAAGGGCGAGGGCAGGGCGGTGAAGGGCCTGCCCGCCACAGAGTTTACCGGATACACCGAACTGGCTGGCGAGGCCCAGGTGCTGGCCATCATCCAGAACGGCCAGCGGGTGGACGCTGCCCCGGAAGGCGCGGAGGTCTCTGTAGTGCTGGACCGCACCCCCTTCTATGGGGAGAGCGGCGGCCAGGCTGGCGACAGCGGCCAGCTGCAGGCAGAAGGCGTCACGGCAGAGGTGATCGACGTGACCCGGCAGGAGGGGGTCTTCCTCCACCGGGTACAGGTCAGCGAGGGCACTCTCAATACAGGCGGCACAGTGGTCGCCCAGGTGGAAGAGGCCCAGCGCTTTGATACCATGCGCAACCACACCGCCGCCCATCTGCTGCAGGCGGCCCTGCGCCGGGTGCTGGGGGACCATGTGGAGCAGGCCGGCCAGCTGGTCAACGAGGAGCGGGTGCGGTTCGACTTCACCCATTTCGCGGCCCTTACCCCCGAGGAGATCACCCGGGTGGAGGGCCTGGTGAACCTGGAAATTTTGAAGTCCGTGCCTGTGGAGGTGCGGGAAATGCCCATTGAAGAGGCGAAAAAGCAGGGCGCCATGGCCCTGTTTGGCGAGAAGTACGGAGACGTGGTGCGGGTGGTCTCTGTGGCGGACGGCTTCTCCATGGAGCTGTGCGGCGGCACCCACATGGACAACACCGCCCGGCTGGGCCTCTTTAAGATCGTGTCCGAAAGCTCGGTGGCAGCAGGCGTGCGGCGCATAGAGGGCGTCACTGGCAAGAGCGTGCTGCTGGAGCTGGCCAGGCAGATGGACGCCCTGCAGGAGACAGCCAAAGCCCTGAAGGTGATGAATCCCCTGGACCTGCCTGTCCGGGCCAAGCAGGTGATGGCTGAGCTGAAGGAGAAGGACCGGCAGATTGAGGCCCTGAACGCCAAGGTGGCCAGCGCCAATCTGGAGGGGGTCTTCCGGGACGCCCACGATGTGGACGGCGTAAAGGTGGTCTACGCTCTGCTCTCCGGCACAGGCAGCGACGCCCTGCGGGCCCTGTGCGACAAGGCCAAGGAGCGGGAGGAGCCGATTGTAGCTGTGTTTGCCGGGGTCAGCGGGGGCAAGGCCGCCCTGGCGGCAGCCTGCAATCAGGCGGCCCAGACAAAGGGGCTGAAGGCCGGGCTGCTGGTGAAGGCCGTGGCCCAGCTTACTGGAGGCAACGGCGGCGGCAAGCCGGACTTTGCCATGGCCGGGGCCAAGGACCAGACCAAGCTGGACGAGGCCCTGGCCGCAGTGCCCGGCCTGGTGAAAGAGCAGATGGGATGAGCGCAAAGCGTGTCATCTTTTTGAACGGGCCCATGGGTGTGGGCAAAACCACGGTGGGCAGGCTGCTGCAAAAGGCGCTGTATCCGTCCGCGTTTGTGGACGGGGACTGGTGCCTGGACCTGGAACCGTTTGTGGGGAACCCGGAGACCCGGGCCATGGCAGCGGACAATATCCTGCACCTGCTGAAAGGCTATGACCGCTGCCTCTACTGCCAGAGCATGGTGGTGTCCTGGCTGATGGACCGGCCGGAGATATGCCAGGCACTGGAGAGGGGCGCCAGGGAGATAGGCTTGGAAACCGCCTGGTTTACCTTGCTCTGCACAAGGCAGGCGCTGGAAAGCCGCTGGCGGGAGGATACGTGCTGCCCCTGGCGCACCGAGGAGAATCTGGCTATCAGCCTCCGCTCCCTGGCGGTTTTCAGCGAAAGGCCCGGTGTGGAAATAGACACAACGGGCCGGACAGCGGAACAGGTGCGGGACCACATTCTGGCGCTGCTGAGCAAGCGGCTGGAAGGGACCGCAGCGGAATCCCTGGCATAACAGCGGGGGCTGCTATAACAAAGCTGGTTTAAAAAGCCGGGCGGGAAACAATCCACTGTTTCCCGCCCGGGCTTTTTATGTATTGGGTTGCGGATCCATGGGAGCCATGGGCTGGGGTCAGATGCCCAGCACGTCCCGCAGGTAGATGCGGGACACCTCTGCCGAGTGGAAGTTGCACACCTCGGGGCGGTCCAGCTCTACGCAGAGCACGCCGTCAAAGCCCACTTCTTCCAGGGCTGCCTTCACAGCGGGAAAGTCCACCGTGCCATGGCCCAGGGCCCGGAAGGTCCCCATTTTTGCCGGACCCTCCGCGGTTTTCAGGGCAAAAGTGTCCACATCCTTCAGATGCATGTAGGCAATGCGGTCCCCGTACTGCCGGATCAGCGCCGCTGGGTCCATGCCCGCCAGAGTGGTGTGGGCTGTGTCAAAGCAGAAGGACACGTACTCCGGCTTGGTGTGGGCGGCAAAGTAGTCAATGTCGCTCTGGGAGAACACGCAGGTGCCGTAGTGGGGGTGGAAGCACACGGTAACGCCCTTCCCCTTGGCGTACTCGCCCAGGCGGTTGACAATCTCGCAGATGGTGCCGATCATCTGGGGGTCTGTGGGCCGCTCGCTGGGGCCATTGTCCCCAAAGCCCCCGTGCTGGCAGTTGTACCACTTGCCGCCAATCGCAGAGAGGAAATCTACCTGCTCCATGGCCCGCTGGAGGGAGGCCTCCACATCCAGGTCAAAGTGGCCGTAAAGGTTCACCAGCTCCACGCCGCAGGAATCAGCCAGCTTTTTCAGCTCACTGGGGTCGTCCTTGTAGTAGTCCCGGATAAAGGCAAAGTTCTCCACTGTGTCATATCCCAGGAATTTGCACTCTTTAAAACTCTGCTCCAACTGCTTCTTGGCAGTCTCTGGGTCTCCGTGAATCCAGGTCCAGCCTGTGTATGCTGCTTTCATGGTATGTTCCTCCTGTTAATCTAAAATGCCGTGCATGGGGTTGTTTTCCATAGGCGCGGTGCGGGTGTAAGAGGTTGTCATGGGAATATAGGCCTTCTGCTGGCCGGACCGGGAGAAGGCGGTCATGATCTCCAGCACATGGCGCTGCTGCTGGTAGTTGGCCCGGTGGTCCCGGCCAGTGCGGAGGGCCCTGCACATGTCCGCCAGGCCCAGGCCCCGGCTGTTCTCCGGGTAGTCGTAGAGAAGAGGCATCTCCTTCCAGCCTGCGTAGAAGTCCGGCACCCCGTGGCGGGCAAGCCCAGGGTCGGTTTTGGGGGCAGCGGCAAAGTCCTCGGGCCGCAGCAAAAGCACAGGCCCGCCAAAGGTGTTGGGGTCTGGAACCATCATGCTGCCCTTGGTGCCGTACACCTCAAACCGGGACTGGGCGGTGTAGTGTACGTCAAAGGTGGTGAATACCTGGGCAATGGCCCCGCTGGCAAACGCAATGTTCCCGGAGAGCCAGGTGTCCACATCCACCTGGATGGTCTCCCCCTGGTGGGGCTGAGAGGTGATGAGCCGCTGGGCAAAAGAGCGTTTGGCCATGCCCATCAGGCCTTTGGCCTCCCCCAGCAGCTGCACCAGCGCCGTGATGTAGTAGGGCCCCATGTCCAGCATGGGCCCGCCGCCCCGCTTGTAGTAAAACTCCGGGTCCGGGTGCCAGGTCTCATGGCCATGGCAGGCCATGGCACAGCTGGCCCCCACCACATCGCCGATCATGCCGTCGT
>CAJUPK010000019.1 GCA_910588415.1 uncultured Oscillospiraceae bacterium | reverse complement strand
CTGCTGATCTCCTCGGTGGTGGCCCTGGGGGCGTAGATCCCCATTCTGGGCGCGTAGATTGGCGCGGGAGTGGGGGCCTTCATTCTGCTGCTGGTGCATCCTATTGACGCGCTGATCTTTCTCATCTTCCTGATCATCCTGCAGCAAGTGGAGGGCAACCTGATTTACCCCCGGGTGGTGGGCTCCTCCATTGGCCTGCCGCCCCTGTGGACCCTCTTTGCCGTGATGTTCTGGGGCGGGGTGCTGGGCATTGTGGGCATCTGGATCGGTACCCCGGTAACAGCGGTGTGCTACCGGCTGTTCAAAACCGCGGTGTACAGCCGCCTGCACCGGAAAGGGGCCGCCTCTCAGCAAACCCGGGCCGTCCCCCCAGAGGATAAACAGGAAAACCCGGGGGAGCATACACTCCCGTCATAAACAGCCTGCGGGGCTCTGCTGAAAACGAAAAAAGCCTCTGCGGGGACCATCCCCCCTGCACAGAAATTCACCTGGAAAGTAGGAGACGCCATGTCAATGATTGTTAAGATGGGCAAGCTGGCAAAAAAGGCCTTGGGCCGGGTACTGCCGCCCCCTGCCCCCTGCCTGAGCTATACCCGGCGCATCCAGCGCGTCTGCACCCGCCAGCGCCTGGCAGCCATGACCTTTGACGACGGCCCCATGGACCTGCCCGCTGCCCCGGACCGCTTTGGGGGCAAATCCCTTACAGACCTGCTGCTGGACACGTTGGCTGCCTACCACGCCAAGGGCACCTTTGATGTGGTGGGCGACACCTCGGAGAACTACCCGGACAAGGCCGGGGCCCTGGGCAGCGCGGCCTGGGGGGGCATACAGTTCGACCACTACCCGGACATCCACCAGGACTCCCATGGAGGGGTCCTGCACAACGACCGGCTCATCCGGCGGATGCTGGACGAGGGCCACCAGATCACCAACCACGGCTACCGCCATGTGATCTTTGGAAAAAAGCCCTTTGTCTACGGCAAGCGGGAGGTGCTGGGCAGCTTTGACCTGGCCGCCCAGGACCTGGCCCGCCTGGACCAGCTGATGCTGGACCGCTACGGCTACAAGCTGGCCATGACCCGCCCGGCCCACTATGTGGACAAGATTGGAGACGGCTTTACTGCCTATGATGTGTGCGACCGGCTGGGATATCAGTATATGGCCGCGTCCTTTGACGGGGCTGGCTGGCTGCCCAGCACTCTCCCTGACCCCAAGGCTGCCCTGAACGCGGAGATAGAGGCCATGGAAGCCCCGGTGCGCCAGGCCTTGGAGCAGAACCCGGACTTCTTCTGCGGGCAGATCATCTTTCAGAAGGACGGGTACAATATGGCCAAGCGGACCCCAGTGGCCTGGGGCCTGGAGCGCCAGCTGAAGCTGCTGCAGGACCAGGGCTATCAGGTGGTCACTGTGGAGCGGCTGATGGAGGAGAGCCCCTTTGCGGACCTGGGCCAGGAGGACCCCCTGTTTGCAACCATGCGGACCCTGGCGGAAAGCCGGGCCGTGGTCTACTCAGACAACTGCCTGCGGCTGGACAAGCCCATGACCTGGGGCGAACTCTCCATGCTGCTGACCCCCAAGGAGGAGGCCCTTGGCCGCCGGTGGGAGAAAATCCGGGCCACAGGCCAGCGCCAGCACCCCTACTACGGGGGCATGGAGTTCTGCAAAGAGCACGGGTACATCCCCGCTGAAGCAGTACAGTCCGACCCGGTCAAGGACCTGCCCCAGAAGTTTTTCTCCCCGGCAGGGGGCCGCACCCGCCGGGAGGTGTACCAGGCCTACCAGGGCTAAAAAACGCCAGCCAAAAGAGGGTATTGACTTTTGGACAAGCCTGGCATACAATGGGACATAGAGGTCGGCTGGTTATGCGGCCATGCTTTTATTAGGTATAGGTTTTGAGAGCATGTTTGCGCGGTCCAGGGGCGTTAGGCCCCTGGTAGGGTGTGGGACAAAGTCCCACGGCCTTGCCGTAGGACGCGTCCTCCGGCAGGACCTCGGAGGCTTTGCCTCCAAGCCTAGAGTTATGCAACGCATAACTCTTCCACTTCTTGAAAAAGTGGACAAAACTTTTTCTTCCGCTCTCATCAACCGGCTCTCAAAACCTATGCTCTCTGCGAACGGAGAGAAAAGTTTTACCCCCCCAGAAAGCGTGCTTTTCCAAAAGACAGCCCTACATTTTATCACAAGAGAGGAAGATACAGTATGCAGGACAAATATCTAGGCATGACCCCTCCCATGGGGTGGAACTCCTGGAACACCTTTACCCACGCCATCAACGAGGATTTGATCAAAGAGACCGCTGACGCCATGGTGAGCAGCGGCTTGAAGGACGCTGGCTATGAGTACGTGGTGATTGACGACTGCTGGAGTCTGCGCCAGCGGAACGAACAGGGCGAGCTGGTGGCAGACCCGGAGAAGTTCCCCCATGGCATGAAGGCTGTGGCCGACTATGTACACAGCAAAGGGCTGAAATTCGGCATGTACTCCTGCGACGGCACCCATACCTGCGCAGGCTATCCCGGCAGCTTTGAGCACGAGTTCCAGGACGCCGCCACCTTTGCCAGCTGGGGCGTGGATTACCTGAAGTACGACAACTGCTATAAGCCCAGCCATATGGACGGGGAGATGCTTTACAAGCGCATGAGCCTGGCCCTGCGCAACTGCGGCCGGGACATTCTGTTCTCTGCCTGCAACTGGGGCAATGACAATGTGTGGAGCTGGATTCAGGGCAGCGGAGCCCAGCTGTTCCGCTCTACCGGGGACATTCAGGACAGCTGGGAGTCCATCAAAAACCTGTTCTTGTCACAGCTGGACAAAACCGCCTACTCCGGCCCCTTCTGCCACAATGACATCGACATGCTGGTGGTGGGCATGTACGGCGGCAGCAACAACGAGTTTATCGGCAGCAAGCTGGGCGGCTGCACAGACGTGGAGTACCGCACCCACTTCTCCCTGTGGGCCCTGATGAACTCTCCTCTGATGATTGGCTGCGACATCCGCAAGATGAGCGACGCCACCAAAGAGACCCTGCTAAACCCGGATATCATTGCCATCAACCAGGATATTGAGTGCCGGGGCCCCTACATGGTGCCTGGCCACGACCCGGCTGTGCTGATGTCCCTGGTAAAGCCCATGAGCGATGGAAGCCTGGCCATTGGCATGTTCAACCTGGGCGACCGGAAAGCAGAGATCAACCTGCCCTTCTGGGACATGGGGATTCCTGCCGCCGCAGGGATGGGACTGGAGATGTTCAACTGCTGGACCCATGAGAACGAGGGCATCTTTACCGAGCGCTACGCCGCCCAGGTAGAACCCCATGACTGCAAGGTGTTCCGGGCCAAGGTTGTAAAGGTCCGGTGAGCAATTTTCTCACCTGCCGCCAGTGCGGCGGGCCCTTGGGCATGGACGACCGGGCCATCTACAAAAAGCTGGTAAACCGGGGGGCCGAGGACTTTCTGTGCATTGGCTGCCTGGCGGACTACTTTCAGGTGCCCCGGGAGGAGATAGAGGAACGCATCCGCTATTACCGGGAGAGCGGGGAGTGTACGCTGTTTCGGTAGGCCTGTGCTTTTGAAAAGGCCGGCCTGCCCAGACTATCCAAAAGCCTCTGCGGTTCCTGGCTGGAACGGCAGGGGCTTTTTTTCGTCTCCGCCTGGAATAAGCCCCGCGGGATATCTCATACTATAATTGCGTATGAGATTGAGAGCAAATTACGCGGTCCAGGGGCGTTAGGCCCCTGGTGGGGCTTGGGGCAAAGCCCCAAGGTCTTGCGCGGCAGCGCCAGAAACGTCGCCAGACAAAGTTAGCCATTTTCTTTAGAAAATGGCTAAAAAGCGCTGACCCGTGTCTATGGCCTCCGTGCGCATAGTTCGCGCGCTCCGGCAAGGCCGTGGAGCTCTGCTCCACACCACGCAAGGGGAACCAGTTCCCCTTGACCCCTTTCTTGGCTGCCGCCCAGCCAGCATGGAACCATCCCTTATACCACCCAACTGCCACCATGCCGCCTGGGTAGGAGTTTCGTCTGTATTTTCCGAAGGAAAACAAGCGCGGCGACTTGCCGAAGGCAATGTCGGGCGAAGAGACGAAACTCCGTGACTTGCTGCAGGCAACGTCAACGGGCATTGCGCCCCTCAGGGCGCAATGGCAAAGAGCCGCCCAGGTAGGAATTCCCCTCGTACTTTTGCGTAGCAAAAGCGAGCGCTTCGCGCGATGGAGGGAAATTCCGTGACTTGGGCGAAGCCCAACGTCATCCACGCCGCGCAGCCTTTGAAAAGTCTGGCGAAACTTTTACCCTTTGCTCTCATTCCCATACCACTCCGTGAGATTTACCCGGAAGGTGGCTGACAGTATGTGTACTTGTATTGCAATGAAAACCCGAGACGCCTATTTTGGCAGAAGCATGGATATTGACTACCATTTTGGAGAAAAAGTGGTGGTCACCCCCCGGAACTATCCCTTTTCCCTGCGGGACGGCGGAAACTTTGAGACCTGGTACGCCATGGTGGGCATGGCGGCTGTAATGGACCGCTATCCCCTGTACGCGGAGGCCACTAACGAGAAAGGCCTTTCCATCGCCGGGCTGAACTTTCCCGGCAATGCCCGCTATGCCAAGCCCCTGCCAGGGAAGATCAACCTGACCCCCTATGAGCTGATCCCCTGGGTGCTGGGCAATTTTGCCGGTATAAGGGAACTGCGGCGAGAGTTAGAAAAACTCAATCTGATTGACGTACCCTTTTCCAAGACCACCGGCGTCTCCCCTCTGCACTGGATGGTCAGCGACGGCACGGAGAGCCTGGTGGTAGAACAGACGGAAAACGGACTGCATGTGTATGATAATCCTGCCGGCGTGCTCACCAACAACCCGGCTTTCCCCTTTCACCAGATGAACCTGAACAGCTATATGAACTTAAGCTGCCAGCCTGCGGAGAACCGCTTTTCGCCTCACCTGGACCTAAAGGCTTTTGGCAGCGGCATGGGGGCTTTCGGCCTGCCAGGAGACGGCTCTCCCACCTCCCGGTTCATCCGGGCCTGCTTCTGCAAAATGAACTCCCTCTGCGAGCCGGACGATCTCAGCTCCATCTCCCAATTCTTCCATATTTTAGACGCGGTTTCCATTGTACGGGGCTCTATGGTCCTGGAGGACAGCAAATGCAATGTGACCACCTACACCTGCTGTGCCAACGCCACCCGGGGCGTGTACTACTACAAGAGCTATGGAAACAACCAGCTGACCGCTGTGCGCATGACGGACGCCAATAAAAACGCCTCGCAGCTCACTATATACGATATGGTGGACACACAGCAGATAAAGTTTATGAATTAGGAGCTGTATCGTTAACACAGTTGAAAAGAGATAGGCCTCTTTTCAACCAGGCGGCAGAGCCGCTCAGCTTAGAAATCGTTATGTACCGATTTTTAAGTGCGTCTGCTATAAAAGCCAGCCAGAGGGAAGGGGCCGGTTCCTTTCGCCCCTGTGTTTGCACCACCATCCACGGCCTATACAGCGAATCAGCCTGTAGGCTTCATCTTTTCAAGTCCTTTGGCAACAGGAGAATACCATGACTATCGATTTTCACACGCACTGCTTTCCAGACAAGATTGCCGCCTCCACCCTGGAAAAGCTCAGCGCTGCCAGCCACACCCGGCCTTTCACAGACGGCACTCAGCAGGGCCTGCGGGCCTCCATGGAGAAAGCAGGACTCAGCCTGTCTGTGGTACTGCCTGTGGCCACCGCACCCCGGCAGGTAGAGCACATCAACGATTCCGCCGCGGCCATCAACCAGGAAACCGGAGAGACGGGCCTTCTCTCCTTTGGCTGTATGCACCCAGACTATGAAAACTGGCAGGATGAGCTGGCCCGGATAAAAAGCTTGGGCCTGCGGGGCATAAAGCTGCACCCGGTGTACCAGGGAGTAGATCTGGACGACCCCTGCTATGTGCGCATTTTAAGCCGGGCCGGAGAGCTGGGCCTGGTGGTGGTGACCCACGCGGGGCTGGACGTGGGCTTCCCCGGGGTGGTGCGCTGTTCCCCGGAGATGGTCCGGAACGCCCTGGCGCAAGCAGGGCCTGTCACCTTGGTGCTGGCCCATATGGGGGGCTGGCGCTGCTGGGACCAGGTGCTGGCGCTGCTCCCGGATGTCCAGCCAAAAGCCGGACAGGCTTCCGGCCTCTATATAGACACCAGCTTTTCCCTAGGGTCCATGACCCCCTTGGATGACGGCCACTACCGGCCCGAGGACCTTCCCCTGCTGGACGGCCCGGGCTTTATGAAGCTGGTGAAAGCCTTTGGACCCCACCGGGTGCTGTTTGGCAGCGACAGCCCCTGGAGCGGCCAGCAGGAGACCCTGGAGTGGATCCTCTCCCAGCCCCTGGAGGAGTCGGAGAAACAGGCCATCCTGGGGGACAACGCCCAAAAGCTTCTGGGCCTAGGTCCCGGGTAGGCAGCGCACCCTGAAGTCCTCCAGTCCTCCCTATTCCATACAGAAAGCGGGACCTCCCGGCAGCGCCGGAAGGGTCCCGCTTTTATGCTTTTTTTATGCTTAATATATGCTTTCTAGTGTTATTTCAGCACCATGGGCCCAGCATCCTTCTGGTCATAGGGCTTCCACACGGGCAGGCCTGGCCCGTTGGGGTCCAGATGTTTGGCAAAATTGGTCCAGTATCCCGCCATCTGCTGGGCAAGCTCCCGGTCTCTGGGCTCCCAGGGGCGCCAGCAGCGTTCCAGCGTTTCAAAGATGTACCACAGCTCCGCAGAGTGGAAAGCCCCTGCGTCGTCCCCAGGCAGCTTCCGGTCAAAGAAGTAGAAGTAGGCCGGCTTGCGCCCCAGCTTCAGCTGGTTCTCGCACCAGCGGGCCCCAGCCTCCTGCAGCAGCGTGCCCTCTCCGATATCATTGCCCAAAGAGCCAATCATATAGACAATGTCATGGATTCCTCCGCTTTCCGCCTGGGCGTCTACAGGGGCAGGCAGCATCCAGCCGTCCACATGGGGCGTCCAGCACAGGCCCTGGCCTTCTCCCACTGCATAGGCCCCGTCCCGCAGCTTCTCCGCGGGCACCTGCCGCAATTCCTTTATGGTGGCAGTTCCCAAATGTTCCATCAGCAGCCGGCCCACCTGCCAGGCCTGCTCTTTGGTGGCAGTGCGGCCCAAAGCCCGCAGCCCGCCGCCGCTCTGCAGCACAGCGCCCCGCATCATGCCCTGGGACAGAGGCGAGGAGATAATGCTCTGTACGCTCATGCACCCTGCCGACTGGCCGAAAATGCTGATCTTCTCCGGGTCGCCTCCAAAGGCGCTGATATTCTCCCGCACCCAGCCCAGAGCAAAGATCTGGTCCAAAATGCCGTAATTGCCGCTGACCCCCTCCGGGTTCTCCCGCTCCAGGTCCGGATGGGCAAAAAAGCCAAAGGCGTTCACCCGGTAGTTGATAGTCACCAGAATCACGTCCCGCTGGGCAAAGCCCTCCCCGTCAAACTCCTTCTCGCTGCCAGAGCCGTGCATAAAGGCCCCGCCGTGAATCCAGAACATTACCGGCAGCTTGCTCTCCGGCGACGCGCTCTCCGGGGTCCAGATATTCAGATACAGGCAGTCTTCCGAAAGGGGCGGCAGGGGCACGTCATAAAACTCTTTGTTATAAAAGTCAATGGCAGTCAGGTCCGCCTGGGGACAGGACGGGCCAAACTCCTTGCAGGGCCGCACGCCCTCCCAGGACTCGTGGGCCTGGGGCCGGCAAAAGCGCAGCTCGCCCACCGGGGGCTGGGCATAGGGGATGCCCTTGAAGACCACAGCCTTGCCATGAGCGGACTTAACGCCCTCCACAGCGCCCTGCTTGGTTTGGATGATCGTTTGCATAATAACAGCCTCCTTTTGTATTTTTGTTTTTTTCTAAATGGAGCCTGCCTCTGCGGCAGATTCCATACTTAAAAACCTGCTTGCCCAGCCCCCTTCTCCCAGCGCCAGATGAGCCAACTATCCCTCCGCTACCCAGGCAACCTCCTGGTATGAAAGTCCGAAAACGCTCTCCCTGGCAGGGAGAACCGCCGTCACAAGGCGGGTTCCTCAATGCACTCCTCCACATATTGGCCCACCACGGTCCTGTAAATCTCCGTCCGATAGTTCATCTGGCGGATGAGGTTCAGCATTTCCGCCTTTGTGACCCACTGCACACCCATGACCTCCTCTTTCTGCAAGGTCAAGGTGCTCTCCTCCAGGTCAGCCCGCACAAAGAATATATCGGTAAGCATGTGGGCCTCTGCCTCCACCCAGCGGTAAATTTTCACAAACTCTTCCAGAGGCAGCTGGACCCCCAGCTCCTCCTTTACTTCCCGCATCGCGCACTCCATGGGGGATTCTCCAGCCAGCACATGGCCCATGGTAATCTCCCACTGGCCAGGCCGGAACTCCTTGTCCTGGCTGCGCTTCTGCAGCAAAAAGCGGCCTT
This sequence comes from uncultured Oscillospiraceae bacterium, assembly GCA_910588415.1. Taxonomy (GTDB): domain Bacteria; phylum Bacillota; class Clostridia; order Oscillospirales; family Acutalibacteraceae; genus Acutalibacter. The sequence goes on along the minus strand of CAJUPK010000019.1, from coordinate 15,295 downwards.
TGTTGTCATAAATAAAAACATGGGTTCCCATGGTGAACCAGCGGTCCTTCCCCTCGCCCCGTTGTATGGTATGGCCTGTGGGCTTGCCGTCCTTGGTGTACAGGTCCATCAGCTCCGGGCCCTCCTGCTCCTCCGGCCCCTCCAAAGGGATGGGCTCCAGTAGACTGGGGCGCTCCTCCGGCTTTTCCCGCTTTTCGGGCGGGGGCAGCTCGTTCTCCTTCAGTCGGGGGATAAACCGGGGGGCAAAGCGGCCCCGTCCCCGGCCCATAATGTAAATCATACCAATTAGGGAAAACACCACCGCGCCTATAAAATTCACAAACAGGTCTTTCATGGTGTCATGAATACCAATGTCCAGGTAGCCGGGCCACTCCTGGCCGTTGACCACCACACTCTCAATGGGGATGCTCACCGGGGAGTTTTTGCCCTCTGGGTTCAGGCTGACTGTATTTACCACGCTGACCCAGGTGTCCTTCTGCATGTCCATGTTGAAGAAGGTGTCCATGCCATACTCAAAGAACTCCCACAGCACGCCGATGGTCATAGAAAAACAGAAGGCCACCACAGCCACAAACACGGGCGACAGCCGCACCTTGAACCGCCGGGACCGATTGAGAATATCCACCATGGCAATACCAATGGCAGCCATCAAAAAGCCGTTGATGGTGTGCAGCATGGTGTCCCAAAAGGGGAAAATCAGATAATACTCCTGTATCTCCCCCAATATTTCCGCAGAGAAGATGAACAGAAGGATGATCACCTCCAGCGTGTTGGGCACGTCAATGTGCAGCCGCCGTTCCACAAAGCTGGGTATCAGGAACAGCAGCAAGGTCAGGGAGCAGAGAAACACATCGTAATACTCCCGGTTGTGCAGCTGCAGGACCAGCACCGCCACCACCAGCACCCGCAGCACCACATAGACGGTAAACAGCACCGGATGGGCTTTTACCTCCGCCTTCATCTTCTGCTGGTCCTCTATCCGGCGCAGCCGGCGCTCTTCTTTCGTAAGCTTGGCCTTTTTCTTTTGGGCCATGTCCATTCCCTCCTTGCGCAAATAGTCCACATTATATCATAAAGATTGGGGCGTTTTCTCCCCATTTTTCCAAAGCGAAAACCGGGCGTTTCGACTTGCCGCAGGCAATGTCGCCGCTCGGGGAGGAAACTCCCCGTACACGGCCTCATAGGCTATATCCACCACCCCGGTCCGCGCCATGTACGTTTTACCATAACGACGTGGGGAGTTTTCTCCGCATTTTCGCGAAGCGAAAACCGAGCGTTTCACGCTCGGGGAGGAAACTCCCCGTACACGGCCACTTAGGCTATATCCACCATCCCGGTCCGCGCCGTGTACCGTGTACCCATTATACCACGCCCAGCTGGAAAAGGAAAGAAGAAAAACAAAAGCTCCCCCCCTCCCACTGCCTGGACTCTATCCCAATCTCTCGCGATATTTCCCCCGGCTTTCAGGCGCTCCCCTCAAATCCGCCCTTGACATCTCCTCTCTTCTCCTTCATAATAAGAGTATTCCACACAAATGGGAAAGGAAGTCGCAAAATGGAAAAAATGGAAAAAGCCGTTATTACGGTTGTTGGCAAAGACATGGTGGGAATCTTGGCGAAAGTATCGGATATGTGCGCCCAGCAGGGCGTTAATGTGCTGGAGGTCACCCAGTCCATCCTGCAGGACCTGTTCGTCATGGTGATGCTGGTGGATATGACCAAGGCCCAGACTGATGTGGCGGTCCTCTCCGAGCAGATGGATGGCCTGGGGCAAAAGCTAGGGCTGAAAATCCATGTGATGCACGAGGACATTTTCAATTCTATGCATCGGATTTGAGGCGTTTATGGAAATAAGGAAAGCACTGCCCGAAGACCTTCCCGTTGTGGGGGACGTCACCCGGCGCACCATTCAGGAGGTCTACCCCAGCTATTACCCGGCAGGCGCGGTAGACTTCTTCCTGGACTGGCATAGGGATGAGGCCATCCTGCCTGACATCCAGGCCGGAGAGGTCTATCTGCTGTGGGCGGCTTCCGAGGCTGTGGGCACTGTCACCCTCCATAAGGATGAAATCACCCGGCTGTATGTGCCGCGGGCGCGCCAGGGCAGGGGCTATGGCCGGGCTTTGCTGGACTTCGCGGAGAAGGCCATTGGCGAAAAATATGGCAGAATCCGCTTGGAGGCCTCTCTGCCTGCCGCCGCGCTGTACTGGAAGCGGGGATACCGGGTAGTGGATATGCTCACCGAAAAGCAGCCCAGCGGGGACGTGCTCTGCTGGGACCTGATGGAAAAGCCCTGGAACGGATAACCTATCAAGGGGGAATACATTTTGAACACCAACGAAATTTTAGAGACCATTGAAATGATTGACAACGAAAATCTGGACGTGCGCACCATCACCATGGGCATCTCCCTGCTGGACTGCGCCGGACCAGACCCAGAGGCCGCTGCCCAGAAGGTCTATGACAAAATCTGCCGGTATGCGGAAAACCTGGTGAAAACCGGCGAGGACATCAGCCGCCAGTACGGCATCCCCATCATCAACAAGCGGATTTCCGTCACCCCCATCGCCATAGTGGCCGGGGCCTGCCCAGGGGCCTCCCCTGTCCGCTTTGCCAAAGCCCTGGACCGGGCGGCCCGCACCGTGGGGGTCAACTTCATCGGCGGCTACTCGGCCCTGGTGCAGAAGGGCTTCGGCCCCGGGGACTACGCTCTGATTGAGAGCATCCCAGAGGCGCTCAGCGAGACAGAGCTGGTCTGCTCCTCTGTAAACATAGGCAGCACCAAGGCGGGCATCAACATGGACGCGGTAGGCAAGATGGGCAAAATCGTCCGCCAGGCGGCAGAGCTCACTGCGGACCGGGAGTGCATCGGCGCGGCCAAGCTGGTGGTCTTCTGCAACGCGCCAGAGGACAACCCCTTTATGGCCGGGGCTTTCCATGGGCCGGGCGAGCCGGACTGCGTCATCAACGTGGGCGTCTCCGGCCCCGGCGTGGTGCGGGCTGCCATCCAAAAGAGCGGCGGCGGCCTTACTCTCACAGAGATTGCCGAGCTTATCAAGCGCACAGCCTTTAAAATCACCCGCATGGGCCAGCTGGTAGCCCAAGAGGCCTCCCGGCGGCTGAACATGCCCTTTGGCATTGTGGACCTGTCCCTGGCCCCCACCCCGGCCATTGGGGACAGCGTGGCCTATATTCTGGAGGGTATGGGCCTGGAGCAGTGCGGGGCCCACGGCACCACAGCGGCCCTGGCCCTGCTGAATGACGCGGTGAAAAAGGGCGGTGTCATGGCCTCCTCCAGCGTGGGAGGACTTTCCGGGGCGTTCATCCCCGTGACAGAGGACGCGGGCATGATTGCCGCTGCCCGCAGCGGCTGCCTGACCCTCTCCAAGCTGGAGGCCATGACCGCCGTTTGTTCGGTGGGCTTGGACATGATCGTTATTCCGGGGGATGCCACCCCAGAGATCATCTCCGGCATCATTGCGGATGAGGCGGCCATCGGCATGGTAAACAGCAAGACCACCGCCGTGCGGGTGATTCCCGCTATTGGCAAGCAGGCTGGGGAAGAGCTGGACTTTGGCGGCCTGCTGGGCCAGGGCCCGGTCATGCCTGTCAACACTGCCTCCCCCGCCGGGTTCATTGGCCGGGGCGGCAAGATCCCCGCGCCCCTGCAGAGCCTGAAAAACTAGGCCATTCCCCACCCTGCAGGGACAGCTTCCCAAGAAGGAGCGGTACCATAAGCGTACCGCTCCTTTTCTCTGCCCTCCCACAAGAGCGGCCTGGCCAAAGAGAAAATTTCCATATGGTTTCTTTTGATAAAGCATTGCTAAATTATACAGTATATGGTATAATTTTCTACAAAGATATGCGGCAAAATCGGGTTTCCCCCAACAGTTTGCCGCAAAAAGAGGAGGAACATCATGAAAAGAAAAGCACTATGCCTGCTGCTGGCAGTATGTATGCTGTTGGCACTGGTACCCCTGGCGCCCGTAACCGCCTCGGCACTGGAAGATACCGAGCCCAATGACACCGCTGGCCTCGCCCAGCTGGCGCCAGTCAACGATACCATCAATGGCAGCATCGGCACAGAGGGAGACAGGGACTTCTATCGGTTCGACCTGGAGCAGTCCGGCCGGATCACGTTCGAAGTGACATCCTACATGGAGTATTACTGCCTGTATCTCTATAACAATGGCGGCAACGAAATGTGGCACAGTGATAACAACCAGTGGTCCGCCGCTGGAATGAGAAACGACTCCTATACCTTTGACCTGGCGGCCGGTACCTATTACCTGCAGATCAATGGCTACAGAGTCTACGACTGGGATGCCAGAACCGGAAACTATACCATAAAAACCAGTTTTATCCCTGCCAACGCCAACGAAACAGAGCCCAACGACACTGCGGGAACCGCCAACGACCTGGCCTATGGGCAGGAGATCAAGGGCCAGCTAAACTTGACCGACAAAGAGGACTTTTATAAATTCGTTCTGCCAGAGGCCGGGCGTGTCCATATCGACATGACCTCTTACATGCGCTACACTATGCTGAATATCTACAACGAAGGCGGCACGCAGCTGTGGTACTCTGATAATAAAGAGTACAACGCCTCTGTGGGCTACCGGACCGATGCCTTTGATGTGTACTTAGAGGCCGGAACATACTTCATTCGCGTGTCTGGCTACCGGGTATATGACTGGGACGCTTCTACCGGCACCTATTCCTTTACCATGAATTTCATCTCTGGCCAGACCAACAATATAGAGCCCAACAACTCCGAGACCGAGGCCCAGGACATTCAGCTGGGCCGCACCATCCACGGACAGATCTCTGTGAACGATGAGCTGGATTATTACAAGTTCACCCTGGACAGGGCGGAGGACGTGGTGGTCCGTGTGCTCTCCCGTATGCCCCATTACCGAGTTTATATCTACGACAGCTCCGCCAACGAGGTTTGGGCCTCCTACGACAACACCTGGGACGAGGCCGCCCAGATACTGGACACCACGCAAGTGGCCGCCCTCCCCGCTGGCCAATATACCGTGAAAGTGGACGGAAAAAGGAACCGGTGGGGGGATGGCCAGGCATATGGCAACTACCATATGCAGCTGTATACCGCCAGCCATCCGTCCCTGGAGGGAATGGAGCCCGGCAGTCCCGCGCCTACTCCGGAGGCCACGCCTACCCCAGAAGCTACCCCCACCCCGGAGGCTACTCCCACTCCAGAGGCCACGCCGACTCCAGAGCCCACTCCCTCCGAGCCGGCCATCTCTACCCCGCCTCCTGCCACCCCCACGCCTGCCCCTCCTGTGGTGAATATCTTCATTGATATCAAGATCGGGGAGTTCTACTATCAGCCCGTTATTTGGGCCGTAAGCGAGGGCATTACTACAGGTATTACAGAAAACACCTTTGAGCCCGGCGGCTTCTGCACCCGGGCCCAGGCAGTCACCTTCCTGTGGCGGGCCATGGGCGAGCCAGAGCCCTCTGTTGCCTACAATCCCTTCAAGGATGTGAAAGAGACCGACTGGTTCTACAAGGCCGTGCTTTGGGCCTATGGCAGCCGGGTTACAGAGGGAAGCTCTCCCACCACCTTCAGCCCCAATGACAAGTGTACCCGGGGCCAGATCGTCACCTTCCTGCACCGGGCCATGGGCCTGCCCAGCGGCGGCAGCGCCTCCCGGTTTACAGACGTGTCCCGCAACCAATATTATTATGACGCGGTAGGCTGGGCTGTTCAGAACGGCGTTACAAACGGCGAAACCGCCACCAAGTTTGCCCCTGACAAAAAGTGTACCCGCAGCCAAATCGTCACCTTCCTGTACCGCGCCATGGGCGATGAGTAAGAAATCCCGCCACATTCTCACCAAATCTTTTGCGCCGCCCCACTCGGTACACTGCTGCTATAACCCATAGGCCCCGTGCGGCCGCGCAGAAGGAACCTAAAATAAACATTCCAGCGATTACAGCCATTGCCAACAAATATAGCAACAATAAGGGGAGAGCCGCTTGGCTCTCCCCTTTGTTTCATATCTGGATGGGCTGGTTCAAAAAGATTTGTCCTCGGATGCTTTACAAGAAACGCGGCTGAAAAGAGGTATTTTCTCCTTTCGGCCGCGTTTGCAATTTCCTTGCTATTCTAGTACATTAAGCACTCACTAGCACTCACTGCTTCAGCTGGAACCGGCTGGTCTGGGCCTTCAGTCGGTTTGCCTGGGCAAACAGCTCGGTGCTTACAGCAGCAGATTCCTCGCTGCTGGCAGAGTTGGTCTGTACCACGGCAGAGATCTGCCCAATGCCCTCTGTCACCTGCTGGATGGACTGGGCCTCGCCCCGCACCGCGTCGGCAATCACGCCAATGTCCCGGTTAGACTGGGTGACCAGCTCCAGGGTCTCCTTCAGAGCCTCGGACACATCCCCCACAATCTGGCTGCCCCGACTGGCGGCAGAGATACAGTTGTCAATCAGTTCTTTGGTGGCCTTGGCCGCCTGGTCAGACTGGGCAGCCAGGTTGCGCACCTCTCCAGCCACCACTGCAAAGCCCTTGCCAGCGTTTCCGGCCCGGGCAGCCTCCACGGCAGCGTTCAAGGCTAGGATATTGGTCTGCAGAGAGATGTTCTCAATGGTGGTGATAATCTGCCCAATCTGCTGGGAGGTACCGCTGATGTCCTCCATCGCGGCCACCATCTGCTCCATGTGCTCGCCGCTGGCAGAGACCTGCTCCCCGGTCAGCGTGGCATGGGACTGGGCGTCTGTGGCCATGGCCACGTTCTTCTGGGCCGACTTGGAGAGCTCATCCAGCGCTGAGTACAGCTCTTCTATAGAGCTGGCCTGCTCGGTAGCGCCCTGGGCCAAAGACTGGCTGCTGCTGGAAAGCTGCTCTGCGTTTTCAGAAATCCGCTGCTCCGCCTGGGTGATCTCCTCCATGGCCGCGGAAAAGCTGCTGGTAAAGCTGTCAATAGAGGTTTGGATAGAGCTGAAATCCCCTATGTAGTCCGTGGCGGTGGTTACGTTGAAATCCCCATCCGAGAGGCGGCTCATCATGTGGTTGATATCCTCCACATACCCGTCTATCATCTGCATGGACTGCCGCAGGGTGTGGACCAGGTCGCCCACCTCGTCCTCCGCGCTGTAGGTCAGGTTCAAATCCAAGCGTCCATCCTGCAGCTGCTGGCTGCACTTGGTAAGGTCCAGGATGGGCCGCACCACCTTGTGCAGCACATACCAGATCAAACTGGCCAGGCAGACCAAAGCCAGGGCCAGGCACACGCCAGAGGTAACGTGCATCAGCACCGCGGTGGACTCCATGCGGGCGGCGGTATCCGCGCTCAGGGCCGTGCCCCGCTCCACCACCTGGTCCAGCAATCCCACCAGGGTGGACAGGTTTCCCTGTATGGTCTCCTGGTAATAGGCCTGGGCCTGGGCAGGGTCTGTCTTCAGCAGGTCCAGCACATAGGTGGCGGACTCATGCAGCTCCTTGTGCAAAGGCTCCAGGCTGGACCGCAGCTCCAGCACGCTCTCGTCCTTGGTGCCAGCCTCCCCATACAGCCACTGGCCCAGCACACAGGTGGTGGGGTCAATGCTGCCGGTAAACTCTGTGCCCGCGTACAGGGCGTTGCTCAGGTTGCTGGACCACTTGTAGTGGGCGGTCTCGGCCCGCTGGGCCCGGTCCAGCAGGGCGTTGGCCTGAGAAGCCTCTGACTGCGTGGCTTGAATACGGAAGATGTTAAAGGTGGTCATAAAGCTAAACAGGATGATGGAAGCCAGCGCGGCTGCCACCCGGATCGCCACCATTTTTTTGATACTTTTTCTCATAACTAAAGGCACATCCCTTCCCCGTGGTACCGCCCCAGCCGTTTCACACAAATAAGGCGCGGGGCGCAAAACGTCCCCGCACCGGCAAACCAGGGCCGCCGCAGGCTTGATAGTCTCTTTTTCATTATATACCAAAACATGCTATTATGCAATAGGCAAATTTTGCTGGAAAATCGCAAAGCCCTGACAACAAGAGCCAGGTGCCCTCTGGGCCCCGCCGCTCTCAGACCTCCGGCCCAGAGCCAAGGAGATTTTCCATCAGCCAGCAGTCTACCAGCACGCCGTCATGAAGCTCGTGGGCTGGAAGAAACTTTTTCTTCGCGAAGCCGCAGGCCTCGTAGCAGCGGATAGCCCGGGCATTGTCCGCGTGGGGGTCCAGCACCACCGCCTCCGCGCCGCAGTGCTCCCGCAGGTACCCGCACAGCAGCTGGACAAAGGTCCGTCCAATCCCCTTTCCCCACAGCTCCGGCACGCCAATAAACTGGTCAATGCCAAAGGCTTTCAGGTCCCGGCGGTCATAGTGGTACTCGGCAAAACCCTCCCCGTCCAGCTGATAGGCCTGGGCATAGCCCACGTCCTGGCCCTGGTACTGGATGATGCACTGGGAGGCGTTCCACTCCTCCTCAAAGAAGTCCTCCCGGATGCGTTCCGGGGTAAAGACCGCGCTGGGTCCCTCCCAGTACTCCAATACCCGGGGGTCTGTCAGCCAGCTGAGCAGCAGGGACCCGTCCGCGGGCGTCAAGGGGCGCAGGGCCACCGGACCCTGCTGAGCCGTTATGTTGTATTGCATTTTGGGCACCTCCTATATCTCCGTAAACTGCATGATAAACCCATGGGGCAGCAGCTTGCCCAGCAGCCGGTACAGCTTATAGAAAAAGCTGTTGGTATACACCAGCTTGCCCCGCTTGGCCGCCCGCAGAGAGCCCTCCGCCACAGCCTTTGGGCTCACCCGGGGCAGCTTGTCAATCAGCCGGGACTTGCCCTCCGGCACATTGGCCACCCGCCAGAATTCCGTGTCCATGGGTCCGGGGCACACCGCCAGCACCTTGATGCCCCGGGGCCGCAGCTCGTCATGCAGGGCCTTGGAAAAGGTCAGTACAAAGGATTTTGTGGCACAATACACAGACATGCGGGGCGTGGGGGCAAAGGCTGCAATGGAGGATATGTTCAGCACCAGACTGTCGTCCAGCATATAGGGCAGGCACAGCCGGGTGATGCCTGTAAGCGCCCGGCAGTTCAGGTCCACCATGTCGGTCTGGACCCGTCGGTTCGAGGAGAAAAAGTCGTCGCACTTGCCAAAGCCCGCATTGTTGACCAGCACCTTGATCTCCGGGTTGTTCTCCTTCAGCAGCTGTTCAAACACATCCACGCTCTCCTCTTTCGTAAGGTCCAAGGAGATGGCTGCAATGGTTTTGTCCGGGTGTTCCTCGGCAATCTCCCGCAAAAGCTCTTTGCGCCTTGCCACTAGCCAAAAGGCGTCCACACTGGGGTATTGGGCGATGATAGCGCTGATATATTCCTTGCCCAGTCCGCTGGAAGCGCCGGTGATAACTGCAGTGACCATAGCTGTCGCCGTCCTTTCTTTTTGCCGCATAGGGGGCACCCGCCCCACAGAGCCGGCCAGTATTTGGTCTATACCAATGTATGCAGTGTGTGTACTAGTCCCATTTTACGCCATTGCGGGGCCAACGTCAAGTGTTGAAGAAGCAAAGTTTTATCTTTGCTCCCATTTGCCCCAGTTTTTCTCCCAGCAGGGTTTTCAGGTTTTGTCCAAGAATATTTGCAAATGCCGGGGGAGCTATGCTATAATGTACACGGCACAGACTGCGGCAAGCCGCAGCGCTCGCTTTTGCTTGGCAAAAGTCCGAGAAAAACTTTTGTCCGTGCTATCCAAAATGCCAGGCAGTGCCTGGGAAGGCTTCTCCGCGATGGGTCCACGGGCCATACGGAAAGCCCTGGCTCTCCCAGCAGTCTGCCCCAGGACGACCATCAAAAAATTTATGGGAAAGAAGGTCTCTCCTTTGAAAAAAACTCTCTCGCTCCTACTGGCCCTGGCCCTTTTGGCCGCCCTGCCCGTTCTGGTGCAGGCGGACACCTGGGGCACAGAAGACTTTACCATGGATGCCCCGGAGGGGCTGTACCAGCTTGGCCCAGAGCTGCCAGAGGACGACCCCCTCTGGGCCCTGGCGGGCGTGGGGGACCCGGCCTCCAAACTGAACGATTACAGGGAAATGGGCATATTGGCCAATTTTATCTCCGAGGATAAGCAGACCAGCATCTCCGTTATGCGGAAAGTCTCCGACTACTCCCAGCAAATCCACAATCTCAGCCTTCTAAGCCAGGAGGAACAGAACCAGGTGCTGGAAAAGCTCATTCAGTCTGACAGTGAAAACCTGAAAGTCCAGCGGGGCTGGTACCCTGCTGGGGACATTCTTTTCTATTGGGTGCAGCTGGACATGGCGGGGGAAAATCCCATGCATGAGCTTCTCTATGGCACCATTGTTAATGGCTATGCCTTAAACATCGATGTGTACGGCGGCGCCAATCCCATCACCCCAGAGCAGAAGGCCCTGGTAGAAGACCTGGCCGCCTCAGTCCACTTTACCCGCCTGACAGAAAAGCCGGAGCCCAGCCCAGCGGATACCACTGGTATGCTGGTGCTGCTGGCCCTTCTGCTGGCCTCTGTGGTGGTCCCCTTGGTATACATGCCCCTGAAAAGCAAGCGGGACAAAAAGGCCAAGGCCCGGCTGGCCGAACAGCTCTCTCAGTACCACAAGACCCATGGGGCCAACCAGGCGGACGGCGAGCTGCTGTTTGCCAATGACACCGACTGCACTAAAGAGGCCATCCACCACTTCAGCGTCTACCAGGCCTATGTGAAGAATATCGGCGAGCTGGTCTTTGGCTCTGTCCTGTGCCTGGTCATGGTGGCCTGCGCCTTTCTGCTGGATACCGAGTGGTGGATGAAGCTGGCCGCCGCAGCCATCACCGGGTACTATGCCTACAAGCTGATCTCCATGCCCAACACCATAGAGAAAATCCAGCGCAAGGTCTTTGGCCGGGGCCAGTCCCAAACCGCCCACTACGCCTTCTACCCCGAGGTGTTCCGGGTCTCCGGGGTGCAGTCCGCCAGCGTCATCCCCTATTTCCAGCTGACAGACCTGCGCCGCAAAGGCCAGTACCTCTACCTGTACTATGGCCCGGACAACGCCTACATGGTGGACCAGTACGGCTTCACCCTGGGGGAATGGGAGGCCTTTCAGGCTTTCATCCGGGAGAAGACGGCCAAAAAGTAAATCCACGGCGGGTCCGCCCGGCAGGCCGGATAGGAGCAGGACAGACCTCCAGGATATTTACAGAAAAGCAGGCATAAACAGGAACGAACTATGAACAAGCCAAAGAATCCATCAAAGGACAGGCTATTACAAAAAAGGACGTGATTGTATGACAGAAGCAAGCAGACAGAAACCCATTGGCATTATTGGCGCCATGACTATGGAGGTAAAGGGACTGATCGCCCGCTTAGAGGAGGACAAGACCCGGGAGATCGCGGGGCTGGTCTTTCACCAGGGCCGCCTGGACGGCGTGGACTGCGTGGTGGCCAAGTGCGCGCCTGGCAAGGTGAACTCCGCTGTGTGCGCCCAGATTATGATTTTAGAGTACAGCCCCCGGCTGGTGATCAACCTGGGCGTGGCCGGCGGCGTGGGCGTGGGCATTGGGGACCTGGTGGTGGCCAGCCAGTGTGTGCAGCACGACTTTGACCCCACCCCCCTGGGAGATCCCCTGGGCTGCCTGTCCATCTGCCGGGGCGAGGAGGAGGAATCCTTTATCCAGCTGCACAGTGACAAGCAGGCGGCGGAGGTTTTGCTGGAAGAGGCCAAAACCATCTACGGCGGGGCTCACCTGGGGGTAATTGCCACGGGAGACGCCTTTGTGGCTGACCCGGCCAAAAGCCGCTGGCTGAACGAGACCTTTGGGGCCAAGGCCGTGGAGATGGAGGGGGCCAGCATTGCCCAGGCCTGCTATATGAACAGGGTCCCCTTCGCGGTGCTGCGGGCCATTTCAGACAATGCCAACGATGAGTCCCCGGCGGATTTTCCCGCCTTTGCCAAGGAGTGCGCGGACAAATCCGCCCAGCTGCTGGCAAAGACCATTGCCCGGCTGTAAGAACCTGTACCCATAGCTGGAAAACAAGGGGAATGGGGGCGCTTTCCGGCTGGTCCGGGCCTTGCGGGGCAAATCGCGGGACCCTTTGGAGCGGAAGTCCCCCAAGGACGGCCTGCCTGGATTATGGATCTGCCGGGTCTCCTCCCTGCTTCTCCGGTCGCTTATTTTATGAGAGTTTCATCTGTATATTTGGCTGGTTTGATCACACTCTGACAACAGGCAGGTTTAACTGGCTGTACAAGCAGCGTATAGCTGTACACGGTGCATACTATAGCGTACTTGCACACAGGCCCTAAAAGCGGTGAAAAGGATGGATGTCAATGAAAGAGCTTGAGCAGCGGGCATGTTCCTACTTGGGGCGTGACCCGATCCTGTACATGGATATGGTAGAACTGTTGCGCCGGGGCCAGGGCACTGTGGCCGCTGTGCGGGAGGACGGCGCGCTGGTGTATGTACCCGCCAGCCGGGCCTATCTGCTGGCAGCGGAGAACACCCAGGCCGGAGAGGCCCTGAGCGTGGGGCTGCTGAAACCGGGCCAGGTGGCTGTGCATGACCCGGAAAACGCCCGACTGGTAGGGGACATCCTGGGCTATGGGCAGCAGCTGGAGTGTCGGGCAGCAGCGTACCTGGAGCCTTTGCCGCCCTCTGCCGGGGACTTTGTCCTGGACCCGCTGGGCGAGGACCAGGTGGAGAGAATCCTGGAAGAGTTTCCCGGAGAGTTTGAGCGGGAGGAACTGCGGGAACGCCTGCGGGCTGGGGTGATGCGGGGGCTGTTTGAAGGCGGCCAGCTCCAGGGCCTGGCGGGCCTGTACCCAGAGGGCGGCCTGGGAATGTTGTCTGTGAAGCCCCCCTATATGGAGCGGGGCGCGGCCCAGGCCCTTCTGTCCGGAGTAACCGCCTGGTGCCTGGAACAGGGCCTGGCCCCCTTTGCCCATATTCCCGCGGAAGACCTGGCCCTGCAGGAGCTGTACAGGCAGCTGGGCTATACTTTGAGCGACACTTCCCTATACTGGCTGGGGGAGTAGAAGGCGTGTCCCAAAGAAGAGTATATGAGGATAGAGTGGCCTCCGGCGGCAGAGAGTTGGCAAAGCCAACTCCATGAGACGACGAAACTTTTCCCGTTTGTGCGTCGGAGCCTCGCCTTTTTACTCTTTATTTTGGACATTCCCGGAGTAGACCGGAGGGGGGCTGGTCCCCCAGGGTGCATAGGCTCCCATGGACTTTGCGTGCTGCCTGCCAAAGGGGTATGCCCAAAACGCAGGCAACCGGGGGCAACACATATGATAGAGGAGAGGGTCTCATGTTTCAGGGCTTTTCTCAGCGGAGCGTGGACTTTCTGTGGGAGCTTTCGCTGAACAATGAGCGGCCATGGTTTTTGGAGCATAAAGAGGAATTCTTAGAGGTTTTGGACAGACCCTTCCGGGAGCTGGCCGGGGACACGGCTGCCCGCATGAAGAAACTGTGGCCCCAGGGGGATCTTGTGCCCCAGGTATCCCGTATTTATCGGGACGCCCGACGGCTCTATGGCCGGGGGCCCTATAAGGACCACCTGTGGTTTTCCCTGCAGCAGGAGGACGCCCGGAACCGTGGACCCATGCTATGGTTTGAGCTGGGGCTGGAGGGCACCTCCCATGGCCTGGGCTTTTGGGACCGCACCGCTGGCCAGGCAGAGCTGTTCCGCCAGCAGATTGACCGGGACCCAGAGCGCTTCCGGCAGCTGGTGCGGGGGATCCCCCAGGGAGAGCGCAGCCGCCTGTGGGGCGATGTGTATAAGCGGCCCAAGGGTCATTATGACGAGATCATTGACCCCTGGTACAACCGCAGGCAGCTGAGCGTGGGCTATGAGAACCTGTTTGGCCAGGAGATTTTCTCTCCCCGGCTGTCGGAACTGCTGGCAAAGTCCTTTGCCGGGCTGCTGCCCATGTACCAATTTTTCCAGGAGGTCTGGCAGTCCTCGGACGAGAAGCCGGACCAGCTGTAGGCTGGTATCTGGGCCGTACACAGGCGGTGCGGCCGTGTATGGCTGTACATACATCCCACCGTATACAAGGATAATAGCAAACTAGAGAGAGCAGAAGGCCCGCGGTTGTCCGCAAGGCCTTCTGCTCTCTCTATAAGGAACATGCACGGGGAAGGAAGTTGGCGCAGTTAAAAACCCGTAGATACAGATTTTTAAAGCCCGGTTCCAATAAGCCCCTCTTTCATCATCTCTCCGGCGGCCAGCAGCACACCCAGCTCCCCGCTGGGATAGTTCAGCCCGCCCTGCATCCACACGGCAAAGGGCTCCCGCAAGGGGCCGTCCGCAGACAGCTCAATGGAGGCCCCCAGGGTAAAGGTGCCTGCCGCCATGATCACATCACTGTCATAGCCGGGCATGGGGCTGGGCTCTGGCACCACAAAGGCGTCCACAGGAGAGGCTTTCTGAATTCCCCGGCAAAAGGCAATCAGCGCCTCTCGGGTGCGCAGCTCGATGGCCTGGATAATGTCCGTGCGGAACTCGTCTGGCCGGGGCGTCACCGCAAAGCCCAGCCTGCTGAACAGCGCTGCGGCAAAAACCCCGGTCTTCAGGGCCTCGCCTGTGACATAGGGCGCGTGAAAAGCCCCCATAAACAGCTCCCGGTTGTGGCCCAGGGTGCAGCCCAGTTCCCGGCCTGTGCCCGGGGTGGTCAGCCGGTAGGAGCACAGCTCTACCAGGTCCTTCCGTCCGGCGATGTACCCTCCGGTAGGGGCCACGCCGCCGCCTGCGTTCTTGATCAGCGAGCCGGCCATCAGGTCCGCGCCGTGGGCCACAGGCTCCTCCCGCTCTACAAACTCGCCGTAACAGTTGTCCACCATCACAATGCACTGGGGGGCTTTGCGCTTGGCTAACCTGGCCAGCTTTTCAATCTCCTCCAGCCGCAGGGAGGGCCGCAGGCTGTAGCCCCGGGAGCGCTGGATGTACACCATCCGGCAGTCAGAGGTGATCTCCTTTTCCAGCTCAACATAATCCGGGGTGCCGTCCGGCAGCAAGTCCACCTGCTCGTAGACCACGCCGAAATCTTTCAGGCAGCCGGGCTCCTCCCGGCCAGGCAGGCCAAAGACCCCTTGGATGGTGTCATAAGGGGTGCCTGTGGCGCAAAGCACCGTGTCTCCTGGCCGCAGCACGCCAAACAGGGCCACGGTGAGGGCATGGGTGCCGCTGACAAAGTTATAGCGCACCAGGGCATCCTCCGCGCCAAAGGCCTGGGCGTAGACTTCGTCCAGCACATCCCGGCCACGGTCCCCGTAGCCATAGCCTGTGCTGGAGACAAAGCTGCTCTCGCTGACCCGGGCCTGCT